>JBKBRK010000001.1:0-47697 GCA_046292245.1 Aquificaceae bacterium
CAAAAGGCTTGCAAGCTTTTTCCTTGATAAAAAGCCTATCAACAAAAAGAGAAGTATAAAAAGGGATGGAGGCAAGATTAAAAGGCTAAGCAGTTTCTTTATAAAAAGACTCATCTGCCTTTTCTTACACCTATGAGTACATTTTCCACCTCTTTGCGCTTGGCTACATCCATCAAAGCCACCACAAACTTATGGGCTACCTCCTCGTCCGCTTCTATTATTATGGTTTTTGGCTTTTCTTCTTCTATCTGTTTTTCTATCTCTTCAAGGCTTACATCCTTGCCCCCTATTTGATACCTACCATCTTTTAACACCTGCACCCTATAGACCTCAAGGGCGGTTTTTTCGCCCTCCTTTGCAAAGGGAAGCTTTACCGCCAAAAAGGTTATGGGTGATTGAAAGGCAAGCACCGCAAGGAATAAAAAGACAGCCAAAAGGGTATCCACAAGGGGCACCACATCTATATAAGCCCTTTCTTCAGAGCTTAGCCTTCTTTTTCTTCTCATCTTATTATCCTTATAATCTCAAAGATCTCTTCCTCTATTTTATCCAGCATATTGTTGCCCCATATCTTAAAAAGCCAATAGGCTAATAAGGCAGGGATGGCTACTGCAAGGCCTGTGGCGGCGGCAACCAAAGCCTCGCTTATTCCTTTTGAAAGCAGAGGTATTGCCCTTTCTGGGTCTGATAGGGCAAAGGCAGAAAAGACCTTTATAAGCCCCGTTATGGTGCCAAACAACCCTATAAGGGGTGCAACGCTTGCCACAGTAGAAAGTAAAGCCAAATTCTTTTCCAACCTTGGCATAAGTAGGGAAGTTTCAAAATCAAGGACCTTTACCATCTCATCCTTGGTAAGCCTTCCCTCTTTATACCTCTCCAAAAGGTCCTTAAGGATAAGAGATACATGGGAATTATCCACAGAAAGGAGTTTAATAGCACCCTCTATATCTTCCTTTGCCAGAAGAAGCTTTATATCCTTTAGAGCCTTGCTCTTGTATTTGGAGGTCAAAAAGCTTAAAAGCCTTTCCACTATGATAGTCCAAGAGAGCAGGGAAAGGAAAAGGAGGGGATACATGGCAAGACCGCCCTTTTGTAAAAGCTCTGTAAAACCCTCCATTTTAGTTCACCTCACATTTTGGTAAATCTTGTTTTAGCTTATCATACAATTTTAAATCTTCTTGTGAAGCTTTGTTTGAATCAAACCTATTTAGTATACAGCTTGCATCTCTTTTGGCACCGAGCTCAAGCAATATCTTTGCAGCCTCAAGGACCGCAGGGTTATAGTAGCCCTCTCCCTTGTAGTCAAGGCTTATCTCCACAAAGCTCTCAAGGGCTTTTCTTTTATCCCCCTTCCTTAACATCTCAAATCCTTGGATATAAAGCCCCTGACCTCTAAGGCTTTTATTGGGGCTTTTCAAAAGGTATTCTAAAAGAGAAGGGTCTTTGGACTGTTTGTATAGCTCCAAAAGATACCTATCAAACTCCTCATCCCTGTATCCTGCCTTTGTAAGTTCTTGAGCTAAGGGTAGGGCGGCGTTGGTTTCTCCCATGCTTAGGTATATACCTATGGCTTTGACTTTATCTTGAGGGCTACCTTCCGACAAAAGGTCTGCAAGGCTTTTTCTGTCGCCCACGGAGGTGTATATACTTATAATCTCATCCCTTGCCCTTTTTCTGTCCTCTTCCAGCGTAGCCTCTTTATACACCTTGTAAAGGAGGATTAACTTCTTACCCGTATCCTCTTCAAGCTCTGCAAGCTTAAGTATTGCCTTAAATTTAAGGGGTGTATTAAGAAGTTTTAAAAGCTCTCTTTCCGCTTCTTCTTTATTGCCCTTTTGGGCTTTGATAAGGGCAAGTTGATAGATAGCTTCTGGGGGTGGGTTTTCTTCCTTTGCTATGTAGCCTTCAAGGGCCTTTTCCATCTCCTCCTCCTTTATATCCTTAAAGTCAAGAAGCGCCAAAAGAGCCTGCCTTGCCTCTTGGCTATCGGGGAATCTTCTTAGCACCTGGTAATATAGATCTTTGGCTTTTTGCACATCTCCAAGGTTATAGTAGCTCTCTGCTTCTTTAAGAAGAGCCTTTGGCTTTAGTGGGCTATCAAAGGGAACTTTGCTGAAAAGCTCCGCAGATCTTCTGTAATCGCTCTCTATAAAATAAGAGATTCCGAGAAGATAAAACTCCTCAGGTGAATTTCCCTTTAAAAATCCCCTTGCAAGACTTGCATCGCCCAACATAAGGGCTGCCCTTGCACTCAAAAGTTTTGCCCTTTCCTCTGCCCTTCCCCTCAAAAGCTCTATAACTTCCTTGTATTTTTTCGTGTTATATAGAGCCAAGGCTTTGTAATAGGGATCTTCAAAAAAGCTCAAGGCCCCCAGCCAATCACCTTTTCTAAACATCTCCCAGCCCATGTACTCTTTGTAAAGCTCTGGATACCTTGGAGAAACCTCCCTTAGCACCTCACTCATATCTTCTCCAGACCAGTAAAGGGATTCCAAAAGCCAAAGGTAGTCTTCTCTATCCTTTTCCTTTTTATCCCTAAGCAGTTGAGCAGCCCTTTTGTAATCTCCCATCTTTATAGCGGAGTACACCGCATACTTTATATTTCCAGCTTCTAAGAAGTTCAAGAGGGCAAGGTTATAATCCTTTGAGTTGTAGGCTATAACTCCCGCCTTTTCCAAAAAGCCTTTGTTTTTGGTGATGGTATATACAAGCCTTGAAAGGTAAACGTCCCTTTCCGATATAAAGGCATAAAGCTCTTTGGAAAGCTCTGGGTCTATACTTTCCAGTATGCTTGCATGCCTCAAAGCTTGCTTTTCCCTGTTTTCCTTGTATTCTATTAGGGCAAGGTAGTATAGGGCTACCTTTCGGTAAGGTCTGCCGGGCTCTGAGTATTTGGAGAAAATCTCCTTGGCTTTTTGCAGATCTCCGGAAAAGTAGCTAAGTATACCAGACCTTAAAAGGGTGCTGTCTTTGTATAGTAAGTTTTCTCCTCCCTGAATAAAGTGGGATACATACTGACAATACTGGATAAAGACCACACCTTCGCAAGAGGGATTAGACTCCTTACCTTCCCTTATGTCCTTTACCGCTCTCCATAGGTTGTCTTGGTTTTCCGGAACAGTTCCCTCTAACATCAAGCTAAGGGCATAATAGGCTTCGCAGGCGGCTTGGCGGTATATGTGAGAAATTTGGCAGGAGTTTTTAAAAAATTCCAAAGCTCTATCTTTCTTGTCTTCTGAATAGGCGATTATTCCCATCACATACTCCGCCATGGGTTTAAAGGGAGAGTTGGGCACAACAACCACTTTTCCAAGCTCTTCTTTGGCAAGGTCGTATCTCCCTCTTAGGTAATAGTCTACTCCCAACCTGTAGGATAGGGCATCCTTTGGCTCTCCACAGCTTATGCCTGCCGATTTTTCCACAGGTTTTACAGGCATAAACTCCATACTCTTTGGAGCTTCAAGGAGAAGGTAAGAAAGGTTTAATTGTTTTGCTTTGGGCAAGGGCAAGCTTTCCGGTGGGCTAAGCTTGGGCTTTTCCTCTCGTATCTCCCCTATGAATTCAACCTTTACGTCAAACTCCTTGGTTATCTGCTGAGCAAAGACAAGGTTTATCAAAAAAAGTAAACTAAAGAGCCCTATGGGCTTCCACATAGTAATCCCCCAAATGGCATGTTATGTTTAGCTGTATTATAACATTCCTATCCCTTTCCATATGGATTAGGGAATAGCTGGCGTTATCGCAACCAAAAGACCAAAATCTGGAAAGGTCTATGTTAAGAAGGGCGCAATACATAGCCCTCATGGGCACCGTGTGGGAAACAAGCGCTATGGTTTGTCCCCAGTGCTTTTCCTTTACATAGTTTAGAAAATCTTTTACTTTTTCGTACACCTGCAAAAGACTTTCTCCATCTTCAAAGCTTACCTTGTGGGGTTCCTCAAGCCACCTTTTAAATTGTTGCGGAAACTTCTCCTGCACCTCTTGAACAAGCATACCAGACCAAAGGCCATGGTCTATCTCTATGATCCTTTTGTCGGGAATTACCTCCATGTTTTTTCCTTCTACCAAGCTTAGGGCGGTTTGCATTGTCCTTTTTAGAGGGGAGGAATAGACTGCATGGAGTGTTATGTTTTTAAAGTGCTTTCCAAGAAGCTTCGCCTGTTTTTTTCCCCTTTCCGATAGTTCTGGGTCAAGCAAGCCTTGATATCTGCCTATGGGATTCCATTGGCTTTCTGCATGCCTTACAAGGTAAAGCTTTACCATATTCCCATCTCCATAAGAACTTCACTGTAAGCCCTTACCCCCTCTCCCAAATCTATTCCAAAGCCAAGCTTTTTAATAACCACCTCCAACATACCCACAAGCATAAGACCATCCTTTGGGTCTACGCCCATGTGGGATATGCGAAAGATCTTGCCCTTTAGCTCATCTTGACCGCCCGCCACCCTTATGCCAAGCTTTAACATTTCTTTTCTGATATCTTCCGCCCTTTCCGACCCTATGGCGCTTACAGAAAGGGAAGGGCTTTGAGAAAATCTATTTAGACCCAAAACTTCCATAGCCCTTAGGGTCCCCTTTGATAAAGCCCTGTGCCTTTTTTCTACCTTTTCCATACCTTCTTCAAGGAGAAGCTCCAAGGATTCCTTCATGGCAAGGATAAGGCTTATGGCAGGCGTCCAAGCAGTTTGCCCCTCCTTTTGCTTTGAAAGCTCCTTTTTTACGCTAAAGTAAAAGGCTCTATCCACCAACCTTTCTTGCGCCCTTTGAGAGAACCAAAGAACAGAAAGTCCCGGGGGAAGTAAAAAGCCCTTTTGAGACCCACCCACTATCACATCAAGCCCCCATTGGGAGGGTTTTATGTGATAAACACCAAGGGCGGTTATGGCGTCTGCAACGCATAAAAGGTCAAACTCTTTGCATACCTCACCTATCTCTTTTGCAGGATGATAGGCGCCCGTTGATGTCTCCGATATCTGAAAGAGAACACCCTTGCAGTTGGGGTTTTCCTTTAAAATTTCCCTTAACCTATCTGGGTCTGCGGACCTTCCCCACTCCACCTTGTACTCAATGGGCTTTAGTTTCCAGTGTTGAGAGAGCTTTAGCCACCTTTCTCCAAACTTACCACCGTTTATGACAACTACCTCATCCCCCTCTTGGAAGAAGTTCAAAATACTCGCTTCCATGGCGCCAGTGCCCGAGGAAGCAAAAAAGACAAAGTTTTCAGAGTCTTCCTCCAAAAGCCTTTTAAATAGTTCTCTAACCTCCAAAAAAGACCTTCTGAATTCCTCGGTGCGATGGTGGATTATCTGTCTTCCAAGAACTTCCCTTACCCTTTCGGGAATTTCCACAGGACCTGGTGTAAATATCCTTTCTCTTTTCATGTAGAATATTTTACTCTGAAGGCACGATTTATCTTTCATGGCCTTTCAAAAATAGCCCTTCTTACAGGACTACCGCCCCCTGAAGCGGGAGCTCGTGTCAATATAAAACCTTCTTAGGAGAAAATTAGCACCACTACCTCTTTCAAATGCCTTCCTTTGTTAGTTATTTCATATACAAAAAAAATTCTTCAAACAACTCGGCTCACAAACTGCCCATATGAGGGAACTTCTCACTTGGCGTAAGTAGGAAATTATTTCTCTAACACACCCCCAGTAATATAATAAAGTGCTATGAACCCCTTTCAGCAACTTTTGAAGATCATGCAAGAGCTCAGGGCAAAGTGCCCGTGGGACAAAAAGCAGACCCATAAGAGTTTAAAAAAGTACCTAATTGAGGAAGCTTACGAGCTTTTGGATGCCATAGATTCCAAGGATGACAAAAAGCTAAAGGAGGAACTCGGAGACTTGCTTCTGCAGGTGGTTTTTCACTCTCAGATTGCAAAGGAAAGAGGAGCCTTTGATATATGGGGGGTTATAGAGGAGTTAAACAAAAAGCTTATAGAGAGACATCCCCACGTTTTTGGATGTGAAGCTCCAGAGGAGATTTTAAAAAGGTGGGAGGAAAGGAAGCTAAAAGACCGTGAAAGCATCCTTGATGGGATTCCAAAAAGTCTTCCTGCCCTTCTTAGGTCTCAAAAGCTTCAAGATAGAGCAAGCCTTGTGGGCTTTGATTTTGAAAAGCCAGAACAAGCCTTGGAAAAGCTTATGGAGGAGATAGAGGAATTCAAGGAAGCTATAAAGCTTGGGGACAAAAGGGCTTTGGAGCACGAGCTTGGTGATATTCTGACTGCGGCGGTGGAGATAGGTAGGTTATGTGGGCTTGATGCGGAAATGTGTCTTCAAAGGGCAAACGACAGGTTTGAAAAAAGGTTTAGGTATGTGGAAAAAAAGGCAAAGGAGATGGGGAAAAACCTAAAGGATATGAGCCTTGAGGAGATGGATAAATTTTGGATAGAGTCTAAGGAGTTTGACTACAAAGAAGAGGGATAGGCTTTTTGTTTGTTCTTTCCTCAAAGTACTTTGATCCGGGATCTCCAAGGGTGCTTGCACCCACAAATATTAAAGCAATTTCTCCAAGGACTATATCCCTTGAGAATCTAACAAGGATCTCTTTGGCACCTTCCAAGATTATACCTTTGCCCTCTTGTAAGGTATCTGCGGGAACTTTGTATATCTGCCTTGCCCTCTCACTTCCCACCAAAAGCATCAAAGAGTTATCATATGCTATCTCCGTTTGCAGCGTAGCGCTTATGCGATTATTTAAAAGGATGCTTTCGTAATCCTTTGAAACAAAAAAGGTGGGATTGCAAAGTCCCTCTATGGACTCCAAGGGCTCATCCTCAAGTTTTTCCTTGAGTATCACTCTAAGCCCTCCCTTGCTGTAGTAGATGGTATTTCCTACCTTTTCCACGGGCTCAGCCTTTAAAAGGCCCCTTATGGAGGAAGAAAAGGGCTTTACAAGAGAGGGTATAACCTCACCGGCTACTTCTATCTTCCCTAAAAGAAGCTTCCAGTTTAGAAAGCTAAACTCCCACTCTTTGCAAGATAAACCAAGTTGGGACTCTGCAAAAAGCCTAACCTCTTTTATAAAAAGTTTTTCTTCTTTGCTTCCTGGCCTTCTGCCTTGAAAGGATACAAGGTCCCACATGGATTTTTCCTTTTTTTGTTTAAAAAGCCCATAAATACATCCGCAGTAATCTTGGTGGTATATCTCCATAGCCTTTGAAAGCTTAAACATCTCCTGAGTGCCACCAGCTTTTCGGTAATCAAGAGCCAAGAACTCTATACCTGCTGGCTTACATACTTTATCTCCACTCTCTTTTAGCATCAAAAAGTCTTTCTTTGGACTCATCAAAAGGGTCGTGGTTAGATGAGTGGCGCCTATTTGTTTGGCAAACTCCAAGCTTCTTAAAAGCCTGTAATCAAAACATAGGGCACACCTTTTGCCCTTCTCTGGCTCCTCTTCGTAGCCTTTAACATGATAAAGCCAGTTTTCTATATCGTACTCACCCTCATATAAAGGGATGCCAAGCTCTTCAAAAGCCCTTTTGGTCTCCACAAGCCTTAGCTTGTACTCTTCGTAGGGATGTATATTGGGGTCGTAGAAAAAGCCCACTATTTGGGCTTGGGGATAGTCTTCCTTCAGCCTCCTTAGGAAATATACTGCATCGGGAGCGCAGCAAACATGTACCAATATCTTCATTTTTTGCCCTTTACGTACTGCTCCCAGTTTTCCTTGGCAAAGGGAGAAAGCTCCCTTAAGATTTTGACAGTTTTGGGAAACTCCTCCAATACATAATCCACGTCCTCTTGAGTGTTATCTCTTCCAAAACTAAAGACTATGGAGCCATTAGCTACTTCCTTTGGCACGCCTACGGCAAAGAGAACATGGGATTGTTTCAAAGCCAAGGAAACACAGGCAGAGCCAGAGGCGGTTTCAATACCCATAAGGTCAAGCCTTAAAAGCATCGCCTCTCCTTCTATGAGATGAACTATAAGGGAAAGATGGTGGGGAAGCCTTTGAGTGGGATGACCCGTAAACTCTATCATATCAAGCTTTTCCTCAAGTCCCTTTCTTAGTTGTTCTCTATAGTGAGAAAGCCTTTCCATCCTATCGGGCAACTCCTTCATGGCGAGCTCACAGGCAGCACCAAAGCCCACTATACCAGGCACGTTCTCCGTGCCAGCCCTTACACCCCTTTCTTGAGTCCCTCCTTCTATCAGGGGCTTTACCTTTACTCCCTTTCTTGTCCATAGGGCTCCCACTCCCTTAGGACCATACATGAGGTGAGCGGTAAAGGATGCAGCGTCCACACCCCAATCCTTCAGATCCACAGAATAATGGCCAAGGGTAGGACAGGCATCTGTGTGAAAGATAACCTTTGGATTTTTCTCCTTTGCAGCCTTTACAAGCTCCTTTATGTTTTGTAGGGTGCCTATCTCTCTGTTGGAGTGTCCTATGCTTATTAAAACCGTGTCGGATCTTATGGCTTCTGCCAGCTGGTCTGGGTGTATAAGGCCATACTTATCGGGTTTTAGGTAGGTTACTTCCCATCCTTTTCTTTCAAGGTTTTTCAAGGGATGGAGTATGGAATGGTGTTCTATCTCTGTGGTAATTATGTGCCTTCCTTTCTTTTCATAAGCCTCCGCTATACCCTTTATGGCCAAGTTGTTTGCTTCTATACCACCAGAGGTAAATATTATCTCCTCTGGGGAGTTGGCTCTTATAAGTGTTGCCAACTTTTCTCTGGCTTCGTTTATAGCCTTTTTGGCAATTTGCCCAAAGCTGTGAAGAGATGTAGGATTTCCAAAGTGTTCCCTAAGGTAGGGAAGCATTGCATCTATTACCTCTTGAGCTACTGGTGTGGTAGCTATATGGTCTAAATAGACCACCCTTTTGCTTGCCTTTTGTATAAACATCTTTTACCTCCTTTGTAAAATATCGCTTATTAGCTTTGCTATGCCTATGAAAGCCTTTGCGCTTTCCGAATCGGGATGGCTTTCTACCACTGGGATTCCCATGTCGGAAGTTTCCGCTAAATCAGGGTCTATGGGAATGGAGCCAAGGATCTTTAGTCCGTAAGTGGTGGCAAACTCTGGTACCCTACCCTTTCCAAAGATGTAATATCTTTTGCCGCTATCGGGGCATGCAAAGTAAGCCATGTTCTCTATAACACCAAGGATCGGAATATCAACCTCTTTAAACATGGCAACAGCCTTTTTCACATCCGCCAAGGCTACATCCTGGGGTGTGGTAACCACGATAGCACCACTCATATAAACATTCTGAGCAAGGGTAAGTTGTACGTCGCCCGTACCCGGTGGCAAGTCCAAGACCAAAAAGTCAAGCTCCCCCCACCTCACATCAAAAAGAAACTGGGTGAGAGCCCTCATAAGCATGGGACCACGCCATATTACAGGTGTATCCTCCGAGGGCAACAAAAAGCCGATGGATAAAGTCTTTATACCATACTTTTCTATAGGAATAATCCTATTTTCCTCATCCACATGAACCCTTTCACCCTTTATACCCAAAAGGGTGGGAACGCTTGGACCATATATATCCGCATCCAAAAGCCCTACCCTATACCCAAGCTTGGAAAGGGCAAGGGCTAAGTTGGCAGAAATAGTAGACTTTCCTACGCCGCCCTTTCCACTACCTACCGCTATGAGATGTTTTACGCCGGGAACCCTCCTTCTTGTAAAGGCTGGAGTCCCCATAAGGGGCTGTGCGGGAATGTCCTCCACAAACCTGATCTTTACATCCTCCACGTCGGGAATGCCCTCCAAAGCCCTTTGAGTTTTCTCCACTATCTCCTCCTCTAAGCCCTTCTTGGGAAGTCTGTATATTATTTCAAGGGTATGACCTATAAGCTTTATATCCTTTACAAGCTCCGAAAGTCTTGAGTTCTCAACGGCTACATCTCTTAGAGAATCCATTATGTCCTTGATTGCCATGCTATCCTCCTTGACCTTTTAAAAATATATCTTGGCACTTATAAAACTTGTATGAGAATTATCAAATCTCACAGGAGATTTGAGAGGTGGAGGTGGTAGCGGTGGAGGTGGTTGTTCCATGTCTTTTGGCACAAGCCCTATAAATGCTCTCTTTTACCTACTCTTGTCTTTTTTTGTAGCCCTTAGAAGGTTTGCAAGGAAATAACCCCTTGCCCCCGCTAGGGGGCTTTTCTTTTCCATTGAAAATTTTTCGTAAGTTTCCGATAATATAGTTATGATTGACAGGGTAGAACTCCAAAGGATCATAGGCTATATAGCAGATGTAGAGGAAAGAAAGAAAACCCAAGCGCAGGAGAAAAAGGAAGAGGCAGTAAAGGTTGAGATCCCACAAGAGCTAAGGAATACTCAAAAAGCGGATTATGAAGACCTTGAAAGGAAGGTGGAAGGCATAAAGGATCAGTTGCGAAGGGGAAGCTATGAAGTTTCTCCAGAAAAGATCTTGATCGGGCTTGAAAAGTATCTCTTTTCTAAATAGCCCTTAAAAGCTCCTGCGTGTAGGGATGCCTTGGATTGTCAAAGATATCAAAGGCATCGCCCTCCTCTACAATCTCTCCATCCTTTAAAACTATTACCCTATCTGCCACCTCCGCCACCACACCAAAGTCGTGGGTCACCAATATAACACTTTTGCCCTCTTCCTTCATATCTCTGAAAAGCTTCAATATCCTGCTTTGAAGGGATACATCCAAGGCTGTGGTTGGCTCGTCCGCAAGCACTATTTTGGGATTGCATAGGGTGGCTATGGCAATGCAAACCCTTTGCCTTAGACCGCCAGAAAGTTGATGGCTATAGCTGTTATAGACCCTTTCACCGTCCTGTATACCTACCTTTTTAAGAGTTTCTAATACAATCTTTTTAACTTCTCCACCCTTAAAATGTGCCCTATAGGCTTCCTCTATTTGGCTGCCTATTTTAAAAAGGGGATCAAGGTAGGCTGAAGGCTCCTGAAAGACCATGGATATATGCCTTCCCCTTATGCTTCTATATTTCCCTTCCGAAAGTCCCACAAGCTCCTTT
Organism: Aquificaceae bacterium; assembly: GCA_046292245.1. Classification (GTDB taxonomy): domain Bacteria; phylum Aquificota; class Aquificia; order Aquificales; family Aquificaceae; genus Pampinifervens. The sequence continues at coordinate 10,977 of JBKBRK010000001.1, forward strand.
CCTTGAAACTTTATAGAGCCACTTATTTTGGCATTTTCTGGCAATAAGCCCATAATGGAAAGAAGGATGGAGCTTTTGCCAGAGCCAGATTCTCCCACAAGGCACAAAACTTCCCCTTCCATAAGGTAAAAGCTTATTCCCTTTAAAATCTCCCTATCGCCGTACCAAAGCCTTAGGTCTTTTACCTCAAGCATTCAAAAACTTTTCAAAAATAGGCTTCATCCTGTCATAAAGATCATAAAGATCTTGAGAGATAATCTTTACATCCGCAAGGGTATTCATAAAGTTGGTATCCCCAAACCACCTGGGCACTATATGAAGGTGTATATGAGTTTCCAAGCCTGCCCCAGCTGCCCTGCCAAGGTTATAGCCCATGTTTATCCCATGGGGCTTCATTATTTCTTTTATTACCTCTAAAGCTATCTTTGTTAGTTTATGCATCTCCTGGATGGTTTCCTCATCAAGCAAAAGATAGTCTCCAAGGTGCCCTATGGGCGCCACCATAAGATGTCCTGGGTTATAGGGGTATTTGTTAAAGATCACAAAGGAGTACTTTCCTCTATAAAGCACAAGGAAATCCCTTAATTTTTCCTCGGGCTGAGAAACTGCCTCGCACAAAAAACAACCCTTTTGTTCATCTACCTTTTCCACGTACTGGCTTCTCCAAGGAGCCCACAAAAGCTTCATAGCCTTAGCAATCTCCTTATGGCTTTCTCCACATCCTCCTCGGAAGGTACATAATCGTGCCTTTCCAGTTCCATAGTATCCCTAAAGTAAAGGACTGTGGGAAAGCTGAAAACCCCCAGGTCCTCCGCGCTTGTATTCTTGCTAACATCAAGCCAGTAAAAGTTTATCTTATCGCCGTATATCCTTTGGTATTTTACAAGGACCTGGTAAAGGCTGTGGTTATAGGAGTTCTCTGGAGTGGTAAGCAAAACCACAGCAGGCTTTTCCCCCGCCATAGCCTTCTCGTAAAAGTCTTTATCCGTTAGTTCCTCAAAACCTTCAAACATATAAACCTCCCAAACCATATTATACTTCATTATCATATTCCCAAACTCTAAACGGGCATATCTCATTAGCTTCTCAAACAGGAGAGTCAAAGTTTCCCAAAAGACATCCCCTATGGAGCTATTCACCAAAGCCCCTTTTGATTGATCCAATTGATCCCCTATGTGCAATTTTCACCAAGCGTGTTTAGGGATAATATAATCATACCTATGATACCTCAAGAACTTCTAAAGGATGCCCTCAAAAAAAATAAGATAAGGAGTGAAGCCTACGGAGATTTAGAATACCTACGCTTTACCGACGATTTTAAGGAGATACCAAGGGGTACGGTTATTTTCAAAGATACCGTAATCTGGGGCTATCCCCACATAGGTAGGATATTCCAGCTTTCCACAGGAATAAAGGAGCAGTTTAAGGATCCCTTTTGGGTGGAAGAAAAGGTGGATGGCTACAATGTTAGGATCTTTATGCACAAGGGAGAGGTGTATGCTTTAACCAGAGGAGGCTATGTATGCGCCTTTACCACCGATAGGATAAGGGATTTTATAAGCTTGGAGGTTTTTGAGGAATATCCAAAACTTGTCCTCTGTGTGGAGGTGGCGGGTCCAGAAAATCCCTACGTGGAGGAATCACCACCCTACGTTAAAGAGGACATAGCCTTTTTTCTCTTTGATATAATGCAAAAAAACAGGCAGGGCTTTTTGCCCTACGGGGAAAAATTAAGGATCATAGAGAAATTTAATCTTCCAAGTGTGGAAAGGTATGGTCTATACACTCCTGCACAGGTGGAAGACTTAAAAAAGCTTTTGAAAAGGCTCAATGAAGAAAAAAAAGAGGGAGTGGTCTTGAAAGAAGACTCAGAAAGGGACAAGCGAGTCAAATATATAACCAGTTATGCAAATCTTAATGATATAAAGATTACATCCCTTAACATGCTTGGTCTTCCTGCAGATTATTACACCAACAGGCTTTTGAGGCTTGCCCTTTTTGTAGAAGAGGAAAAGCTTAACAAAGAGGATAAGCTTTATGAGGACTTGGGTAAAGCCTTTCTTGAAGGCCTTTTTGAAGCTTGTGAGATGGCAAGGAAAGAAGGTAAAGTTTATAGGGTTTTCCGATGTAGGTTTAGAAGCAAAGATAGAGCTCTCCTATTCTTAGAACAGATAAAACATGCCTCTACGCATATACAGGTAAATATGTTGTCCTTAGATAAAAAGGGAGACTTTTGGGTCTTGGAGTTTGAAAAGGTCTTTCTAAACATGACGGGGCTTCTGGGGCATGTATTGGGCGGCGGGGTTATAATAGACTAAGACCTTATTGTATAGCTCTCAAGTATAAGGCGTAAGCCCTTTGGGTCTATAAGCTTTATGCCCACCTTATCCGCCCAGCTTCTTAGTCCTTCATCACCAGAAACCAATATACCATCAAGCTCATAGGCAAGTAAAAGCACATCGAGGTCTTCTTTGCTGTCTATGATACCGACCCTTAGGGCTTCACGGTACTTTTCCCTGAGTTTGTTTATAAGCCTTCCCACATCCTCTTCCTTCAACTTACCTGCTTCTTTTGTATGTTCCTCCGCTATCCTTAGCCCTTTGTTTATTCTATATCGCACCTCTTCTATAAACTCATACAAAAACTCTGCAGGTACCATAAGGTTAAACCTTCTTGGAGACCTTATCCTTACTGCAAGTTCAAACTTTGGCTTTAGACTTCCCAACTCCACCATCTTGGTAAATTCCTCATAAACGGATACGGGCATGTAAAAGCTTAGGTGTGTGTGTGTAGCCAAGGATATAAAGTTTTCTATGGCCCCTATCTGGTCTTTTTCAAACTGGGTGTATATATCTGGGTTTGTAAAGACGCTCGTATCCAAAACAAAAACTTCCATCGGTTTAAATTATAGTAGAAAATATACGCTGGGTGAGAAATTATACATACACAAGCACACAAGTCAAAGTCCTCCAACAACATGTGTGCCATAAGAAAGTTCATAATATTCTAAACTGCTAATATAACACATACTTAATTCTCCATAAAAAACTTTTAATACCTTTCACATTCCTTAGGTGTTAATCTACTTGAGAAACCTTTAAAAGGAGGTAAAAAATGAGAAAGATTATAACAGCCACAGTTTTTTTTAGCCTTGCAGGTATCTCCTTTGCCACCAACGGAGATAACCTTATTGGAGTATCTCCAGCCTCAAGGGGTATGGGTGGCATAGGTGTGGGCATGCCCGTAGGACCCACCGACAGCATCTTTAGAAACCCAGCATGGATGAGCAAGTACAAGGGTTTTAATGTGAGCTTTGGTGGAATAATCTTTATGCCAGAGGTGAAGGCAAAAAGCAACGTAACCCCTATGGGTCCCGGACCAACAGCCTCCGGAAAAAGCAAGGCAGACCTCTTTGTAGTGCCAGAGGTGGGCATAGTACATCAGATAAACAACAAGCTAACCCTTGGTTTAGGAGCCTTTGGTGTATCCGGGATGGGTGTAGATTATAGAAATCAAGACCCAGGACTTGCCAACATGCATACCACCTTCCAGTTTATGAGGGTAATTCCAGCTCTTTCTTACAAGGTCAGCGATGCCCTATCTGTGGCAGGTGCCATCCATTTGGCTTATGGCTCTTTGGATATGGGGGCGAACATGTGTATTCCCGGAAATCCTCCCACATGCTGGAACGCAGGGGGCGGTCAATCTCAAACCTACGGCATAGGTGCCCAAATAGGCTTGGCATACAACATGGGCGACTTTGTCTTTGCGGGTATAACCTACCAAAGCCCAGTTTCTATGACCTACAAAAGAGTTTTTGACTCTAATAATGATGGGAGGTTTGAAGACCTTAAGCTCACTCAGCCCCAAGAGCTTGCCTTTGGTTTGGGTGTAAAGCCTATGAATAATCTAAAGGCAGGCATAGACCTAAGGTGGATAAACTGGAAAAATGCCGATGGCTACAAGCATTTCCAATGGAAAGATCAATGGGTTATAGCTTTGGGTGGTGAGTACAAACCCACTCCAAAGCTTGCCCTAAGGGCTGGTTATAACTATGGAAAGTCTCCAATAGAGGGCGGTGCAAAAAACCCCATGAACGCCAACAACATTCCCAAGTTTTCAGCAACTTTTAGCGATTTTCAAATAGCATGGTTTAACTTAATAGGCTTTCCCGCTATAACGGAACAGCATATAACCCTTGGTCTTGGATATGAATTTACCAAGACCTTTAGCGTAGATGTGGCATACAAGCATGCCTTCAAAAAGACTGTAAAGGCTACGGATAATGCTGGTATAGGTCTTCAAGTTGAAGCTTCCAACGCCCAAAATGCCCTATCTTTGGGTCTAAACTGGAAGTTCTAAGGACCTTCGGGGAGGTTCTTCCTCCCCTCCTTAAAAGGTGATTACTCTCATACAAAACTTCAAAAGCCTTTGGTAGAATACTCCAAAAATCTCAAAAGGAGGTCTATTATGGAGTTTAGGCACCTTTTCGTATGCGTCAATCAAAGACCGCCAGGTCATCCCATGGGTTCCTGTGCAGAAAAGGGATCCAGAGATATCTATATGAGGCTTATGGAAAAGGTTCAGATGGACCCAGAGCTTTTTATGAGCATTGCCATAACTCCCACGGGTTGTCTTGGTCCCTGTGGTTTGGGTCCCACCCTTGTGATCTATCCAGAGGGTGTGTGGTATGGGAATGTTAGGGTTGAAGATGTGGAGGAGATAGTCCAAAGCCATCTAAAGGGCGGCCAGCCCGTGGAAAGGTTGGTGGTATCCAAAGGAAAGCCGCCGGGCATGTTTTAAAGTTTGGGGCTATACAGCCCCGGGCACTCCTTCCTCTTCAAACTCTATTTCCATCTTTTCCGCAGGTATAAGGGTGGTAATGGCGTGTTTATAGACCAAGGTCTGTTGTCTTCCGTCCTCTATCAAAATGGTGTAAAGGTCAAAAGATCTTATCCTTCCTTGAAGTTTAATTCCGTTAATGAGATAGATGGTGACCTTTACCCTTCTTTTCCTTGCAGTGTTTAAAAAGGCCTCTTGCAGCTTGTAAGCCATCCTTAGCTCCTCCTTTCCAAAAAGTCCATGGTTGTATAGTATAGTTTTTCTGCCAAAGAAATATAATACTGGTAATTTTCTAAATTTTCAAGCAGTTCCAAGGGAAAGACCCATATACCCCCATAGGCTCCCACAAAGGAGCCCAAAAGATAACCAATGGAATCCGTATCTCCGCCCACCATACCGCAGGCATTTACACCGTACCAAAAGGCAAGCAAAGGATCTTCTATGTACCTCAAAAACAGGAAAAGGGATATGGGCAAAGCCTCAAAAACAAAGGAGGAGTTTCCCAAGTGATATATAGCTTCTTCATAGTCTGCTTCCTCTTGGAGTAGCTCCTTTACTCTATCAAGGTATTTTTTATTCCCTTCGTACTTCATAAAGCTCTTCAGCCTTTCAATAAGGGCTATCCTTTCTTGAAAATCTTCAAGGTTATAGCTTTCAAGGAGTAAAAGGGATACAAGGCCGGAAACCACTGCACTGGCATCATAAATTTCCTTGCTTTTGTGGGTTATAAGGCTTACAAGCCTGCCCGCCTCAAGGGCAATCAGAGGGTTGTAGTAGTGGAAAAGCCCAGTGATGGTACATCTGAGAACACCTTCCACAGAAAAGGAGACAAGCCCGGCAGATTCAAGGTCAATGCCCGAAGAAAGTAGGTCTATGGCGGTTATCAAGGTGGGGTCTGCATAACGATGGCTTTCTTCCTTGCTTGCCCATTCTTTTAGTTTTAAAAAGAAGTGATAGGGGTCTATGGACTTTTTTTCTATTATGCTTTCCGCCAAAAGCACGCTTATTGTGGTCTCATCGGTGGTTTGCTCCGGTTCTAACCCTACCGATGGGCTAAGAGGGTGTGGTTCTACAAAACCCCTTACAACTCCCCCATAAAAGCCCACTACTTCCTCCAAAGGCACATCCTCAAGGCTTTTACCAAGGGCATCCCCAAGAGCACCACCCACCAAAACACCCTTAAACTTATCCAAGATTACTTCCATCTTCCACTATCTCCTTAAAAAAGTCTTTTACCATAATTTTCCAATCCCTTTTTCCTTCCTCCACCTCATCCAACCCCCCTTCCATAATACTGGTAAATTTATAATCTACCACCTTTAGGAAGTTTGATTTTACAAAATCTATAATCTCAAAGGCAAGTTCTGTGGGCCTTAGATAACCTTTCTCCTCTACCACATAGCCCCTATCCTTCAAGGTTTTTATTATAACAGCATAGGTGGAGGGCCTTCCTATCCCAAGTTCTTCAAGCTTTTTCACAAGGCTTCCTTCGGTGTATCTTTGGGGCGGTTGCGTTTGCCTCTTTTCCAACTTTATCTCCTTTGCCTTCAAAATTTCTCCCTTGGAAAGCCTTGGAAGAGAAGAAAGCTCCATATCCTCTGGATATATCCTTAAATATCCATCAAAGATAAGCTCTTTACCCCTTACCAAAAGCTTTATATCCTCTCCCTTTTTCTTTTCATAGATGGGTATCAAAAGGGCGGTCTTTTTCTTAAGTAGGGCTTCTCTTGCCAAGCTTGCCAAAGTTCTTTTAAAGATAAGCTGGTAGAGTTCAAGGGCTTTGCCTTGCAAAGGGGGAATTTCTGTGCTTGTAGGCCTTATACACTCATGGGCTCCTTGGGCGCTTGCCTTTTCTTTAAAATTCCTCAAAAAGCCCACATACTCTTTTGAGTAGGTTTTCTCTATGTATTTCATAAACTCCTGAGCCTTCTTAGAGCTGATCCTGTGGCTATCGGTACGTGGATATGTTATGTAGCCTTCCTCATAAAGGCTTTGGGCTATCCTTTGAACCTCTTCCACCTTCATCTTTAACAAGGCGTTGGCGGTGCTTTGAAGAGTGGAAGTTATAAAAGGCGGTGGTGGTTGCAACCTTTCCTCCACCTCAAAGTACTCAGCCACCTCAAAAAGGACAGACCTTAACTTTTGAAGATAAGGCTTTGCGTTGTCGGGCTTTTCAAACCTATAGTCCCAAAGGGCGGAAAACTCCACACCATCCTTTTCAAAGATGGCCCTTATGTAGTAGTATTCCTTTTTCCTAAAGCTTTGTATTTGCCTCTCCCTTTCCACTATAAGCCTCAAGGCGGGCGATTGAACCCTTCCAAGGGAAAGGGTGTTTTTCTTAAAGGCTTTCCAAAGATAAGGAGAAAGCTTATAACCTATCAACCTATCCAAAATCCTCCGGGCAAACTGAGCCTTTACAAGGTTTTGGTTTATCTCCATGGGATTTTCCAAAGCCTGCTTGATGCTCTCCTTTGTTATCTCAAAAAAGACCACCCTTTTCATGGGCTTTTTTAGCTTTTGAAGCTCCTTATAGACAAAGTAGGCAATAGCCTCCCCTTCTCTATCGGGATCTGTCCCTATGTATATTGCCTGTGCCCTTTGGGCTATCTTCTTTATATTTTCCATAAGAGCCTTTTTCCCCTTTATCCACACAAAGTTGGGCTTTAGGGTCTCCTCATCAACTCCCAAACTATTCGGTGGCAAATCCTTTATATGCCCCCTTGTAGCGGATACAATCCACCCCTTCCCTAAATACTTTCCAATAGTCTTTGCCTTTGTGGGACTCTCCACTATAAAGAGCTTCACAGAAAAATAATATAGGCATTCTGTACAATCTCATTTCCTCTGGTACAGCTCCAAGACTCCATCCTGCCTAAGAGTTAATAAAAACCTCCAATCCTTTGTTAGTATTGCAGGCGGATATATTAAGCGAAAGCCAGAGGAGATACTTTGTAGCATCCTCCTCTCCTTATCACCAATCCTCTGAATCACTCTTCTATTATAGATATCCCAAATAACAAGCGTAGCCCAACCATGAAGGCGCTCCCTACCGTGTAGAATTGCAGCGTAGCGCCCATCAGGGGAAACATCAGAAAGCAGGAGATAAAACAAGAAATAAAGCAAAAAAATAAAAGTATTTTCTTAAACATTTAAACGCTCTCCAAATTGACCTATTAAAGGTAAGGGCTTCATCTTGCCACGTATTACATTCACAATCCCAATAATTGATAGAACCACCCATAAAAACCATGCAAAAAAGGCAATAATCCAACCGAAAAATGGAAACCAGCTTATAAGGAAAGTAGCAACTTCGCAGAGAAAAAGGGCAAAGCCCTGGCGAACGTGGAATCTGACAAATTCGTCTTCCTTTCTTACCAATAAAAGCCCTCAGGAGAGAGCAGTTAGCGCCACTACTCCAAGAACTTCTTTTTAACAGGCTACAATTTTACTATTGGGATTTTTGGCACACCCTCGCGATAGCCTTTGCAAAGTCAAAAGTGCTAACTTCTTTTGCTTCAAGCCCCATCCTTCTAAAGCCGTGGGCTATGTCTGGAGTGCCGATCCTATCCTCTATGGTCTTTTTAACAGCCTTGTAGATCAACTCCGCCGATTCTTTCCATCCCAAGTATTCCAACATCATGGCTCCCGACAAGGTAATAGACAAGGGGTTTGCTATGCCTTTGCCAGCTATATCGTAGGCGGTTCCGTGAGTGCTTTCAAAGAGGGCATAGCCATCTCCTATGTTTCCACTTGGAACAAAGCCCGGACCACCAACCAAGGCAGAAGCGAGGTCCGATATGTAATCACCGTTTAGGTTTTGAGTGATGATAACGTCATAGGCTTCTGGCTTTAAAACCAGCTGCATAAGCATCTGGTCTGTGATAACCCTTACCATAAGCGCTTGTCCTTCCTTTGGTTCTCCTTCTGTTATAACCTTCCCTTCAAACTCTGGCTCCTTTGCCACCTCAAAAGCCCAGTTCATAAAGGCTCCCTCTGTGGCTTTCATAATGTTGCCCTTTCCTACAACAGCTACCACCTTTTTGTTATTTTCCAAAGCCCACCTTAGGGCCTTTCTCACATGCCTTTTGGTTTTATACTCACTCATGGGCTTTACCGTTATACCGCAATCCTCAGGAAGAGCATACTCAGAAACGCCCATCTCCTTTATGAAAAACTCCCTTAGCTTTTTGGTGTTTTCTGCCTTTGGCATGTACTCTATGCTCATATAAACGTCGTCGGAGTTTTCTCTAAAGACTGCCACATTGACCCTTTCGGGGTTTGGTATGGGGGCAGGTTGCCCAAGCCAATAAACAGGCCTTATGGCAGAATAAAAGTCCATAGACTGGCGAAGTATGGCGTTTAGAGACTTTCCGGCCTTTCCCACGGGTGTGCCAAGGGGTCCCTTTATAGAAACTATGGCTTCTTTTAACACCTCAAGGGTTTCCTCTGGCATACGATTAGATGTTTTTTCCTCGGCTTTGTCGCCCGCCAAGAGTTCCACCCAGTATATTTTTCTACTGGTGCCATAAGCCTTTTCTACTGCAGTATTTACCACGTGTATCATGGCGGGGGTTATCTCTTTACCTATGCCATCTCCCTCAATAAAGGGAATGATAGGGGTATTGGGTACCTCAAGGCTTTTGTCCTCTTTGAGTGTTATAAAGCTTCCCTCTGAAGGTATCTTTGCCTTTCCTTCCCAAGGATACACATTTTCCCAGCGCATCTTTTCCACCTCTTGGATTTTTGAAATATTCTATCATAGATTCCTCCAAGGGCGTATGCAATAAGCTGGGGTAGTTTTTGAATCACCGCTGCATACAATTTTCCACTCAGGGTGAAGAGTGTATAATATCTATTCCTATGACAGGACATGAAATCCGCGAGCTTTTTCTTAGCTTCTTTGAGAAAAAGGGGCATACAAGGGTAAAGTCTGCAAGCCTTGTGCCAGAAAAGGATCCTACTTTACTTTTTGTAAATGCGGGTATGGTACCCTTTAAAGATGTGTTCCTTGGTGTTGAAAAAAGACCTTATACAAGGGCTGTTTCTTGTCAAAAGTGTCTAAGGGTATCTGGAAAGCATAACGACCTTGAAAGCGTTGGCTTTACCTCCAGACATCATACCTTCTTTGAAATGCTTGGAAACTTCTCCTTTGGTGATTACTTTAAAAGGGAAGCCATAGAGTACGCTTGGGAGTTTGTTGTAGATTATCTAAAAATACCAAAGGAAAAGATCTATGTGAGCGTTTTCAAAGAGGATGAAGAGGCCTTCCTTATATGGCGTGATCATATAGGCTTGCCAGAGGATCGCATATGGAGAATGGGCGAGGAGGATAACTTTTGGCAGATGGGAGATACGGGTCCTTGCGGACCATCCTCTGAGATATACGTGGATAGAGGTCCAGAGTACGAGCCCGAAAGGCACCTTGAAATTTGGAACTTGGTTTTTATGCAATACAATAGGGATGAGAAGGGAAATCTAACCCCCCTTCCAAAGCCCAACATAGACACGGGTATGGGACTTGAAAGGGTTGCAAGCGTACTCCAGGGCAAAAGGACAAACTTTGAAATAGACCTTATAAGACCCCTCATAAGCTTTGGGGAAGAGCTATCGGGAAAGGAATACGGAAAGGATTATGAAACAGACAGCGCCCTAAGGGTAATAGCAGACCATCTTAGGGCTCTAACCTTTGCCATAGGAGATGGGGTTTTGCCCTCCAACGCCGGCAGAGGGTACGTGATAAAGAGAATCCTCAGAAGGGCTATGAGGTATGGCTACAAGTTAAGCATTCAAGAGCCCTTCTTGTATAGAGGTATAGACCTTGTGGTGGATATAATGAAAGACCCTTATCCCGAGCTGCTTCAAAGTAAAGCCTTTATAAAATCCGTCGTAAAGGGGGAAGAGGAAAGGTTTATAAATACCCTGCGCAGGGCTATGCCCTACGTGGAGGAATTCTTGGCAAAAGCCGAAGGCGTAATAGGGGGAGAGGTTATATTTACCCTTTACGATACCTATGGCTTTCCCTTGGACCTTCTTGAGGATATGGCAAGGGAAAGGGGGCTAAGGCTTGATATGGAAGGCTTCCAAAGGGAGATGGAAGAACAAAGAGAAAAGGCAAGAAAGCATTTCAAGATAGAAACGAAAGAGGTAAAGCCCCTATATCACCATCTAAGGGATATTGGTAAAACCTCCCTTTTTGTAGGTTATGAAAAAACAAAGACAGACACAGAGATAATAGCCCTTGTAAAGGATGGCGAGCTTGTCTCAGAACTCAAAGAAGGAGAAAAGGGAGAAGTATTTTTGAGGGAAACACCCTTTTACGCAGAAAGGGGCGGTCAGGTGGGTGATGAGGGTAGCATTATCTCCCATGAGGGGCTTTTCTTTGTGGAGGATACTCAATCTCCCCTTGATGGCCTCATATCCCACATTGGCTATGTGGTAAGGGGAGTCATAAGGGTGGGCCACAAGGTCCTTGCCCACATAGAAGAGGAAAGAAGGGAAGACATAAAAAGAAACCATACTGCCACTCATCTCTTGCATGCAGCGTTAAGGGAAGTTTTGGGAGAGCATGTAAGGCAAGCGGGATCTCTTGTCTCGGACCAGTATTTACGCTTTGACTGTACCCACTTTTCAGCCTTGACAGAAGAGGAACTAAAAAAAGTGGAGGAGCTTGTTAATTATCATATAAGGAAAAACGAGCCAGTCCTTGTGGAGGAAATGGACTATCCATCTGCTGTAAAAAGCGGTGCAATTGCCATCTTTGAGGAGAAATACGGGGAAAGGGTCAGAGTTTTAAGCGTTGGGGATTTTTCAAAGGAGCTGTGCGGTGGAACCCATGTAAATAGAACGGGTGATATAGGCTACTTTAAGATAGTTTCCGAGTCTTCGGTGGGTGCGGGGGTAAGGCGTATAGTGGCAAAAACAGGCAGATGGGCAGTAGAAGATGCCTTCAAAGAGAGAAAATTGCTGCTTGAATCTTCTCACCTTTTGGGCACATCCACAGAGGACTTGCCAAAGGCTATTGAAAAACTATTGGAGGAGCTAAAAGCAAAGGAGAGGGAGATAAACCGACTAAGGGAAAAACTTTTAGCGGGGCAAAGTCAAAGCCAGTTAAAGGTAGAAAACCTTGGTGTGGTGGATTTTTACTTTAACCTATTGGAAGATGCCCAACCAAAAGACCTTTTAACCCTTGCGGACAACATAAGAAGCAAAAACGATAGGGCTGTGGTTTTCCTTCTCAACAAAAAAGAAGATAAAGCTTCCTTCCTTATAGCTATCTCTAAGGCTCTATCCCAAAAACTATCTGCCAAAGAACTTATGCAGATAATAAGGGAAATCTTAGGTGGTGGCGGTGGTGGAAGGGATGACTTGGTACAAGGAGGTGTAAACAGCCTTGAGGGATTGCCAAAACTTTTGGAAAGGCTAAAATCTGCTATAATAGATAAGCTTGTGGAGGTAAAAGGATGAAGAAGGGCATACATCCAGAGTTAAAGCCTACGATGTTTGTGTGCGGTTGTGGCAATCAATTTACCTTGCTTTCCACCAAGGGGGGCACCCTTTATCTTGAAACCTGCAACGCTTGCCACCCCTTCTATACGGGCAAGTTAAGGGTTAAACCAGCCTTCCTTGAGATGGTCAAAAAGTAATGCTAAGCCAGGAGATAGAAGAAAGGTTAAAGGTAGCGGAACAGAAGTATTTAGAGCTACAATACAAGCTAAGCGACCCAGAGGTGGTTTCCAACCGGGAGGCTTTGGCAAAGTTAAGCAAAGAGCTAAAGGAATTAGAGGATATATACAAGGCATACAAAGAGTACAAAAAGCTACTGTGGGACTTGGAGGGTGCCAAGGAGCTTCTCAAAAACCCAGATCTTTCTGAATTGGCAAAGGAAGAGATCCAAAGGCTTTCCCAAGAGTTAGAAAGCTTAGAGAAGAAGATAAGAATATTGATGCTGCCCAAGGACCCAAAGGACAGTAAGAACGTCATACTGGAGATAAGGGCGGGTGTTGGTGGAGAAGAGGCAGCCCTCTTTGTGGCAGACCTACTCAACATGTACCAAAAATACGCAGAGGAAAAGGGCTGGAAGTTTAGCATCCTATCCGCCAACAAAACGGGCTTGGGTGGATACAAAGAGGTAATAGCCCTCATAGAGGGTGAGGGAGCCTACTCAAGGCTTAAGTTTGAAAGCGGTGTTCATAGGGTACAAAGGGTGCCCGTAACGGAGGCAGGGGGTAGAATACACACCTCAACGGCAACGGTGGCAGTGCTTCCAGAAACAGATGAAACAGAAATACACATAGATCCAAAGGATCTAAGGATTGAAACCTTCCGTGCCAGCGGTGCAGGCGGTCAGTACGTTAATACCACCGAGAGCGCCGTAAGAATAACCCATATACCCACGGGTATAAGTGTATCCTGTCAAGATGAAAGGTCCCAATTCCAAAACAGACAAAAAGCTTTTAAAATACTCTACGCACGCCTAAGGGACTTCTTTGAAAGGCAAAAGGAGATGGAGATAGCCAAAGAAAGGAAGCAGCAAGTGGGAACAGGGGAAAGGAGCGAAAAGATAAGAACCTACAACTTTCCACAGAACAGGGTGACAGACCATAGGATAAACCTCACCCTTTACAAGTTGGGGGATGTCTTAGAGGGCAAGCTTGATGAGATAATAGAGGCTCTCATAGAGCACCATATAGAGGAAAGGCTTAAAGCTCTTGCATAAGCCTGTAAGGCTTTAGTTTATTCCCTTCTATAAGACCTATTCCAAGGAAGTTTTCCCCTTCGTACAGCCTGAGGAAGGTTTTCTCATAAGGAGCAGCAAGCTTTACAATCGCTCCCTTTTTGACCCTCCTTGAAAACTCACTCCTTAGGTTTATCCTTGGTAGAAAACTCAGGGCTTCGTCTATGGGTATCAAAAGTCCCCTTATATCCTCAAGGGACATAAGCCTTTCGTAGCTAACAGATTTTTCCACATGGAAATTCCCCACCCTTATTCTTCTTAGTTGCACCACGTGGGCTCCGCAGGAAAGTTTTATGCCAAGGTCGTGCACCAAGCTTCTTATGTAGGTACCCGAGGAAACCTCAAAAAGGAGTTCTACATAGGGTAAAGAACATTTTAGCAACTCAGCCCTATACACCTCTACCTCCACAGGCTTTATCTTTACCTCCAAACCCTTCCTTGCCAATTCATAAGCCCTTTTACCCTCTATGTGCTTTGCGGAGAAGGGTGGAGGTGTCTGTGTTATTTTCCCAAGGAAATCTTTTAATGCTTCCTTTACCTCTTCACAGGAAGCATTAACCTCTCTAACCTCCAAGGTTTTACCCTCTTCATCATAGGTATCCTTTATCTCACCGAGCTTTGCGGTGCTTAGGTAAGCTTTATGTAGGCTTGTAAAAAACTGGGAAAACTTGGTGGCTTCGCCGATAAGGATTAGCATAAGGCCTGTGGCTATTGGGTCAAGGGTGCCCGTATGTCCCGCTTTTACTTTGAAGCGGTTTTTTATACCCTCCACCACCTGCATAGAGGTTATACCCTTGGGCTTATCTACCAACAAAAGGCCCGAAAGCATCAGCTCAAAAAGTCTTTTAGATGTCTTTTCATAGCCATATTTCTTAACTTTCTCAAAGCTCTCGTTTCAAGCTGCCTCACCCTTTCTCTTGATATCTGGAGTATATCTCCTATCTCCCTCAAAGTCCTCGGCTCTTCTCCCCTCAAGCCAAACCTAAGCTCCAATACTCTCCTTTCCTTCTCGGGTAACCTATCCAAAAGCTCATTTATTTCCTTTTCCAAAACCTCGCTTATTATCTTCTCCTCCACGTCTGCGGTGCCGTGCCTACTTAGAAAATCCACAAAGAAGGTATCTTCGTTCTCTCCCACCGGTGCATCAAGGGAAAGGGGTGCCCCGCAAAGCTGAAGGTTTTTTTCTACCTCCTCCGGGCTGATCTTGTAGCCTTCCTTTTCTATTTTCTTTTCCACCTCCTCTTGAGTGGGCTCTCTGCCAAGCTCCTTTTCAAGCTCCTTTTGTACCAACTCCCTTGTGTATCCGTAGGCTATCTCCTCAATAGTTGGCTCCCTTTCAAGCTCTTTATATAGCTTGCTGTATATGGAGCTAATACGGTTTATTATGTGGGACTGTTTTATGGGAATACGCACAGCACCCGTTTGTTGGGAAAGGGCTTGCATTATAGACTGCCTTATCCACCAAACGGCATAGGAGATAAACTTTACACCCCTGTCGGGGTCAAACCTTTTTGCCGCCTCTATTAGCCCGTAGTTTCCAGCAGCTATAAGCTCAGAAAGGGGAAGTCCATAGCCCAAGTATTGCTTGGCTATGCTTATAACAAATCTAAGGTTGGATTCTACAAGCCTCCTAAAGGCTTCTTGGTCTCCCTCCTTTGCCCTTTTGGCTATTTCCTTTTCCTCTTCCGGTGTTAGGAGGGGGATTTTGGCAACCTTTTTTAAATACTGGTTTATAAGCTCTTGTTCTGTGTCGGGCGTCATCTTTTTACCTCAACCTTAAAACCAAGAAGAGATTACTATCTCTTCTCCTTACAAGCAATAGAGCCCTATCCCTTCCACCCTCTCTTAGAGTTTGTATTATCTGTTGAAACTCTGCAACTTTTGAGATAGCCCTGTTGCCCACTTGGAGTATCACATCGCCGGGGATCAGGCCGCTTTGCATGGCAAGGCTGTTGGGCAAAACCCTTACCACAAGCATACCTTTTACACCAAGCCTCCTTTCCTCTTCTGGAGTTAGGTCCCTAAGTAAAAGCCCTAAGTCTTCTTCTCCCTCTTGGCTTTTTGATATCTGCCTTTCTTCGGGCATCTCTCCCACCTTTGCCCTTATATTTATTTCTTTACCTTCCCTTATTATCTTCAAGTTTATCTCTTTGCCCGGCGGAGTTTTCATTATTTTAAACTGAAGGTCTCTTACCTCTGAAACCCTTTGACCCTCTATCTCCACCACTATGTCCCCTATCTTTAAGCCAGCCTTATCCGCAGGGCTTGAGGGCATTATCTGGGCTATTATAACACCCTCTTTTACACCAAGGCTTTCTGCCATATCGGGTGTTATATCCTGTATAACCACACCAAGCCAACCCCTTACCACCTTACCCTTTTCTATAAGCTGGTCAGCGACCCATTTTGCCAAGTTTATGGGTATGGCAAAGCCAAGTCCTTGACCCTCCGCCAGTATGGCGGTGTTTATACCTATGACCTCACCCCTTATGTTTACAAGGGGACCTCCCGAATTACCCGGGTTTATAGCTGCATCTGTCTGGATAAAGCTTTCGTATTGGGTTATGCCTATCGCCCTTTTTAGTGCAGATATAACACCTACCGTGACAGTTCTTTCCAAGCCGTAGGGGTTTCCTATGGCTATAGCCAACTGCCCCACCTTTAGCTTGTCTGAATCACCAAGCCTTGCTAACCTATTTTTCACATCGGGTATATCTTTGTCATCTGTCTCTATAACCGCCACGTCCGTTTTTGGGTCTGTGCCCACTATCCTTGCCCTTTTTTCTATATGCCTGTCTATCCTTACCCTTATATCCCTTGCGTTCTGTACCACGTGGGTGTTTGTGAGTATGTAGAGCTTATTCCCTTTGTGGTCTATTATCACACCAGAGCCAAGGGACCTTCTCTCTTGGGGAGGCATGGGAAAGGGGAAAGGTATTTCTATTTCCCTTGTCTCTTGGGTGGCAAAGATGGTAACCACGGAGGGCGATACTGCCTCTACTATGGAGGTAAGCTCCTGCTCAAACTGAGAGAGCACGTCGGAAACTATCAGAGGTCTTTCTTCTTTTTGAGAAGGAATGGCACTTTGAACCTGTTGAGCCTTACAACCGAAAAAGAGGGTCAGCAAAAGGAATAGGCTCGTAATAGATAACATCCTCAACCTCCTCTTCATCTCCTTACCTCACATAAAAAGAATAGAACTTTAAAAAAGGCTTTGTCAATTGCCTTAATCATATCCTCAATCCTTTTCTTTGAGATTATATCACCATTAAAATGAGGGTTGTAGGAGGATCCCGTATAATGGAAAAACCTCACAAGGTCCCAACCACGAAAGGGTATGAGAACCTCTTCAAGGAAAAAGCTTTTTATTCTTACCTTTTCTTTTAATATCTCTTCTATATCCTCCACCTTTGGGAAGGGAAAGCCAAACTGAGGAAGGCTGCCCTCCACTGGCAAGGCGCACAGCAAATTACCTTTGCAAACCCTAATAAGCTCGGGTATGCTTCTGTTTATATGGGTCCAGTGAAGGGCAAAGCTGCTAATTACCCAATCAAAGCTTCCATCTTTAAAGGGTAATCTATGGATATCTCCAAGGACCGCCCTACCAAACCTCTCCTTATAGAGCTTCAACATCCCTATGGCTATATCCACACCCAATGCCTTTTCTAACCCTTCACTTGCAAAGCCCGTACCACAGCCCACATCAAGAGCTGTGCCCTCAATCTTTGCCAAGCTTCTTAGCCTTTGGGCGCAGTACCTTTGGGGTATAGCCCATTCTTCATAACTACTGCAAGCTTTTGAGAACCTCAAAGATAAAACTTTCATCCTTTGGGAAGTGTCCTCCTAAGAAAGTTATTAATTTAGCCCTTTTTAGCATGTTGTGAAGGGTAATGGCTGAAGAAAAGGGAACTATGGGATCCTCTGTGCCTTGTAAGATAATTACCCTTTGACTTATATAGGGCAGTATGGGTCTTATATCAAGCTTCATATAGTCCTTTAGAAGTGCTTTGGCACCTTCAAGGTTTATGGTATCTTCAAAGGGCTTGGGATAGGCAAGCCTTCTAAACTCCCTTAGAAAATTTTCTCTTTCCCTTTCAAGGCGCAGGGTAAAGCCCCTTAGGTTTTTTGAGGGCCAAAAGCAAGCAAAACATGGAGACGTACCAACAAGAACAAGGGCTTTAAATCTATCTTTAAAAAGATACGCCATCATAAGGGCTAAGCTACCACCCAAAGACCAGCCTATCAAAGTAGAACCCTTTTCTATCCTTGGAGCTATCTCCCTTGCAAGGCCCCACATGTCCTTGTATTCAAGAGGGCTTTTCCCGTGAAAGGGGAGCTCTATGGAGGGTGTGTTTTTTAAAAGCTTTGAACTAAAGCCCCATCCATGCAAAAAAAAAGCGGGTCCGGAGGGACTCGAACCCCCGACCTAGGGATTAGAAATCCCTTGCTCTGTCCAGCTGAGCTACGGACCCTCGGGGTGGCAGGACTTGAACCTGCGGCCTTTGGCTCCCAAAGCCAACGCTCTACCACCTGAGCTACACCCCGTGGTATATAAATTATAGCTTCTTACCTACAAAAAGGGTAAGGTCCCTTAACCTACAGGAGTATCCCCATTCGTTGTCATACCATGCACCCACATGGATCATATCTTCTATCACTTGAGTAAGCCCAGCGTCAAAGATGGAAGAATGGGGATTACCTATTATGTCCTGTGAAACGATGGGGTCTTCTGTGTATTCTAATATGCCCTTTAGATAGCTTTGGGCAGCTTCTTTGAAAAGGTCCTTTACCTCTTGAGCCGATGCCGGTGGTTTTTCCACAATCACCGTTAGGTCTATTAAAGAGCCATCCGCCACTGGCACTCTCCTTGCGCTTCCATCAAGTTTTCCCTTTAGCTCTGGTATCACTTCACCTATAGCTTTTGCCGCCCCTGTGGTCGTTGGGATTATGTTTATAGCGGCAGATCTAGCACGCCTTAGGTCTTTGTGGGGCAGGTCAAGAATCCTCTGGTCGTTGGTGTAGGCATGCACCGTAACCATATAGCCCTTCTTTATAACAAAATGCTTGTGAAGAACCTTTACCACCGGAGCCAAGCAGTTGGTAGTACAAGAGGCGTTGGATATTATGTTATGCTTTCCTGGGTCGTACATATCCTCATTAACGCCCAGCACTATGGTTATATCTGGGTTCTTTGCGGGTGCGGATATGATCACCTTTTTTACCGTGTCCCTTAAATGAAGCTCTGCCATTTCTCTGTTTGTAAAGGCGCCCGTGGATTCTATAACCACATTTACCCCTAAATCTCCCCAAGGGATCTGTGAAGGGTCCTTCACAGAGAAGACTTTTATCTCTTTACCATCCACCATTAGACTTGAGCCCATGGCTTCCACTTTCCCTTTAAAAATCCCGTGTACCGAGTCGTACTTGAGAAGGTGAGCCAAGGTTTTTGTGTCTGTAAGGTCGTTTATAGCAACTATCTCAATGTCCTCATAGCCATAGCATGCTCTAAGGAAAGACCTACCTATTCTACCAAATCCGTTTATGCCTACTCTTACTCCCATAGCATATAAAATTATAGCTAAATTTATATGCTGGGTGAAAAATTATCCTTTGTAAGGGGTCATTGACCATCACAAATGGTATGCCTTAAAATTTACCTATGAAGCCAATCTTGGTGCTTTCAAAAACCCATTCAATAAAAAGACTGTTAAGGAATTTAAGATTAAACACCGTGTGCGAAGAGTCTCGTTGTCCCAACATAGGAGAATGCTTTGGCTCTGGCAGTGCTACCTTTATGATATTGGGGGATGTTTGTACCCGTGCCTGTAGCTTTTGCAACTTAAAAAGGGGAAAGTCAAGCCTTCCAAAACCAGAAGAACCTTATATGTTGCTTGAGGCGGTAAAAGGTTTAGGGCTTAGCTACGTGGTAATCACCTCTCCCACAAGGGATGACCTGCCCGACGGGGGAGCGGAGCATTTTTATAAGTGTGTTAGCCTTCTAAAGAGAGAGATACCTTCCATAAAGGTGGAAATTCTAATACCAGACTTTAAGGGGGATAGAACACTCCTTGAACTTGTACTATCCGCAGAGCCCCATGTTTTAGCCCACAATGTGGAAACGGTGTCAAGGCTATACCAAAGGGTAAGGGGCGGGGCAAAGTATGAAAGAAGCCTTGAGGTTTTGAGGCTTTCAAAGGAGATAAACCCGAAAATTTTCACAAAATCTGCCCTAATAGTGGGCTTTGGAGAAAGCTGGGAGGAGATAATAGAGGTGTTAAAGGATCTAAGGAAAGTAGAATGCGACCTTATCACCATAGGTCAGTACTACCAACCCTCAAAAGACCACCACCCTGTGGTTAAATACTATGCAGAGGAGGATTTTAAAGAGCTTGAAAGGATAGCTTACCATCTTGGCTTTAAAGGTGTAAAGGTAGGAGCCCATGTGAGGAGCTCCTACAAGGCTTGGGAGCTTTTTTAGATTACTCTCCCTTTGCTTCCCTTAGGGCTTGTTTTATATCTTGGTCTGCCCTTTTGAAGATTTCTGCGTTCTCTTTGCTAAGATGTTTTCCATAGGTTTTTAAAAGAAAGGGGATATTTATATAGCCTGTTGTTAACCTTCCATCACTTTCGTAAAGGTATATCCTACAGGGTGCAAGAGTGCCAAATTGAGGTATATCCTTCAAGATAGCCTCTCCATAACTAAGATTACAAGCCAAGAAGATGGAGAATTTGGGATATTCTTGTCTTACGTCTATTATATCCAGTATGTTCATATTTACACCGTCAAGGGATGTTTTGTAAAGGGTTTTAAAGGTGTCAAAATCCATACCTTCTATCTTTTCCTCATAGACAAGGCTTTCCTTCATAGGTGGAAGTTGTGGAAAGGTTGGCTTGTTGGTGCTTATGCTGGCAAGGGCTTTGTGAAGTTTTCTGTATATTTTGCCTATCTCTCTTCTTTGGGAAAGAGAAAGGCTATCCCTATAGCTTGTAAGGAAAACCTGATGGTTTATTACTGTGGCTTTTATCCTTCCCTTATCCTCATAAACAGCTACACTGCAAGGCACCACGTTGCTAAGGGCTGGAGCCTTTAGTAGCACTTGGTCCATACCTTCAAAGGTGCAACCAAAAACTACGTAGTAGTTTCTAAAGTCTTTATTTCCCCTCGCCCTTATGGCGTCCGATATGGTTAAGGTTCTAAGGACTTTAAGCCCTTGACCTTCCATCTCCCTTATTACCGCTTCAACGCCTCTTTTAAAATCCCTTTCTCTTAGGTTGTAGGATATGTACATGACCCTCAAGGGGTCCATGGCAAGGGCAAAAAGGGGAAAAAGTATGAAGAGCAAAAGCCTTACCATTTTTACCTCCAATAGCAGTCTATATTGTAAGGGTGGTCAAGCACTTTAACCATAGGCTTTCTCTCCACCTCAATGTCCCTCTTCTTCTTAATGTATTCTATCACAATCTCCCTTATGTTTTTCCCCTCTGGCTGCAGACCCATGGGTGGTGGTCCACCATAAACTGCCACCAAATACTCCTTGTCTAATTCTAAGGGCTTGCCCTTTATCTTTACATCCCTTATCCTTTCGCCTTGCTTAGCGTTTATCTTAAGGGTGTATTCCACGCCGTATATCCTTGACATATCGCCACCTTGCTGGTACAAGGGATTGGGATTAAACACGTTATCCGCTACATCCTCCCACAAAACCAAAAGGTCTCTTCCCTTCCTCTTCATTATAAAGACCTCTGGATAGGTAATACCAAGCACATTGTAAACATCTTCCACCGTTATCTTACTATTTGGCAGCAGGGTAGTACCCCATCTATATCCGGGAGATGTTCCCACATCCAAGGACATTACTGCATCAACACCATGGTAATAATCAGCAAGGGCTTCACCTATAAGCCTATCCCATGTGCTGTATACTGTGTCCCTCTTGTAAAGGAGTGTCCTTGCTGTACCTATCACTGTGTTAAATTCTTTTCCATAAGGTTCATACCACTTTTTAACAATTTCCCTTGCCCCTTTGTCCTCTGGAACTACATCAGAGAGCACTGGTATAAGTTTGAACCTATAGCCCTGCAGCTTTCCATTCCTCACATCAAGGTCCATCCTACCCACAAACTTGCCATGGGACCCGGGAGATATTATAAGAGTGTCTCCCACTCTAACGGGCACAGGCGTTACATCATGGGTATGCCCAGATATAACTATGTCTATACCCCTTACCATCTTCATAAGGGCTATGTCTAAGGGCAATCCGTCGTGGGATAGCAAGATGACAAGGTCTACCTTGTGCTGATCCCTTAGCTCCTTTACATACCTTTGGAGTTCCTCGGGCCTTACACCAAAACTCCAACCTTCTGTAAATTTCCTTGGGTTTGCCAAAGGCGTAAAGGGAAAAGAACTTCCTATGATGCCTATCTTGACTCCATTTTTTTCTACGACATCGTAAGGTGGAAACACTAAATCCCCAAAGGGCTCTTCGGTGATGTTATAAGAGATAAACTTTGCTTTTAGCTTGTTTTTTACAATGTCTAAAAACTTCTCCTTTCCTATGGTTACATCCCAGTGGGCAACCATATAATCGTAGCCTACGTAGTTTAACCAATCTACGACCGCAAGACCATCCGTCTTTAGGGCTATACCCGAGGTTGCCCAGGTGTCTCCACCATCAAGCACAAGGCACTTGTCCCTTCCCCTTTCGTTAAGGATAGCCTTTATAAGGGTAGCAAGCTGCGGAGCCCCTCCAGTCATACCGTAAAGCTTGGCAAGTCTTATAAAGCCTACGCACGAACCCATATAGGCTTCCACAGACCCGGGCTTTATGTTGTAATACCTTAAAAAGTCCATGCCCGTCAAGTATCCAGGTGTACCTCTTAAGGGCTCTGGAGCCAAAAGGTTCATGGGCTCTGCAAAGTACATGGGCTTTAAATGCCCGTGTATATCACTGGTAAATACAAGGGTTAAGTTCCCATAGGGTTTAAACTCCATAAGCCTTTCAAAACTAACAGGTCTTTTTGCAAAGGAGTAGGGATCAAAGGCAAGGGAAGAAAGGGCAATGCCGGAGTAGGTTATAAACTCCCTTCTACTAAGTCCCATTTTTACCTCCTTAATTTACTATAGAATAGGGGGCAAGGCCCCTCGCTAAACTACTTGTTCACAGGAGATTCTGGATGTAAAAGGTATGCCACTATGTTTGCCACATCTTCTGGCGAGAGGTTTCCGTGGTAGCCAAACCTCGGCATGGAAGAGCAAGGAAAAGCAGACCAGGAGTTGTAGATGATGTTATATACGGCCCTTATCTTTTCAATTCCTTCTGGCGTGTTCATATTTTCTTTGGTTATGCCCCACCTTTTGCCATATTGGTAAAGGTTTGGGCCCATGGTTCCGCCGGGCTGCCCCTTCTCTATCAAATGGCATGCATAACAGTTTCCTCCCTTGTCGGTGGGTTTATCGGAAAAACCGTAGCTGGCAAACCTACCACCCCTTGGAGAGTCCACAAGCTTTTTACCCTCTTTCCAATCCCCCATGTATATGCCCCACTGGGGATACCTTATTTCCGATTGGCTAAGCTGGATCACCCTTTGAATAGCTTGTGGGGGCATCTCTTCCATGCTAGAATACCGGGAGCATATTCTTTGAGCTTCGTCTTGCTGTACCTTCCAAGCAAACCTTGGGTCTTGGGAAAGACCATCCTTTAAAACCTTTTGGACCTCTTCCTCTTTTACGCTCTCCTTTTTGGTCTTAGTCTTTTTTTGCTGGGCTTCAACTACACCCATCAAAGCTCCAGATATTACTGCAAGGAACAATAACCTTTTCATATCTTTTACCTCCCTATGCCCGGTGCTTTTATCTCTATGCCATTAGCCAAACCGTACAGGTAAGTGGATAAAGCCACTCCAAGGTCTGAGTGTGGTATAAACTCTGGCCATCTCATCTGCCTTATACATTCCGCATACCTGTAGTGCATAGACATGGGCAAACCCCATCTTACTAAGTATTTTGGAAATATAGCAACCGCCTTACCTGCTTCACCGGGTCTGTCGGCACTCCAAAGTCTTGTGGCTCTTATTCTAACCTCTTTCTGTCCTGCATGGCAGGTGGCACAGTTAAAATCCCAAGGGCCAAGCCTTGCATAGTAGACCTTATTTCCTATATCGTACATCTTTTTAACCTTTGGGTCTTTTAGATTTACGTTTATCTTATGTCCGTTGGATTCCATGGTGAGATACATGATTATGCCATCATACTCGCTAACACAGTTACCAGACTTGCCCCAACACTCGCGGACAAACTTTAAAACCTGTTCTTGGGTCATGCCTGCATGCTTTTGAAGACACCACCCAACCCTTGTCTCAAGGTCCATAACCTTGCCTGCATCTGCAAAATACCTTGGCAACTGAGCCGCAGCGCCCTTAAACACGCCGGGACCAAGCCCCAGGTCGCACTTATCAAGGTTATACTTCTTTATAGCTTCCTTGCCTACTTCGTACCAAACTTCCCCAGGGTTTATGCCCTCCGCAAGCATGCGGTTGAACTCTTGAACAAGCCTTATCTCCTCTTCCGGAGACAACTCACCTTCTACCTGAGCAAAAGCCTTTGTAGATAAAATGATGCCCGCAAGGGCACCACAGGTAAAAACTCCCAACAAAAGTTTTTTATTCATGGCTTCCCCCTTAGGAAACTTTTATCTCCGCCGTCTTTTCCCACTTGCCACCCTTGTTGTCCTCGTAAGCTATCTTTACCATACCGCTTTCTTCTACCTTGAGGGTCAAAGCCATAAAGGGGTTGGCGCTTACACCAGCACCCATGTTTATACTGCTTACAAGCTTGTCGTTGAGGAATAGGTCAAGCTTTGTAAGGTGATAGGCTGGCACCTCCTGACCTGTTTGAGGGTCCTTTCTTGCGGGTGTCATGGGATGGGTAATTACCATTTGTACCCTTACAATCTCTCCCTTTTTTGCCTCTTTTGGCACACGCAATATACCTGTTCCTACTGCCATATTCTACCTCCTTTATAAAAGTTTTTAATTATCCACAACCACCTGCGGTTACCTTGACCTCCTTTGTAGCCATCACGTAGGAGCCATCTTTGAGCTTAAGTATAGCCCTAACGTTTGATGTCTCTCCCATCTTTATTCTTGTGGAGAAAAATACCTGCCCGTTCATAGGAGTAAGCTTTACATCCGCGATCCAAGGTATTGGGTTTTTGTCCACAAAGACCCACAGCTGATCTACCTGTTCTATGGGTATGTTGGACTCCACCGTTATGGGTACATTGGCTCCAGACTCCGCTATGGTGGGGGCTGTTAGCTTGATGTCTGCTACTTCCTTGATCTGAGAGAGCTGAACACCAAGCCTCTTTCGAACCTCCTCCTCAAGCTTTGTAGCACCAAAGGCTGGCTTAAAGGCTGGGGCAACAAGGGTTACCCCCAAAACTGCCACTGCCGATAGGGTTAAAAACCTTCTCCTGTCCATGGTTTATACCTCCTTTAAAGTTTTTAACATACCTTGTTAGCTTTTTTACACACTCCATTGATAAAGTTTATAACTTCTCCTCTTGACCTGCTACCAAAGAGGGCACCAAGGGCTTTTTCCTCCTTTGGATCATAAAAAACTATGGTGGGGGTGCCGGGAACTCCCAACCTTCTTGCCCATTTACTGCCCTCATCGGAGGATATGTTTAAACTTACCACTAGAAAGTTTTTTAGTTTGTTCTGTACTTCTTCCTGATTAAGGGTAAATTCTTCCATCTGGGCGCAGTAAGGGCAATAATTACTATAGAAGTAAAAGGCTACCAGCTTGTTCTCCCTTTTGGCAGCTTCAAAGCCCTCTTTTACTTCAACATACCAGTTAGCCAAGGACAAAGACAAACTTACAAGGATCCCAAAAAGCAACCTTACCATAAGGCTTAATATTAGCCTATCTGATAAAGATTACAATAAAAAATTCTTATGCAGGCATAAGTTAAGTTAATTTTAGGATATTGGAATATAAGCATATCACACGATAGAAAAAGCCAGGAATCCCTGCCTGCAGAAAAACGAACTACCAAGGCTTTAACCTTTGAGTAAATGAGTTCTGTGGATAAAGGCCCACTCAATGTGTATAACTTATAATTCTTCAGGATACGCCGAGCGAGAAATCTTACTTTTCATCGTTAGCGCAGGCATCCTTGCCCGCGATAAAAAACAGGCTGGAGGCGGCTTTGGTAAATAAATTCTGTAAAAGGAATTTCAAGTAAACCTTTGACATTTCTGTTTGATAGGACTTGGAGGGGCGGAGTTTAGGCTTCCCTTTCTTCCGGCGGTGAATTACTTATACCAACTAAGGTTTGGAGGCATTAGGGACCATCTGCGTTATAATTATATATTCCAGCGGGTGTGGCGGAACTGGCAGACGCGCAGGACTTAGGATCCTGTGGGCATAGCCCGTGAGGGTTCAACTCCCTCCACCCGCACCACAAAATAAGGAGGTTTGTATGAAAATCAACGTAGAGGACAAGCAGGGATTGTTTAAAAGCCTTAAAGTGGAAGTGGAAGGCGAGATAGTAAAATCTGCTCTAAACGAAGTTTATGAGTATCTAAAAGCTAACGCACAGGTGGAAGGCTTTAGAAAGGGTAAAGCTCCCATATGGATAATAAGGGCGAAGTTTAAAGATTATATAGAGGAAGAGGTTGGTAAAAAGATAGCTAACGCCACCCTTGAAAGTGCCATAAGGGAAAGTGGTCTAAAGCCTGTGGCGGATGTATATCTTGAGGAGGTTAAGCTTCAGGAGCTTGAACAAAAGGTTAACTACAGCGTCTCCTTTGAAGTGCCGCCTGAGTTTGAATTGGCAAACCTTGAAGGGCTCGAAGTGGAAATAAAAAAAATGGAGTTCAATGAGGACCTTGTAAAGGAAAGAATTAAAAAGATCCAAGAGGAACATGTTATATGGGAACCTGTAGAAAGGGAGATAAAGGAAGGAGATCTGGTAGTCATAGACTACAAGGTGGAAGATTTGGAAAGTGGTGAAACCACAGAGGGAGAAACTTCCGGTATACTTGGCGCAAAGACTTTTAGGGAAGAAATAGAGAAGGAGCTCCTAGGTAAAAGGGAAGGAGATAGCTTTGTGATTGAAGAGCTTACCCTTTATGACGTGGAGGGTAAGCCCGCCGGGAAGGCAAGGGTGGAGATAAAGATAAAGAGTGTAAAGGAAAAACATCTTCCCGAGCTTACCGATGACTTTGCCAAGGAGCTTGGCCTTGGGGAAACTTGGACGCAGGCAGAGGAGAAGATAAGGCAAGAGGTAAAAGCAGAGCTTGAAGATGTAAGAAAGGCTTTAGTTGAAGAGGCAGTAGCCAAAAAGCTTATAGAGATGCATAACTTTGATGTGCCCCAAACCTTGGTACAAAGAGAGCTTTCTCATCTGGTACAGATGAGGGTTTCAACCCTTTCTCAGTGGGGAATAGATCCCAAGTATGTTGACTACAGATCTTTGGCTCAGGAACTTGCTCCGCAAGCCCACTCCAACGTAAAGCTAAGGCTTATCCTTGAAAAGTATGCCTTGGAGAAAAACATACAAGTTCAAGAGGATGAAATGGAGAAAAAGCTACAAGAACTCTCCCAACAGTATGGAAGGTCTCCTCAAGAGTTAAAGGAGTTTTTCCAAAGGGAAGGATTGCTTCATGTATTGGAGGAAGATATAAAGAGGGAAAAGGCTTTTTATGATATAGTTTCAAAGGCGATGGTAAAGGAAAAGGAGGAAAAGGATGAAAATACTTGATCAGCTTGTTCCCATAGTTATAGAGCAAACACCAAGAGGTGAAAGGGCTTATGATATATACTCAAGGCTTTTACAGGACAGGATAGTACTTCTTGGATATCCTATTGACGACCATGTGGCAAACTTGATAGTTGCCCAGCTTCTCTTTTTGGAAGCCCAAGACCCCGATAAGGATATATACCTTTACATAAACTCTCCCGGTGGCTCTGTAACCGCCGGCATGGCAATATACGACACTATGCAATACATAAAGCCCGACGTGGTTACAATATGCTTAGGTCAGGCGGCATCTATGGGTGCTGTTCTTTTGGCTGCTGGTGCCAAGGGTAAAAGGTATGCCTTGCCTCACTCAAGGATAATGATCCACCAGCCCCTTGGAGGTATATCAGGGCAGGCAACGGATATAATCATCCACGCAGAGGAGATAAAAAGGATAAAGAATATACTAAATGAAATACTTGCAAAACACACAGGGCAACCCTTAGAAAAGATTGAAAGGGATGTGGAAAGGGACTATTTTATGTCTGCTATGGAAGCTATGGAGTATGGGTTAGTGGATAAGGTTATAGAGAAAAGGGGTTAATATGGCAAAGAAAAACCAAGAAAATCATTGTTCCTTTTGTGGGCGTCCAAGCCGTGAAGTTTTGGTGCTTATAGCTGGACCCAATGATACCTTTATATGTGATAGGTGTGTAGAAGCTTGCAATGTCATAATAAAGGAGCAGAAAAAACAGTTAAACAAGTATGTTTCCAAGGAGATACCCACGCCAGAGGAGATAAAACAAGAGCTTGACAAGTATGTTATAGGTCAAGAGAGGGCAAAAAAAGTCCTTTCTGTTGCCGTTTATAACCACTATAAAAGAATAAGGGCAAAGGATCTTGGGCTTTCCTTTGATGACGTGGAAATAGAAAAAAGCAACATACTTCTTATAGGTCCAACGGGTTCTGGCAAAACACTATTGGCAAAAACCTTAGCAAAGATCCTTGATGTACCCTTTGCTATAGCGGACGCCACATCTTTAACGGAGGCTGGGTATGTGGGCGAAGATGTGGAGAATGTGATTGTGAGACTTCTCCAAAACTGTGGCTATGAGGTTAAACAAGCTCAAAAGGGTATAGTTTATATTGATGAAATAGATAAGATAGCTAAAAAGTCTGGTGTAAACCCCTCTATAACCCGAGATGTCTCTGGTGAGGGGGTCCAACAAGCCCTTTTAAAGATCTTAGAAGGCACTATAGCCAACGTACCTCCACAAGGCGGTAGAAAGCACCCCCATCAAGAGTTTATACAGGTGGATACAACAGATATTCTCTTTATATGTGGTGGAGCCTTTGTGGGCCTTGATGAGATAGTTAAGCGCAGGCTTGGCAAGTCTGTGGTAGGTTTTGAGGCAGACATAAAGAGGTTTGAAGGCGAAGAAAACCCTCTGCATTTTGTTGAAGTGGATGACCTTGTACACTTTGGCCTTATACCAGAATTTGTGGGAAGGTTGCCCGTTATAGCAGTTCTTGATGAACTCAAAGAAGAGGACTTAGTAAGGGTATTAATAGAGCCTAAGAATTCCCTTGTAAAGCAGTACAAGAAACTCTTTGAAATGGAGGGCGTGGAGCTTGAATTTACAGGGGATGCTCTTGTGGAGATAGCAAGAGAGGCAATAAGAAGAAAAACAGGGGCAAGAGGTCTAAGGGCAATAATGGAAGAGCTTATGTTGGATGTTATGTTTGAACTGCCATCTCTAAAGGATGTCAAAAGGGTGGTGGTAAACCAAGAGGTGGTAAAGAAAAGACTAAAGCCTATGTACTTTATGGAAAAGGTGGTTTAGATGTGCTATCATAGAGGGAGGAGGATACTATGAGAAAATATCTTTTTGCCCTTTTGTTGGTTGCAAACGTGGCCCTTGCCCAGCAGAAGTTTACCTGCATTGACCCCAACAGGATACTTTCTGAATCTCAGGTGGTAAAGGCAAAGGAAGCCCAGCTAAGGTTAAAGGTTGAAGATTACCAAAAACAGCTTGACCAGATCAACAAAAAGCTTGAGGACCTAAAAAAACAGATAGAAAGCAAAGCCATATCCCAAAGTGTGAGAGAGCAAAAGATAAAAGAGTATCAAAAGGTGGAAGCGGAAGGTATGGAATTGCAACAGAAGGCTCAAAAAGAACTTTTGGAGATCAAGGGCAAGATAGAGCAGGAGATAATAGACAGGGTAAAGGCTATAGGGGAGGATATAGCCAAAAGGCAAGGTTTTAATGGCATTCTTGATTGCTCCGCCTTTGTGTATATATCTCCAGAGATTGATATAACAAAGGAGGTAATACAAAGGCTTGACTCTGAAAAATGAAGCTTCATAGATTGGCAGAGCTTTTAGAGGGTGGGCTCTTTGGTGATGGTGGTTTTGAAGTCCTTTCCCTTTCTTCTCCACAAAAGCCAAAGGAAAACAGCCTTATATTTTGCCAAAGCCCAAAGGAAGCAGAAGCCTTAAGGGGCTTAAAAGTAGCCTTGGTGCTTTCCCAAGAGGTAGATTTTCCCAATTATATAAAGGTAAAGGATGTAAGGCTTGCCCTTGCCAAGTTTCTGAGCCTTTTTTATCCCGAAAGACACCCCACAGGCATATCACCAAAGGCACACATAGAGGAAGGGGTACATATAGGTAAGGATGTCTATATAGGTCCCTTTGTTTATGTGGGAAAGGATGCGGTTTTGGAAGATGGTGTAAAGGTTTATCCCTTTTGTTATATAGGAGAGGGTGTAAGGATAGGTAAAAACAGCGTGCTTTTTAGTGGTGTGCATATATATCCATACTGTGTTATAGGGGAGGGTGTAAGGATCCATAGCGGTTCTGTTATAGGAGCGGACGGCTTTGGGTATTACATGGGAGAGGAGGGTATTTTGAAGCTAAACCATATAGGGAAAGTTGTTATAGAGGATTTTGTGGAAATTGGTGCCAATTCATGCGTAGATAGGGCGCTGATAGATGAAACCACCATAGGGAAAAATACAAAGATAGACAACCTTGTGCAGATAGGTCATAACTGCTCTATAGGTGAAGAGAACATCATAGTTTCCCACGTATCCATAGCGGGCAGTGTAAAAACTGGCAAAGGAGTTATCTTGGCAGGTCAAGTAGGTGTGGCAGACCATGTGGAGATAGGCGATAAGGCTATCATAACAGGAAAAGCGGGTGTTTCCAAAAGCTTGGAGGGTGGGAAAATCTATGGAGGTACTATCCCTGCAATGGAGTGGTCTAAATGGAAAAGGGTCTATGCCTATATTTTAAAACTTCCAGAACTTTTTAAGGAGAAGAAGCATGTTAATAAGAGTAGCCCATAGCCCAGATTCTGATGATGCCTTTATGTTTTATGCCCTAACCAGTGGCAAGATTGACACAGGGGGGCTTCAAATACAGCATGTGCTCGCAGACATAGAAACTTTAAACAGAGAAGCCCTAAAAGGAACCTACGAGGTCTCCGCAATCTCTTTCCATGCTTATCCTTATGTGGCAGATAAGTACTTGGTGCTTCCCAGTGGTGGCAGCGTGGGTGAAGGTTATGGTCCCTTGGTAGTTTCAAAAGAAGAGTTAAATACTCTGAAGGGTAAGAGAATAGCACTACCCGGAAAACTTACCACCGCTTACCTCCTTTTAAAACTTTACCAACCAGATTTTGAAGAAGTGGTTATGCCTTTTGATACCATCTTGGAGGCTGTGGAAAAGGGTTCTGTGGATGCAGGCTTGATAATCCATGAAGGGCAGCTTAGTTATATGGATAAAAAACTCAAAAAGGTGATAGACCTTGGAGAGTGGTGGAAGGGAAAAACAGGTTTGCCCTTACCCTTGGGATGTAATGTGATAAGAAAAGACCTTGGATTGGATGTTA
Organism: Aquificaceae bacterium; assembly: GCA_046292245.1. GTDB lineage: Bacteria > Aquificota > Aquificia > Aquificales > Aquificaceae > Pampinifervens. Next base: position 42,191 of record JBKBRK010000001.1, read on the forward strand.
TCAGGAAGATGGAAAGGCTTATGAGGGAAAGCATAAAGTATGCCCTTGAGAATAAAGAATCTGCCCTTGAGTTTGCAAGGAACTATGCAAGGGATATAAAGGAGGATAGGGAAAGGACGGAGAAGTTTATCAGCATGTATGTAAATCAAAGAACTTTGGACTATGGAGAAGAAGGCAGACAGGCGGTAAAACTTTTGCTACAGTTGGGCATAGAAAGGGGTATAATTAAAGCTGATATGCCTCATATTATTTTTAGCGATGAGGTGGTAATCTAATGGCTATGCTTCCAGAAGAGTTAAAGGAAAAACTAAAGGAACACATGGAGTATTTCCCAAGAAAGGAGCAATCTATACTTCTTTGTCTCCATGAAATACAGGATTATTACGGTCATATACCAAACTTTGCCCTTGAAGAGTTAGCAAAGCTTTTAGATTTGCCCCTTAGTCATGTGGACGGGGTTGTATCCTTTTATGATATGTTTGATAGAGGTGAGCCTGCCAAACATCGCATAAGGGTATGTATAAGCGTTGTTTGTGGCCTTATGAGATCCTCCGAAGTTCTAAAGGCAATAAAAGAGCTTCTTGGTATATCCTTAGGAGAGGTCACAAGGGATGGAAAGTTTAAGCTTATAGGCGTTCAGTGTATAGGGGCATGTTCCGAGGCTCCTTGTTTTATGATAGACAAGGATACCTATAAATTTGAATCAAAGGAGAAGCTCCATGAGATCCTATCCCGTTATGCCTAACATATACGCAGAGACAACCCTTAACCTACTTTTAAAGAGGGCAAAAAAGCTCAAGGTACATACCATAGAAGAGTATCTAAAAGATGGTGGCTATCAAGCCTTGGAAAAGGCTTTGAATATGGACCCTATGGAGATAATAGACTGGGTGGATAGAAGTCAGTTGAGGGGAAGGGGCGGTGCTGGTTTCCCAACGGGTAGAAAATGGAAGTTTGCAGTCCAAAACCCCGCACCAAGATATCTTATATGCAACGCAGACGAATCAGAGCCCGGAACATTTAAAGACAGGATCCTTATAGAAAGAGATCCCCATCTTTTGATAGAGGGCATGATCATATCCGCCTACGCCATAGGCGCAAGCCAAGCCTTTATATACATAAGGGGAGAATATCCCGCAGGCTATTACATTTTAAGGGATGCCATAGAGGAAGCCAAAGAGAAGGGCTTTTTAGGTAAAAATATACTTGGCTCTGGCTTTGACCTTGAAATATACGTGGCAAGGGGTGCAGGAGCCTATATATGCGGCGAAGAAAGCGCCCTAATAGAATCCCTTGAGGGTAAAAGGGGCTTTCCCAGGATAAAGCCACCTTTTCCTGTTCAGTGTGGTCTTTTTGGTAAGCCCACAGTGGTAAATAATGTGGAAACCCTTTGTAATATTCCCCTTATCGTGGGCATGGGCTGGGAAGAGTATAAATACATAGGTCCCAGTGATTACCCAGGTCCAAAGCTTTTCCCTGTGAGCGGAAAGGTGAAAAAACCCGGTGTTTATGAACTTCCCATGAACACCACCCTGAGGGAAGTTATCTTTAAGTATGCAGGGGGAACAATTGGAAATAAAAAGGTAAAGGCAATATTTTCTGGAGCTTTGGATTGTTTCTCTTCGGAAGAGCTTGACACCCCCATGGACTACTCACCTTTTGGCTTTGGCGGAACTGGTACTGTTATAGTGCTTACAGAGGAGGACGATATAGTCAAGGCTTGTCTTTTGGTAGCAGAGTTTTATGCCCATGAAAGCTGTGGCCAATGTACCCCTTGCAGAGTGGGAAGCAAAGAGCAGGCTTATCTTCTTGAGAAGATAGTCCACCACCAAATCGATGAAAAAGACTGGGAAGCCTTTGATTTTGTCAATTCCCATATTCAACCCACTTCCATATGCGGTCTTGGTGCAGTGGCAGGCAGGCTTATCAGGCAAACTATGAAAAAGTTTCCAGAGGAATGGGAAAGGTATAAAAAACTACTCAAGGTGGGTGTATGAAAAAAGCTCTTTTATTACTTTTTCTACTTTCTCCCCCAGCCCTATCTCAAGAAAGGGATTGCTCCACAAATCCCCTTAAGGACAAAGATTATTGCAAATACTTTTGGAGCTTGTGTAAAAGCCTTGGATTAAAAAGGCTTGATGGTATAAAATCCTGTCTTGAGAAAAGCCAAACTTACGAAGAGGGTATGAAGTGTTTTGAAAGGTCATGGTTGGAGGATCTTTAAATAATCTTAACAGGCTTCATAAACCAAAGGCTCATCAGTAAATATTATAAGCTTACAGAATTCCCTCCAAAGCTTGTAAAAAGCTCCCCATAACCCTTTCTTTGGAAAACTTGTCCCTATACAGCCTTAGAGAGTTCAAGGACAGCCTTTCCCACCCTTGGGAAGCCCTTAACATCTTTTGGAAAAGGTCATCTATATCCCCCGCCCTAAATACATAGCCGTTTTCCTCCTCAAGGATGGCTTCCTTTATGCCTCCAACGTCAGAGCCCACCAAGGCACAACCGCAGGCAAGGGCTTCAATGGCGACCCTTGGAAAGGCTTCCCTTTCCTTGGAAGCTATTACACAAACATGGGAATTTTGATAGTACTTTTCTACCTCTTTGGTGTATCCTACGAAAAAAACCTTATCTTTTAGCCCCTTTTCATAAACAAACCTTTCCAACTTTTCCTTCTCTGGTCCTTCTCCCACATAAAAGCACCTAACTTTATCTTTGACCTTTAAAAGCTTTTCAAAAGCATAAAGCAAGTCCCATACTCCCTTACCCTTATCAACTTTTCCCACAAAGAGAAAGTTTAAAAAATCTTTTGGCTTTTCTCTCCAATAGAATCTTCCCTCCTCTATAAGGTTATAAACCACTTTAACCCTTTCTGGTTTGACACCCTCCTCTATAAGGTTTTTTCTTACGTGGGCGCTTACCGCAAGGAAAAGGTCTACGTAGGGAAAGACAAACCTTTTAACACCCCAACTTTTCATCCTTTCCATGTGTCTAAAGAAGACCACTTTTACCTTGGAAAGCTTTCCGGAGATAAGGGCGTTTAGGTATTCCTTTCCATTGTTGGCTATTAGTACTTGGGGCTTTCTCCTTTTCAAAAGTTTTGTAAGTTTGTAGGTGCTGTAAAAAGCCAAGCTGTTGGGAAAGCTTATATAGTGCTTTTCTATCCCTTGTATGTGCCTATCCACGTAGGAGTCTTTGGCTACCGCCAAAATTAGGTCCAAACCCATCCTTTTCAGCTCCTTTACCATCTCCACCGAGTGTATCTCTGTTCCCCCAAAGTTTGGGTTTGGATTGCCGTTAAGCCAAACTATCTTCATAGGGCTACCTTTAGTAAAAACTTTGGGAGAAAGTCGTTTCCAAAGATAGTTATCCTATTTATTTCAAAGGGGTTTGGACTGTCTTCTACCTTTCCCTCCCTTGTGGTAAAGGCAAGCTTATAGCCCGCATTGGCTACAAGGTCTCTCACCTGTGGGTTGTAATCTCCATAAGGGTAGCAAAAGCTCTTTATCTCCACGCTTAGCTTATCTTCCAAAAGGCTTTTGGAAGCCCTTATCTCCTCATTAGCCTTTTGGGGACTTATTTGGGAAAGGTAAGGATGGGAAAGGCTATGAGAGCCTATCTCTATATCCATCTTTACAAGCTCTCTTAAATGCCACCAGTCCATCAAGGGCTTTTTCACGTTAAGTTTTTGGTAATCCCATTGGTTATAGGTACCTACAAGCCCTGCTGGGACAAAAATAATGGCGGGCACGTTGTACTTTCTTAGTATATCAAGAGCCTTTTCCCAAAAGTCCAAATAGGCATCGTCAAAGGTAAGGATTAACTTTTTTTGTTGTTTAGCCTGTAAAAGGTCATCGCTTCTTCCAAAAGCATAACCAAGCCTTCTTAGCCACGATATCTGCCTTTCCAGCTGAGAGGGCTTTACATAAAGGGTTTTTAGCTTGGCAGTTTTGGGAGACTTGTCTATGTTGTGATAGGTAAAGACTTTCATGAGAATATTATAAAAATTCACGCACTTGTGGAATGATAGATCCTTTATGTACACACTTGGTAAGAAATTCTCTTTCAGAATTTTAAATCCTTGATAGCGGTCAATGAAATACCCCTAAGAAAGATGATATTTCAAGCGACGTATTCTTATTAATTTTAATAAAATTTTTACCATGAGAACGGTGGATGTAAGTAGCAAGCCAGAAACCCTTAGGAGCGCCAAAGCCTATGGCAGGATAAGGTTAAAAAAGGAAACTGTGAAAGCCATAAAGGAAGGAAGAGTGCCAAAAGGGGACGTGCTATCTGCCTGTAGGCTTGCGGGCATAATGGCAGGAAAGAAGACTCCAGAGCTTCTTCCCTTTTGCCATCCCATAAGCTTTGAACACATGGAGTTAGAGGTAAAGGTTGGAGAGGATTTTATAGAGGTCTTTTCCTATGTTAAGGGGCTCCAAAGGACTGGCTACGAGATGGAAGCTTTGACCTCGGTAAGCGTAGCTCTTCTTACCATATACGATATGTGTAAGGGCATGGATGATAGCATGGTTATGGAGGAAATAAAACTTTTAGAAAAGGATGGAGGAAAGTCCCAATGGTCAAAGGACTTGAAGGGGCTAAGGGTAAAGGTCCTTTCCGAGTGTGGTTTAAGGGAGCTTATAGAGGGCAAGCTAACAGCCTTTGGAGCCCAAATAGAAGAGGAGGATTATCAGCTACTTGTAAGCACGCAGAACCTTGAACTCTCCGAGGTTTGGGGAGTTTCTCACGCTATAAATCAGAAGCTCTTTTCTTTGATGCCAGAAAGCCTTAGAGAAGGTGTAAGGCTTGGGCTTTTTAATGGCAAGCCCTGCTTGCAGTTGCAGGCAAGTAAAGAGGTTATAACCGCCTTTTTTGAAAGCTTTGGAAATCTCTTAGGAAACTGGGTTTATGGAGAGGCTGTATAACTGGCTTTTTCTAAAGGCGATAAGGGGCTTGGGAGAGCTATCCATAAAAAAGCTATGGCTTAGGTTTGGGACTCCAGAGGCTATACTCTCCGCAGAAGAGGGAGAATTAGAAGGGCTTATAGGCGTAGAAAGGGCTAAATTTCTAAGGAAAAGGGAACTTACCTTTGATCCCGAGAAGGTGGTCAAATTGGTAGAAAAGGAAGGTATAGGCTGGATCACCTTAGAGGATGAAAATTATCCCCTTTCCTTAAGGGAGATAGAAGACCCTCCCCCTGTACTTTTTCTTAGAGGACCTTTGAAATCCATACCCATGATAGGCATAGTGGGTTCAAGAAAGCCCGACTCTCAAAGCCTTGGCTTTATAAGGAGTTTAGTCTCGGAGGTTGTAAGCAGAGGCTACGGTGTTTCTTCGGGCGGTGCCATGGGCTGTGATTTTTTTAGCCATAGGGAATGTATTTCTATGGGAGGATATAGCCTTTGTTTTTTGGGTATGGGCATACTAAAGATACCTCCTTATCTTCTTAAGCTAAAGGGGGAGAATATGCTTTTCCTTTCGGAGTTTTTGCCCGATGAGAGGCC
>JBKBRK010000001.1:47793-54154 GCA_046292245.1 Aquificaceae bacterium
GCCAGAAGAATACACCTTTCCAAGGAGAAACCGCCTTATCAGTGGCGCATCAAGGGCTTTGGTGATAGCGGAGGCTGGAGAAAACAGCGGAGCTTTGATAACCGCCCGCTATGCCATAAGACAAAAAAAGCCCCTATGGGTCTATATAGGAAACTCCCTAAGTCAAAGATGGCTTGGATCTATAAAGCTGGTAAATGAGGGCTACGCCAAAATACTTTACAGCCCAAGCCTTTTGTTCCAAAACCTACCCTTTCAAAGGGAACAACAAGACCCTATCCTTGAGATATTAGCCACTCCAAAAACCTTTGATGAGCTTTTGGAGATCACAAGGCTTTCTCCTATGGAGCTTACCATGAAGCTTGTGCAGTTGGAGATGGAGGGGAAAATTTCTTTAAACGGTTCCTATTACCTAAGCCTTTAATGGAGACGAGGGGAGTTGAACCCCCGACCTCCTGCTTGCGATGCAGGCGCTCTCCCACTGAGCTACGTCCCCAACCTATCTAATTATACCACTTGAAGGGATATGGGCTCATACTCTCTCAAAAGTTTAAGAAGCTGGGTAAGATGCCTTTTATCCACCTTTATAAAAAGCTCCCACATATCCTTTAACTTTTTCTTCTTTAACTCCACGGAAAGCCCTTCCAAAGATGGTAGCTTTCTTAGCTTTACCAATATAAGCCTTTTAAAAGGGGGCAACTCTTCTTCTTTTCTCCTTTCCAATTCCTCTTGGCAAAAGGCTTGCCAGTCTTTTTTTTCCAAAAGATGAAGTATAGGGTTTTTGTCCAAAAGGCTTTGAACTACCAACCTTTTCTTACTTATACAGAGAGCGGTCCAAAGGTAGGAGAAGTACCTCTCTTCGCTGTCAAACCAAGGCACAGAAAGGATATTGTCTCCATGAAGCACCATCACATTTTCATAGCTCCTACCCAACCTTGGAGTTGTATCAAAGTGAAAGTTTTCCCTATTGCCAAAAAGATTTCCTATCTCTTCAACAGCCTTTTCTATGCCAAAGCCCAACTCTTGGGCTTGCTTGCCACACTCTTGACATATCGCCGGCGCCTTGTAGCCGCAAGAGGAACAAAAGACCAAACTTTTATCTTTATTGAGGGTCAAAAAGCTACCACACCTTGGGCATTCCAATATCCAACCACAATAGCCACAATAGGCATAGGCATATCCACTTTTATTCACAAGGAAAAGCCATTCCTCCTGTAAGTTTTCCCTTATAATCTCCTTTGCTTGTGGTGAAAGTATCTCCTGGGCTTTCCTTTTAAGGATCAAAACCTCAGAATCGGGCTCTTGGTAAATCCTTTGCCAATCTTGTTTTAAACAAAGACTAAGAGGTGGCAAAGAAGAAAGAAAAAGAAAGTTAGCACCGTAGTATTTACATAAACTGTAGAGAAAATACTTAATATCAAACCCTTCAAAATCCTTAGAATATCCATCTTCCACATATGCCAAAAGGCTCAAATCCTTTATGGGAGCCAATAGGGAAACTTTGCTACCCAAAAGTACAACTCCGTCGGCAGAAGCTAAGTAGAACCATCTTCTTATAAACTCCTTGGGCTTTACGGAGGAAGTAATAAAAACAAGCCTATCGCCAAAGATAGGATAAAGGTCTTGGTAGAGGGTGTTGGAGAGGTTTATGGTGTTGCAAAAGATAAAAACAGACTTATTCTGGGATATGTGTTTATCTACCTCTTCTATTAAAAAGTCCTTTGTTTTTTCCCAATGGCCAAAGAGGATAGACCTTTTACCCAAGGGCTTTAGATACTCTTTCTTCTCTTGCCTTACACGGGGCACATACCTTACCTCTTCTATAATCTCTTCCCTTTCTTCCAGTATGCCCTTTTCCACCAAAGCCCCAAGGTCTGCACTTCTAAAGCCCGCCTCTTTTAGCTCTTCTTCCGTTGCTTTTCTTCTTTCAAAGACATAATGCAAAAGCCTAATCTTTTCTTCTTTCTTTTTGAACCTTTTTAGCCTATGAAGAGCCTCCTCAATGGAGACAGTAAGATAATAAACCTTTATCTCCAAAGGAGGCATAACCCATTCCCTTATACTCTTTAAAAAGCCAAGTTGTATAAGCTTTTCTACAAGGTCTTTTCCAAACTTCTCCTTGAGATTTTCCTCCTTTATCTGCCTTCTTTTCTTTACATACTCAAGCACTTGAAGGCTTAACTTGTCTAAAAAGTTTGCCTTTTTTTCTCCAAGGATTATGAACTCTTCCTCTCTCCAATTAAAGACAGAGGGCAAAAGGTCAAAAAGAAGCCTCCAAGTAAAGAGGGAATAATACTTAGCAGTATCAAGCAGAGAAGCTATATGCTTTTCTGTGGTGATGGGCTTTTGGTCTGGAAATTGAAGCTCTATTTCTTCTCCTTCCATTTCCAAACCCACCACTATGGCGGTCTGTCCCTTTAAAAGTGCTCTATAGCCAATGGGGCTTCTATTGTAGGGAAATTCTGTCTTTACTTTAAGAATTCTTCCATTGGATAGGGCAAGTTTTAGGTTCATCCCCCATAATATTCAGCTTTTGAGGTGGCAGTTTCCCAAAGGACAACCTTTATAACCTTTACATCCCCTAAAAGCCCCACCTCAGAAAGTTTTTCCACAAGAAAATCGTAGAAAAACTTTGCCAGGGCTTCCGCCGTTGGGCAAAAATCCACCGGAAATATCTTTAAGGCTCCGTACTTTTCTGCCACTTTCTTTAACTCTTGGTACATGGGATCATGGATATCTATGATAAAGCTGTGGTCTATGGTGTCTATAAGGTCCTTTAAAGCGTTCTTTACATGGTAAAAGTCCAAAACCATCTCCTGTTCGGAAAGGCTATCAGACCCAAGGACCACCTCAAGCACGTAGCTGTGCCCGTGTAGATTAATACACTTATTAACAGGCTTTTCTTTGCTTAGACTAAGCTCTGCACCCCTTCCACAGGTAAGGTTTTGTTTCCAAACTCTATGCCCTGCCTCAAACCTAAAGGTTTTTGTAATCTGCCATTTGGCTACCATACTATTACCTCCTTAGCTCTCACTATAAGGTCTGCTATCTCCTCATAGCTCTTTGTGAGATTTTCTGGAATCTTTATGCCTCTTGCTTGGGCATCCTCTTTGCATGCATACCAGTTTTTTTTGGTGGGAAAGCGCAGAACACCGTCTTGAATAAGGATAACTATATCTTCATCATCCACCAAGTCAGAGCTAAAATCTCCAAGCTTCCTCACCAGCCACAAGGTTTTTACCATACCAGTACAGCCTCCGCTCCCTTTATCTTCTTCTTAATATCCTCTAAGCTTATTATCTCCACCTCACACAAAAGATCCTCTTTGTTTAAAGCCCTCTCTTCTAAGGAGGTATCTTCAACATAAGCTTTAAGATTTACATAGCTCATGTTTTCCAATAATCTTTCAAAACCTTCAATGTAAAGCTCTTCGGGATGCCACCGGGTGAGGGCATACACACCATCCTTTATAAAGATAAGGCTTACCTCTGCACTTATGCCAAGTGCCATAGCTACCCTTAGAGCCTCATGACATTTCCAAGAAAAGGGGTCTCCCTTTATTATCACCGCTACCTTCATGCTAATTAAAGTTTATCACCTTGTCGTATTCCTGTATAAACCTTGAGAGGTTATAGGTGGAGCTGCTTTCAAAGAATTCTAAGGGCTTTTCTATACCCCTTTGGTGAGCAGAATGGGCACAGTAAAGAAGTTTTGCTCCCATCTCTTTTAATCTCTTTGTTTCTGGTCTTATGGTGTAATAGGCTCCGTTGCCTGTAAAAAACAGCGCAACCTCTCCCCTTTTAAGGAGTGCTTCCACAAGCCTTGTTATGGTGCTGTAATCTTTGGCAAAAGGGTTGCTTGTTATGATTAAAAGGAACTTCATCTTTTCTTTCTCACCAGTATTTCCCAAACGCCTTGTGATATCTCATTTACACCCAAGACCTCTTGACCCTCTTCCTTCATGCTTTTTGGCACGCTTTCCGCAGAGGGCTTATAATCCACTATAACCCTTAGGACCTCTCCCACTTCCATCTGTTCAAGGGCAAGCTTGCTCTTTACAAAGGTAAAAGGGCAAACATCCCCTCTTATATCCAATTCCTTGTGGTACTTAACTTCTTCCATAGAACTTTTAATTATAGGCATCCTTTCCTTATTTGGCAAGGACCCTTTCCACCTCCGCCATGGAGGTTATACCCTTTCTAACCTTTAAAATGCCAGCTTCATATAGAGTTCTCATCCCCTTTTTGCGGGCAAGCTCTCTTATATCTTCAGCGGTTGCCCCTTTTACTATAAGCTTTCTTATCTCCTCATCCACTTCAAGTATCTCATGCACCGCTGTCCTGCCCTTATAACCAGAGCCGTTGCAATGCTCACAGCCCTTAGGATTTGCTTTAAAGATAACTATGTTCTCATTTACATCTTTTAAAACATCCAGCCTTACAAGGGCTTCCCTTGGTGTATCATCCACAAGCTTACACCTTGGACAGAGTTTTCTTAAAAGCCTTTGTGCCACTATGAGTATAACAGAGGAACCCACCAAAAAGGGCTCTATTCCCATATCCACAAGCCTTGTAATGGAAGAGGGAGCATCGTTGGTATGCAGTGTGGAAAAGACCAAGTGCCCCGTTAAAGAAGCCTTGACACCTATCTCCGCCGTTTCCCTATCCCTTATCTCACCTATGAGGATAATATCGGGGTCTTGCCTCAGAAAGGCTCTGAGCACCATGGCAAAATCAACTCCTATCTTTTCATTTACCTGCACTTGGTTTAATCCGGGTATTGAAACCTCAACGGGGTCTTCTGCGGTCATTATGTTTACGTCGGGGCTGTTTCTTTCCATTAGGGCTGCATAAAGGGTTGTGGTCTTACCAGAACCCGTGGGACCGGTGACCAATATCATCCCCCATGGAGTCCATATGGCTTTGCGGAACTTTTCCAGATCATCGGGCTCAAAGCCAAGGTCTTCAAGCTTAACGCTTAAATACTTTTCCGCTTCTTGTATTCTCATAACCACCTTCTCCCCATAAACAGTAGGCACTGTGGAGACCCTTAAATCTATCTTTTTACCCTTGTACCTTGTCCTTATCCTTCCATCTTGAGGCCTTCTCTTTTCAGATATGTCAAGGTTTGACATTATCTTAAAACGAGCCACCACAGAATCCTTTATCTTTGCAGAAAACTCATGGTATACCCTCAAAACACCATCAACCCTATATCTCACAAAAAGTTTTTTCTCTTGGGGTTCTATATGGATATCGGAAGCGCCCAAGCTTACCGCCTCTGCTATGAGAAAGTTTGCCAGTTTGATTATAGGACCTTCCTCTGCCTCCGCAGTTAGAAATTCAAGGGGTTTTTCCATAGGCTCGCTTTCTATCTCCACCTCCTCACCCATACCCATGCTCTCTACTATCTTATCAACGGTAGGATAGAGCTTATTAAGGATGTCTTCTATAACCTTTTTAGAAGCCACATAAGGCAGAATTGTGTTTATCTTTGTTTTAAACTTGAGCTCATTTATAGCGGATTGGTCAAAGGGATTTATAGTAAGCACGTATAATCTTCCATCTTCGTATTTCAAGGGTGCAATGGTATACCTTTTCAGTAAAGACTCTTGCAGTTTTTCTTTTATACCGTCGGGTATGTCTATTTCCTCCAATCCCCCTCTCCAGAGTTTGTTGGGCATATATTTTTGATAGAAATCCATAAGCTTTACATCGTCAATATAGCCCAACCTTAATAAGGTGCTAACAATATCCTCGTCCTTTTCCTTTTCCTTTTGTGCCTTGTAGGCGTTCTCCTTGCTAACGTATCCAAGCCTTATCAAAAGCTCTAATAGCTTTGCCTCATCCATAACTTTCTTCCTCTGAAGGGAATATACCACCTTCTACTTCTTCTTTAAAGGTTTTTAAAGCCTCTCTGAGGAGCTTGGCGCCCTCCAAGTATCTTTTTACAAACTTGGGCTTTATATCTTCCACAAGGCCTACTAAATCATAGAAAACAAGTACCTGTCCATTGCAGTGGGGACCGGCTCCTATACCTATGGTTATAGCCTTAGAATCTTGCGTTATCTCCTCTGCCAAATCCTTTGGCATGCTTTCCAAAACTATCATAAAGGCTCCAGCCTCTTCCAAAGCCTTGAAATCCCTTTTAACCCTCTGGGCTTCCTCGCCTTTTCCTACTACCCTGTATCCACCAAGCACATTAACGCTTTGAGGCGTAAAGCCCACGTGCCCCACCACAGGAATACCTATATTAACCAAGCGATAGACCAACCCTGCTATTTCCTCACCGCCTTCCAACTTCACCGCATTGGCGCCCGTTTCCTTTATAACCCTTCCGCAGTTTTTAATGGCTTCTTCAAGGC
>JBKBRK010000002.1:0-46304 GCA_046292245.1 Aquificaceae bacterium
GGCTATTACTTTGATTTCTTCCATGGCTACAAACCCCCTGTTAGTGTTTCTTGCTTGCTATTTTATCCCATAGGTAGCAACTTGGGTTAATATATAACTAAAATATCTCCTCTTTTAGTTTTTCGTTCATATTCTCCACCTTTCTTTTTAGCTCCTCCTCATAGTCCTTTAACCTTTGGGCAAGCTGGGGGTATTTTAGAGAAAGAATTCTTACCGCCAAAAGGCCTGCGTTGGTACCATTGCCTATGCCTACCGTTGCCACTGGAACTCCTGCGGGCATTTGGACTATGGAGTACAAAGAATCCACACCCGATAGATGTTTTGAGGGTATGGGCACACCTATGACGGGCAAGGTGGTCATGCTGGCAGTCATTCCCGGAAGGTGGGCAGACCCTCCAGCTCCCGCTATTATAACCTCTATACCCCTCTCCCTTGCACCTTTTGCATATTGGTACATCAAGTCGGGAGTACGATGGGCGGAAACTACCTTTACCTCACAAGGCACATCAAAGTCCTTTAAAACCTCATAGGCGGGTTTTAACCATTCCCAATCGGAAAGGCTCCCCATTATTATTCCCACCAAAGAATCTTTCATAACTATAATTTTAAGCATACGCCGAGTGAAGAATTATCCTTTGTAGGGATAGTTCATTGACCGCCGCAAAAAATTTAAAATTCTGGTATTTCAGGCTTCCAGCCTGTCTTTTATCGCAGGCAAGGATGCCTGCGCTACAGATGAAAGGGAATTTCTCACTAGGCGTATTTTCATATCTATAATTTTAAGTTATGAAAAGATCTGTTATGTTAATAGACCTTGATAGATGTATAGGCTGTCTTTCCTGTGAAGTTGCCTGCAAGCAAGAAAAGGGCATAGAAAACTTTGGCATAAGGCCCATGAAGGTGCATAGAGTAGGTGGTATAGGAGAAGGTGCAGATGCCTTTTTCTTGCCTATGAACTGCTTTCACTGTGATCCCGCTCCCTGTGTCTATGCATGTCCAACATCCGCCATGAGAAAGAGAGAAGACCATATAGTCTATGTGGAAGAGCTAAGGTGTATAGGTTGTAAGGCTTGCATAATAGCCTGCCCTTATGGAGCTATAGCCTTTAATCCAAACACCATGAAGGTGGAAAAGTGTGATTACTGTTATAAAAGACTTGAAAGGGGGCTCTTGCCCTCTTGTGTTTCCAAGTGTGTTACCAACTGTCTGTATTTTGTGGAAGTGGAAGAAGCTCCAAAGGAAAGACACATAGCAAAAAGGATAGATTCTCTTCTTTATAAGGAGCTTTTTAACTGGGCTTCAAAGGATAAATTCCTTAAGGTTTAGCGATATTCCCACAAAGGCACCAAGGGATAGGAAGGGTCCATAGGGAAGGGCAAACTGCATGGTGCGGTTTTTTATAATCAGAGGAAAAGCATAGAGTAGTCCAAATAAAGACCCCAAAAACACTGCATACAAAACACCCCACATACCAAAGGCGGAGCCAATAAAGGCCATAAGCTTTATATCTCCAAAGCCAAGCCCCTCAATACCCCTTATCTTTGTGTAATAGAGATATATAAGAAGGAAAACCCCGCTCCCCACCAAGGCGGATAATAAACTCTCCTTAGGTCCAAGGTCTTGCCGGAAAAGGCTACTTAAAAGTCCCAAAAGAAAACCACCAAGGGTGAGACTATCGGGAAGTGTAAAAGTATCCCAATCTATAAGGCTTGCCACAAGAAGTATTGAAAAGAAAACAAAAAACAAGACAGCCATAAAGGGCTCTTTAAATTTTAGAAAGCAAACAACAAAAAGAAAGCCACTAAAGGCTTCCACCAAAGGGTAGCGGATGGATATTTTACTACCGCAATATCTACACTTTCCCCTTAGCCAAATATATGAAATTATGGGAATGTTGTCATACCACCTTATAGGCTTTCCACAGGCGGTGCAATGGGAGGGTGGAGATATTACAGACATCCCCCTTGGCAGGCGGTATATAAGCAAGCTGTAAAAACTACCAAGGATAGAGCCAAGGATGAAAATTATTAAGAATTGAAGTATATCCATACAGGTTTAAAATTATAAAGCATGAGAAGGTTAGCCTTTCTGTTCTTAGCGCTACTCTTTTTAGCAAGCTGTAAAAAGCAAAGTGGAACACAAAGCACAGAAATAAAGGACCTTATCCCCCAACACAACCACACCATGCTTATAGTGGAAAGTGAAAGCTGTATATATTGCAAGCAACTAAGGAAAGACCTGCAAAGGGAAGATATATCCACACAGCTACAGGGTATGGATGTTTTTAGTATTCTCTACGAGAGCAACGCTAAGGTTAGGTACTTAATGAATGGCAAGGAGCATGTAAGTACAGAGGAAGAATTGGCAAGGTCCTTGAGGGTGAGCTCCTTCCCGCAAGTCTTCTTTTACGACAAGGAGGGCAAGGTGGTTTTACATTTACCAGGTTATCAACCACCCAAAACCCTTGCCTGCAGTATAAGGTTTGTAAAAGAGGAAAGATATAAAGAAGAAAATTATATGGACTACCTTAGGTCTCAAAAATGCCTTTGAAAGCTATCTTTTTTGACCTTGATGGTACTTTGATAGACTCTTACAAAGATATAGGCATCCATCTTAACAGAACCCTCAAAAACTTTGGCTTGCCGCAGGTGGATATAGAAGATGCTAAGTATATGGTGGGCGGTGGAGCAAGGGAGCTTTTAAAAGGGTATTTTTCAGATGGTCTATTGGAGGAATCCCTAAGGGTTTTCAGAAGCTACTATTTAAAAGAGCCCGTAATATACACAAAGCCCTTTGAAGGAATTTTAGAGCTTTTGGAGGCTTGCAAAGAAAGAGGCATAAAATTGGCGGTTATCACCAACAAGATGGAAGAACTATCAAAGGTTATCCTTGAAAAGCTTGGGCTTATGGAATACTTTTCCCTGTTGGTTGGCGGAGATACCTATCCAGAGAAAAAGCCTTCCCCTTTGCCAATTTTAGAATCCCTGAAATTGCTTAACTTATCTCCCGAAGAAGTCCTAATGGTGGGAGACACAGAGGCAGATATGAAGGCAGGTAGGCTCTCCAAGGTTAAAAGAGCTCTTGCCAAATGGGGATATGTTAAGCTGGTAGAGGAGGTACCCGACTACACCTTTGAAAGTCCTTTTGACCTTTTAATCAATCTTGAAAAGCTTTAGCTTACCCGAATGCCCCCTTAGAAGCTGAATCCTATACTTAGGAATTTTTAAATACAAAGAAAGAAGCTCTATTATCCTTTCGTTTGCCCTTCCCTCTTGGGGAGCTTCTCCAACCGCAACCTCGTAGAAGTCCTTCTCTACCTCTTTCACATACTCCTTTTTTGACCTTGGCTTTGCCCTAACCTTTATTATCATTCCTCTGGAACTTCTCTACCAGACCTGTACTTTATGGTATAAACCACCACAAGACCATCTATACCATGCTCCTTTACCAAGTTTGTTTCCACATCAAGGACTTCACCACCCTCCTCTTCAATGGTGGATAAAACTTCATTAAGCCTTTCTGTGATTTCCTTATCATTTCCCTCAAGGGTTATTATCATACATCTATAAGCCATATTTAAAGTATAACTCATCTAAGCTTTCAAGCCCCATATACACAGCAAAGAGCCTTTCTAAGCCTATGGAACAGCCAGCACAGGGAGGAAAATCTTCATAGGCTTTTATTAAATCCTCATCCATAGGCAAATTCCTATCCTTTGAATACTCTTCCATCCTTTTCCTTATCTCTTCTTGGTTTTCTTCCTCCGTCCAGCCGTTGGCTATCTCTATACCCTTTATATAAAGTTCAAACCTTTCTGCGTAGCCCTCCTTTATCTTTGCATAGGAGCTTAGCCTTTTGGGAAAGTGGGTTATAAACTCGGGGCGGTTTTTACCCAAATGCCTTTCTACCTCTACGTAGATCCTAAAAAATAGACTTTCCCAGTCTTCCTTGTCATCAAAGTCATAGCCATAGGCAAGGAGATTGTTTTTAAAGATCTCTTCGTCTTCTGAAAGGATAATACCTGCATATTCCTCAAAGGCATGTTCAAGCTTTGTTATGGTGTAATCTTGGGATATTCCAAGGTAGGATAGAAGTTCTCCTATTCCCTCTATAAGCACTTTGTAATCCGCACCTACTTTGTACCATTCAAGCATTGTAAATTCTACTTTATTAAGCCTTCCGCATTCTTTATTTCTAAAGACCTTTGCAATTTGAAAGATGTCCCTTTTGTACCTGGATAGGAGTTTTTTCATGGAAAACTCTGGAGAAGTTTGAAGCCACATAGTCTTTTCTTTACCACATTCAACAACCTTTAACTCTATGGGTTCTACGTTTAGGTCTATGTTAGGATATGGGTTTAATATGGGTGTATGTACTTCAAGGTAGCCTTTTTGCTTAAAGAATTCCCTTATCCTATCTATAAAATTAGACCATTCTACAAGCATCTAAAGGATTATAACATGGGGAGAGCGACGGGACTCGAACCCGCGACCCGTGGATCCACAGTCCACTGCTCTACCAACTGAGCTACGCTCTCCTTAATAAAGTTTATATTATAATATCTCCTTCACCTTTTAGCAATGATTACCGAAAGGGTTCATCAGCAAACGCCGAAAATAATCATAAAAAAGGGGCGTACATCCATTGCGAATAAACTTTTCACTCGGCACAAAAAAGGCTTATATTTATTATCAATGATAGAATTGGAGCTTTTGGAAAAGCTAAAGGAAATAAAAGATCCTGAGATACCTATAGATATAGTTAATCTGGGGCTAATTTACGGCGTTTTTGTAAAGGATAATGTAGCATATATAGATATGACTTTAACTGTTCCCTCGTGCCCCGCAAGGGGCTTTTTTGCCCAGCATATAAGGGATCATATACTCAAAAACTTCCCCAATTTGAAGGATGTTGTGATAAACTTTGTATTTGAGCCTGCTTGGAGCAATGATAAAATTTCTGAAGAGGGTATAAGAAGGCTTAGGAGTATAGGATGGAATATTTGAAGGATAAATTTAGAGCTTTGGCGGAAGCCATCGAAAGGGAATCGGTGCTTGTGCATCGTGCAGCCCTTATAGATGGATATAGAGATCTGTACAAGCTTAACAGACTTGGAATAGATAAGGTCATAAAAAAGGCGACCGAGTATGGTGGTAAGAAGGGTGCCAAAATACTCAAGGAAAGGTATGGCATATATACCGATAGGCTTGATGAAGCC
Source organism: Aquificaceae bacterium (assembly GCA_046292245.1). Taxonomy (GTDB): domain Bacteria; phylum Aquificota; class Aquificia; order Aquificales; family Aquificaceae; genus Pampinifervens. The sequence continues at coordinate 5,219 of JBKBRK010000002.1, forward strand.
CTTGATATACTCACCGTTGTAGCAGAATCTTCAAGGCTTTTGGATGTCTTTGAGTACGACCTTGACAATATGGAGATAAGGGTGGATGGTTCTATACTGGTGGAGGCTGTAGGAGAAAGTAAAAAGCCTGTGTGTGAGCCTATGGCAGGGTTCTTTGAGGGCTTTTTAAGCGAATTGCTTGAGAAGAAGATAGGTGTAAAGGAAGTAGCTTGCAAAGCCCAGGGGAGCGAAAGGTGTATATTTAAAATAAGGTAATATGGCGGTTATTAGGGTAAGGACCACCAAGCATACAAGTTTTGTAAATATCACCAACCAAGTTAGAGAGATCGTTAAGGACTCTGGAATAAAGTCGGGTTTGTGTTTAGTGTATGTGCCCCATACAACCGCCTGTGTTTTTATAAACGAGGGTGCAGACCCAGAAGTTATAAGGGACATAGCCTATGCCGTTGAAAAGCTTATCCCATGGAGGGACAATTATGCCCATTCTGAGGGCAACTCCGCAGCCCATATAAGGAGCGCCCTAATAGGAAACTCAAGAATAGTTCCCATAGAAAATGGAGATTTAGCCCTTGGTACATGGGAGGCTATTTTCTTGGCGGACTTTGACGGTCCAAGGGAAAGGAAGGTAATAGTAAAGGTTTTGAAGGAGGATTAAAAGAATGGAATACGTGATAGCTTTTTTAATCTTGATCGGCGTTCTCGTCTGGTTTCATGAACTTGGACATTTTCTTATGGCTAAACTCTTTGGTGTTAAGGTAGAGATCTTTTCCATAGGCTTTGGTCCTGTAATTTTTGGTAAAAAGCTTGGAGAAACGGAATACAGACTGTCTGCATTGCCTTTGGGAGGTTTTGTAAAGCTGTACGGAGAGGAGGAGGAGATAAAAGACCTTAGGTCTTTCTCTTCTAAGCCTAATTGGCAAAAGATGTTAATAGCCTTTGGCGGTCCTTTGTTTAACTTTATACTGGCGGTTTTACTCTTTACCTTTGTATTTAGCATAAACAAGCAGGTCCCAAAATATCTTTATGAAAAGCCTGTAGTGGGTTATGTGGTAGAAGGAAGTCTCTCCCAAAAGCTTGGCATAAAAGAAGGAGACCTTATTTTGAGTATTAACTCTAAAAGGGTGGAAAGTTGGAAGGATGTGGATGATATAGTCCGCAAGGGACTTTTAAGTAAGGAATGGAAGCTTGAAGTTCTAAGGGATGGGAAAATTTTAACTCTTCAGATAAAAGAAAGCCTTTCAAAAGTCAATGGCTTTGGCGCAGAGCCCATCTTGTCAGCAGTGGTTGGCTATGTGGCAAAGGACAGCCCCGCCTATCAGGTAGGTATAAGCCAGGGGGATAGAATTCTTAGGATAAACGGAAAAGAGGTAAAGGGTTGGTACCAACTGGTGGGTGAGATAAGAAAATCCAAAGGTGATGCTATAATCCTAACCATAGAGAGGGGTGGCAAGGTAGAGGATAAGACCCTTATACCAAAGATAGACCAGAAGACTGGCTTGCCCCTATTGGGTATAGGTCCCCACGTGGAAAGGATAAAGGATGAAAAAACTCTAAGCCAAGCTTTTCTGGAGGGTGTGGAAAAAACCTACGACCTTAGCCTTCTATCTTTAAAAGCTATATGGCAACTTATAACGGGCGGGATCTCTGTGAAAACTCTTGGAGGCCCCATAGCCATAGCTCAGCTTGCAGGAGAATCAGCCCAACAGGGTGTTTTACCCTTTATTGGTATGATGGCTTTTATATCGGTACAGCTTGCCATATTTAACCTTATACCTTTGCCCGTGCTTGATGGTGGTCTAATACTCCTTTTCCTAATAGAATCTATAAGGAGAAAGCCCTTATCCCCCAAGTTTAAAGAGGCTTGGGTAAAGGCAGGCTACGCCATCATAATAGCCCTTGCCAGCTTTGTCATCATAAACGACCTTCTTAGAATACTTACTGGGGGCAGGCTTTAAAAGGGCCTGCCGGGCACCTTTTCCCAGTCTTTTAGAAAGAGCTCTATACCCTTATCGGTAAGGGGATGGTGAAACAGCTTTTTCATCACTTCAAAGGGCATGGTGCATATATCTGCTCCAATAAGGGCTGCTTCTACCACATGCATGGGATGCCTTACGCTGGCTACTATAATTTGCGTGTCAATTTGGTAGTTGTTGAAGATCTGCACAACATCCCTTATCAGCTTCATACCGTCGCCAGAGACGTCGTCTATCCTCCCTATAAAGGGGGAAACATAACTAGCTCCAGCCTTGCCCGCTATAAGGGCTTGGCTTGGAGAGAATGCAAGGGTTACGTTGGTAGGGATTCCCTCCGATTCAAGCTCTTGAACTGCCTTTATACCCTCTGGAGTCATGGGGATCTTTACAACCACATTATCACCAAGCTCCGCAAGTCTTTTCCCTTCTTCCACCATACCCTTTGCGTCCCTTGATACTGTCTCAAGGCTTACAGGCCCATCCACGAGCTTTAATATCTCTTCTACCACCTCCATAAAGGGCCTTCCTGTTTTTGCTATCAGGCTTGGGTTTGTGGTAACTCCGTCCAATATACCCCAATCAAGGGCTTGCCTTATCTCATCTACCATCCCCGTATCAAGGAAAAACTGCATGTTTATACCTCCTTTAAAATTTTCTTGTACCTCACAAAGCTTACAAGGACCTTTTTTTATTATACCACTCTTCAGGGTGTTTCAAAATAGCCCGTGTTTTACCACACCCCTCCTTAACCTTGACAATCTACCTTTTAGTTTTATCATAAATATAAGTAAGGTTCCCTTAGGGGGCGAATGGGTTCGACGGGGATTGTAGGACAGGGTTGCAGGCAGGGTGGCAACCTAAAGAGCCAGCTAAAACACTTCCCGAAAGGGAACTCGCTCTCGCTGCCTAATTAAAGGCAGCGGCTCTCCCATGGCTTGATCCCTGGGCTGTGGGAAAGGGTTCAGAGACAGGGAAGTAGGCTTGGTTTCTTTGGCAGGGATGGACCAAGCCGAAGTTGGATCCCTGCCCACCCTGTGGAGTTTGCCGGTGGACAGCCACAGGGTTGAAAAAACACCGGCTAAGCCTGTAGAGGCTCTGGGTTCCGAAAGTTCTCGGACGCGGGTTCGATTCCCGCCGCCTCCACCAAAAGGATTTATATTAAAAATAATGAACACCTTTCCAAGGCCAAAGCTTGTCCTTAGCAGATGTTTCTTTGAAAGGGTTCGATACGATGGAGGCATCATTATAAATCCCTTCGTAGAAAAGTTAAAAAGATACGTAGACTTCGTAACCGTATGCCCGGAAGTAGATATGGACCTTGGAACACCAAGACAAAGGATAATAGTGGTAAAAGAAGGAAAAGACAAGAGACTTCTTCAACCGGAAACGGGCAAGGATATCACCCCCCTAATGGAAAACTTCTCCGTTAACTTCCTTTCAAACTTAGAAGAGGTGGATGGATTTCTTCTGAAAAGTAAATCTCCTTCTTGTGGTGTTGGTACCACAAAGCTTTACGTTGAAAACAAGGTTGTGGGAAGAACTTATGGTTTTTTTGCTCAGGCTGTAAAGGAAAGGCTACCTCATATACCCATAGAAGACGAAGGGAGGCTAAGGGACAGTAAAATAAGGGAGCATTTTCTAACAAGGGTCTACGCCTTTGCAGAGCTTAGACATTTAAAAAAGAACTTTTCACCAAAGGTTTTAGTAGAGTTTCAAAGCGCCTATAAGTACCTTCTCATGACTTACAATCAAAAGGCTTTAAAGGAATTGGGTCAAATAGTGGCTAAAGTAGGGAAGGATCCAGAAAATACATTAAAAGCTTATGAAGAGGTTTTTCATAGAGCCTTTCATAAAATGCCCTCTTCATCAAAGCACACCAACACCCTTTTACACATATTAGGACACCTAAGCAGAAGGCTAAATTCTATGGAGAAAAGGCACCTTTTATCCTTGATCCAGAAGGTAAAACATGGGCGCACAAACCATAAGTTGGTGGTGGAAATTCTAAGAAATATAGCCTATAGACATGGAGAGGAGTACCTTTTAAGGCAAAGGTACTTTGACCCTTTCCCAGAGGAACTATTGGAAGATTAGCTCGCTTTTGCTCCTTCCTTTACATCTCTATCGGGTACAATAAGGGATAAGTTTTCTCCGTCGGAGAGGGCAAGGATCATTCCCTGAGATTCAACGCCAAATATCTTCCTTGGCTTTAGGTTTGCCAACATAAGCACCTTTTTACCCACAAGGTCCTCTGGGCTATAAAACTTGGCTATGCCCGCCATTAGGGTTCTTTCCTCGTCTCCCAAAGACACCCTTAGTTTTAAAAGCTTCTCAGAACCCTCCACCCTTTCTGCGGACAATATCTTTACCAACCTTATATCAAGCCTTAGAAAATCCTCTATGCCTATAAGCTCCACGATAAGCTCCTAAAAATGGGCATCGCATACCTGTTGGTATTCTACAAGTTCTTTGATGGTTGGCTCTTTACCGCAGAGGGGACAGTTGGGATCTTTGCGAAGCTTTACTTTCCTAAAATCCATAGAGAGGGCATCCATTATAAGAAGCTTTCCAATAAGGGGCTCTCCTATACCGAGTAAAAGCTTTATAGCTTCCGTTGCCTGAATACAGCCCATAATACCACCTATGGACCCAAGGATACCAGCTTCTTGACAGGAAGGAATCAAGCCGGGTGGTGGTGGCTCTGGGTAGAGACATCTATAACAAGGAGAATTTTCCTTATCTCTATGGTCAAATACAGATATTTGACCCTCAAACCTTAACATAGCAGCAGATACCAAGGGCTTTCCAAGGAAATAACAGGCATCGTTTATAAGGAACCTTGTGGGGAAGTTGTCGGTACCATCAAGGATAATATCGTAATCCCTTATAATATCTATCACGTTGGACTTGTTTATCATAGTGTTGTAGGTTATTACCTTCACATCGGGATTTAGCTTTTCCACCGTCATGCGGGCGGATTCCACCTTGGGAACCCCTACCCTTTCCGTGTTGTGAAGGATCTGCCTTTGGAGGTTTGAAAAATCTACCACGTCAAAATCCACTATTCCTATGGTGCCAACACCTGCTGCGGCAAGGTAATAGATGGCGGGGGAGCCAAGCCCACCTGCGCCAATAACCAAAACCTTAGATTGGAGTAGTTTTTCCTGCCCTTTTCCGCCAACCTCTGGCAGGATTATATGCCTTGCATAGCGCTTTATTTGTTCTTCTGTAAAAGCAAGCATAGCTTATAAATTATACCAGATAAACTCTGGGGAAGGACCTTACCTTTTGTAAAGGTTATTCATGGATCGCCCGGTTATTTTTTGTGAGGGCATATGGATATGCGCCTCGGACAGTTCGTGAGGTTCCCCTACATAAAATTTTCACCCGGCGTATAAAATAAGCCGAATGAGGAATTATATGCATTATGTTATATACAACAGCACGCCAAGAACAAAAACGCCCCTGCAAAAGGAGATTTCTCACACAATCTGTGTTATGATTTTTAAACTATGAGAGTAGCCTTCCTAAAGCATGGACAAGAGGGTGGAACACGTAGGCACATATTTGCCTTAGCCAGTTGCCTTAGAGAAAAGGGTGTGGAAGTGATGGAGTTGGACATATACGAAGGGGACCTTCAAGAGAGGGTCAAGGAGCTTTTGGACTTTTCACCCCTCTTTGTTATTGATTTAGATGGTAGCTGTTTGATCTTTGGAGAAAAAGATGGTCAAAAAGTACCCATCTTTGATGCCTTTGGCTTTGTACATGTTAGCCTTTTTACCGAAGACCCTTTAATGAACTTCCAGCCCCTTCTTGACATAAAAGACTCCAACAACTTTCTTCCAATTGTGATGGATCTTAAGTACACAGATAGTCTAAGATTCCTCGGACATGAGAGAAGTACCTTGTATATGATACCTTTCATAGACCCAGATAGCATGGTAGAACCTCCAAAGGAGAAGGATATAGAGGCGGTTTTTATAGGTCCTGTAGTAGACCCCAATATCCTTGCCAACCGCCTTACACAGAACATAAAGGAAAACCTTATACCCTTCTTTTTTGAGGTGGGTGAGTTTCTTTTTAGAAATCCAGAAGCTCATATCTTTTATGCCAGCGAGTACATACTTTCCATGTTTAATCCAAGCTTTCAAGAGGAGCTGAATAAATGGCGTCAGGAGGATCCACAGGGATATCTAAAGCTGCTAAACGATATTGGCTTCTATGCCACTGCGAGGAAAAGATGGTACCTTTTGAGCTTCCTTGAGGGTATAAACCTAAGGGTACTGGGAGCCTATGAGGGCGAACCAAAGGAGTCCCATGAACACATAGAAACAGAAAGCTGGTATGAAGCTTTGCAAATCATAGGAAGGTCCTATCTGACCATCTTGAGCTATCCCTATTCCATCCCTACGGGCTTGGGCTTTTTACCCATTGAAGTTGCCTACATGGAAAGCGCACCTTTTATAGATTACAGAGCAACCTTGCCAAGCTTTTTCAATCCCGGTTCGGAGATCATTACCTACCTTCCCTTAGACAGGGCGGATTTAGAGGAAAAGCTTCTTTATTACTTGGAAAACTCGCAGGAAGCAAGGGAGATGGGGCTTAAAGCAAAGGAAAGGGTATTAAACAGCTATACACCCAAGGACAGGTGCGAGTTTTTATTCAATATATTCCAAGAGGTGCTTTCCCAAGCCCAACAGAACAATAGTGGTTGATGTTTCCGGGCTTTGGTAGTCTTGTTAATGCCCTTTTGGTGTTGGCGGGCGGTTCTTTGGGTCTTTTATTATCCAAGCATATATCAGAAAGAATAAAAACTTCCATTCTTTGGGGCATAGGACTTTTTACCTTGATGTTGGGAGTAAGGCTTATTTCAGAAAACAAGCCGGAGCTTTTAAAGGTGTTTTTTCTGGTAATCTTTGGAGTTCTTTTTGGGAGTTTGCTTAGGTTGGAGGATAGAATAGAAGGCTTTGGTGAAGGTTCCTCCCATTTTACAAGGGGCTTTATCTCTGCTTCTTTGCTTTTTACGGTTGGTCCCATGACCTTGATGGGCTGTATCCTTGAGGGAACAAGGGGTGATAGCGCTTTGATCTTATCAAAGGCTTTCATGGATGGTTTCTCTTCAATTATCCTTGCCTCTTCCCTTGGAAGGGGTGTTATCTTTTCTTCCCTCTATGTGCTTGTCTTTCAAGGGTCTATAACCCTTTTGGCCTACCTTTATGGAGATTTTCTCTCGGAAAGCTCTTTATCCAACGCCCTTTTTATCGGCGGTGGATTGATGTTTTTGACATCTCTTAGGATCTTTGGCATACTAAAGGAGGTAAAGCTTTTAGACCTTATGCCCTCTTTGTTTTTTGCCCTTTTCCTTTGATTAGGGCTTGCTCCATATCCTTGTGTTAAGGTTCAATTCCTCCACAATATCGTAGATTAGTTTTATATCCTCGTAGTAATCTAAAAGATGCTCATAACTAACTTTTCTAAGGATGGGAATTTTTAAAAAGGAGGAACCAAGGCTTATGGCTATAAAAAGATGGGAATCTACGAAGGACAAACTCATACTACTGGCTCCCTCTTCCTTTAGCTTTTGCCACATTCTTGTTATCCTCTCCATCAAGCTTGTGGAAAGTATGTACCTTGTCTCTATCTGGTCTTCGCCATAAACGTCAAAGAGCTTTTCAAACTCTGGGAAATCCATCTTCATGTGTTTTAACTTCGATCCAATCCTTGCAGAGTTTGGCATTACCAAGACTTTACTTTTAAAACTTTTGTTGAAATCTGCCATAAACAAGATGCCTTGAAAAACCGTCACCCAACGGGTCTCGGTTTTTAACCTACCTTGCATATCTATGTAGGTGTGCCTTTCCTTTCTTTGAGAATGCACATAGCTAAAAGCCATAGAAGTCAAGCCCACTTTACCCTCCACGAGGTCGCTTCCCTTGTATTTATGTATATTCTCTGGGAATAGAAGGCTTTTTTCGTAGAGGCTGTAGGGAAGGAACTTCTCGGGATAATACTCCAAGGAGGGGTCAATAAACTTAACCAGCTTCTCCATAACTTGGTTTTTAAACCCTCTGCGAAGTCTATCAAAGGCAAAGCTGATAAAGGAGAAAGAAAAAAGCAAGCCTAAAGGGGGCACTAAAAGGGCATACTCTGGAATATATCTAAGGGCAACAAAATAAACAAGGGGCAAAAGTAAAAGAAAAACAAAAAAACCAAAGAAAAGATTTCGCCTTTTTTCTTCAAAAACATCGGCTAAGGGCTTTAGCTCCTCCCTGTATAAGTCTTCAAAGCTTTTCATCTTATTCTTTGAAAAGCTCTTTTATGTTGGGCCTTTGTCTTTCCTCTTCCCCTATGCGGTACCATTCCACGGGCTTAAAGCCAAGAAGATTGGCTATAAGGTTATAGGGTATGCTTTGGATGGCAGTGTTGTACTCGGTTATAACCGCCGCAAGGGCACGCCTGCCTGCGGATATCTGCTCCTCCACTTCGTTTAAAGCCTGTTGTAGCTGTAAGAAATTATTGCTTGCCTTTAAATCGGGGTAGTTTTCCGCCACAAATATTATGTTTTTCAAAAGACCGCTTATCTCCCTGTCTATACTTTCCCTTTCTTGCAAGGATAAGCTTTGTGTGATGGCTTTCGCTCTTAACTCTGTAAGTTGGTTTAAAAGGTTTTTCTCGTACTTCATATATTCCTTTACCGTGGCTACCAAGTTGGGTATAAGGTCGTACCTTTTCTTTAAAAGGGCATCAAGGCTTGAAAGAACATTCTCTATCTCGTTCCTTTTAGAAACCAGATTGTTGTATGCTAAGATAAGGCTTACAACTATTAGGCTCAAAAACACAACAAACCACAAAGCTAAGGAATCCATTTACTCTCTCCTTTTGCCCTTATTATAACATAGGGATAGTGGGAGATTTCTTATTATGCGTGCGGATGGTATAAAATATTAAGCCTATGATACCCCTATTTACTCAAGAAGCTCCAAAGCCCATAGGACCCTACTCCCAAGGGGTCAAGGTGGGAAACTTTCTTTTTCTATCGGGGCAGATAGGTATAGACCCCCCTACGGGAAAGCTGAAAGAAAGCTTTGAACAACAGGTAAAACAGGTCTTTCAAAACATAGAAGCCGTCCTAAAATCCGCAGGCGCCGGCAAAGGAAACATAGTAAGGGTGGTGGTTTATCTAAAAGACCTTAGTCTCTTTGGAGACTTTAACAGATTATACGAAGAATATCTCAAAGAGGTAAAGGTAAAGCCTGCAAGGACTACAGTTGAAGTTAGCAACCTTCCACTTGGCGCCCTAATTGAACTTGAGATAACTGCCTACATAGAAGATAAGGTATAGATTTATAACAATGCTACCCGACCTTGAACCTCCCTACGATGAGCTGGCAGAAAGGGCTATCTTGGGAGCTATTATAGCAGACCCCGAGACTATGTCCACAGTACTTGAACACCTAAGGGAAGAAGATTTTTACTTTGAAACCCATAGAATTCTTTTTTCCTTGCTCTACAAAGTTTGGGAAGACAAAGGGAAAGACTGGGATGATATAGTCCTAAAGGAGTACATAGAAAAAAGGGGGCTAAAGGACAAAATAGACCTATCCCTTATCTATTCCCTTGTGGATGAGGCGGCAACGGGGAACCTTCTTGAGGAAGCCATAAGAAACGTAAAGGAAAAATCAGGTCTTAGGCAACTTATGGATATGTCCCTTAGGGTGCTAAGGGGTATAAAGGAAGAGCCAGACCTTACAAACCTTCTTGAGTTTTTGAATACAAAGCTAATAGAGATATCGGAAAAGCAAATAATAAGCCAATACTGGCATATAAGGGATGTGGCAAAGGTGGTAATAGATACCGTAGAAAGGTACCGAAGGCAAGAAAAACTCATTACAGGAAAAGCTACAGGCTTTTTGGAGCTTGATACACTGACCACGGGCTTTCATCCTTCAGACCTTATCATAGTGGCTGCAAGACCTGGAATGGGGAAAAGTAGTTTTATGCTTTCCATGGCTCTTTATATGGCTTTGGTGGAGAAGGTGCCCGTGGCTATCTATTCCCTTGAGATGAGCAAGGAACAGCTTGTGATGAGAGCACTCTCTATGCTGTCGGGTGTTCCCTTACAGAATATAAGAAGGGGCTTTTTAAATGAAGAGGACATGAAGAAACTTATATCAAGCGCTCTTGACCTTACAAGATGTGAGATATACATTGACGATACTCCCAACCTTTCTACTACGGATATAAGGGTAAAAACAAGAAAGCTCAAAAAGGAAAAGGATGTGGAGGTGGTTTTTGTGGATTACCTGCAGCTTCTCAGGCCACCCACGAGGAGGTCCTCTCGTCAGGAGGAGGTGGCGGAGATATCAAGGAACCTAAAGGCCTTAGCCAAAGAGCTATCTATTCCAGTAATTAGCCTTGCCCAGCTTTCAAGACAGGTGGAACACAGATCAGACAAAAGACCACAGCTTGCGGATCTGAGAGAAAGCGGGCAGATAGAACAGGACGCAGACCTGATCCTCTTTATCCACAGACCCGAATACTACAAAAAGAACCCTTCTCCAGAGGAACAGGGCATAGCGGAGATAATAGTGGCAAAACAAAGACAGGGACCAACGGGAATTGTAAAGGTAGCCTTTTTAAAGGATACTGCAGGCTTTAAGCCCTTGATGACAGGTGCTGTAAGCACTGTAGAAAGCTACGAGCCCGATATAGAAGACTTTTCCGAAGAAGAGCTTGACTTAGATTTTTAACCTATGAAAAGGGCAATGATCACAGGAGTCCGCAGAGTAGGCTATGAGATAGCAAAAAGCCTTTTAAGTAAAGGGTGGCTTGTGGGCGTTGTGTATAAAACCTCCCAAGAAATCTACCGAAAACTTCTGGAGGAGTTTGGAGATAGGGTCTTTGCCCAAAAGGGAGATTTGAGCCTTTGGGAAGATGCCCAAAGATGTGTAAGGAATCTATCGGAGGAAATGGGTGGAGTGGATGCTTTTATCCATCTTGCAAGCCCCTATGAGGCAACTCCCCTTGAAAGTGTAAGGGAGGAAGATATAGAACATCACTTTAAGCCCATAGCCCAAGCCTTTTTAGTAATGTGTAAGGAGTTAAAACCCGTAATGCTAAAAAACTCCACAGACATAAAGGGAAGAATAATAGCCTTTGGAGATTGGGCTACCAACACTACACCCTACAGGAATTATTCTGCTTACTTTTTGGCAAAGGGCGCCCTTCACACGGCGGTAAAGGTGATGGCAAAAGAGCTTGCGCCAGAGATATTGGTAAATGCCATAGCCCTTGGTCCAACTGTAAAGCCCCCAGACTTTTCCGAAGAAAAGTGGCAAGAGTACATAAACAGAACACCCCTTAAAAGGGCTGTATCCTTGAAGGATGTTATCAAGCTAACAGAGTATCTCCTTGAAGTGGAAAGCATGACGGGGGAGATACTATTTCTTGATAGTGGAAGACATGTTGCAGGAGAATGCACGTAAAATCTTGGTGCTTTTCAGCGGGGGCGTGGAAAGTACGTGCCTTTTGTACCTGTATTTAAAGGAAGAGTGGCTTGTTTATACCCTATATGTAAGGGCGGGCTATGGCTGGGAGGTTTACGAGATACAAAAGGCAAAGGAGCTATGGTCTTTTACAAAGAGGAAATTCAAAAACCTTATGCCCCTTAGGATCCTTAGCCTTCCAAACCCAGAAAGGATAAAAGACAGGAAGCATAGCCAGGATATTTTCATACCTCTTAGAAACCTAAGCTTAATAACCTGTGCGGGCAACTATGCCTACCTTAAAGGTATAAAACACATAGCCATAGGTAGCTTGGGGCTTTATCCCTTTTACGACAACAACCTTCAATACATGCAAACCCTTCAGAGTCTTATTAAGATGGAGATACATACACCCTTTATGGGCATGGAAAAGCATGAAGTTATAAAAAGGTTTTCCAAAGGTGTTCCCCTTGAAAGGACCTTTTCCTGTATAAACCCCAAAAGGGTTAAGAATAAGATCCTTGCCTGCGGCATGTGCAAAAAGTGTAAAGAAAGAGAAGAAGCCCTTAGATACCTACCACCTTAACCACGACCCTTTTACTTCTTTGTCCATCAAACTCTGCATAGAAGATCTCTTGCCAAGGTCCCAAATCCAACTTCCCCTTGGTGATAGGTATAACCACCTGCAGGTGAGTTAATAAATTCTTTAGATGGGCATCTCCGTTGTCCTCACCCGTCCTATGGTGCCTGTAGTTTTCTTTAAAGGGGGCGAGTTTTTCAAGCCATTCCCATATATCTTGGTGAAGCCCCTCCTCATCGTCTTGAATTATCACAGAAGCTGTAAGATGCATGGAAGATACAAGACAAAGCCCTTCCTGAATGCCCGATTCTTGCACTATCCTTTTTACCTCTTCTGTGATCCTTATTAAGTCCCTTCTTTTTGAGGTTTGAAAGGTAAGGTATGCCGTGTGGCTTTTCATTGCTGACTTTTCATGTACTCGCTTATAATCTTCTCCATCATATCCTTATGGTATAACCTTTCTCTCTTTAGGGTTTCAATCTCCATCTCAAGCTCGTGGGTCATGGGATGGTGCTTTTCTAATTTATCAACCTTTACATCCAGTTCATGGTGCTTTTCATAATGGTGTCTGAATTCCTTATTTTCTTGAAGGAGTTTTTGTATGGCTTCTTCTCTTGTCATATCACATCCTCCTCTCTTGGTCTTATTAATATTAAACCACAAAGGCTTAGGAAATAGCCAAGAAATAGGGGCAAAAGGGGAGCAAAGACAACAAAGAAAAGGAGGGAAAAAGCAAAGGGAAGGGAAGAAAGAAAGTAGAGCCAAAAATACCTGCGGGTGGCGGAATAGCTCCAATAGATATCCTTGGAAGAGTCCACTGGAAAGAGTCTTTTCTTTAGAAGGTAAACGGTGGGTATGCATACAATTCCCAAAAGAGCCACAAAGATTAGCATAGAATAAAAAAGGTTTGGGTGAAGGGGGATCTTAAAGTAGGGGTAAAGGGGCAGGCACGCCAAAAATATAAGAGTGATAGAAGCTAAAAAGGCATAGTACATGTGCATAGATCTTTTTCTATAAAGTTGTAATTTATCCATATTAGCATGATATAATATAAGCAAGTGAGGTGACCTATGCAGGCAGAAGCCATAAGCGAGGAAAGGTTGGAGGAGTGGGCGGAGTTTTTAAAAGCCCTTGCCCATCCCATCAGGCTTAGGATAATATCTGTCCTTATTGAAGGCAAGCAGTGCGTTAAGAACCTAAGCGAACTACTCCAAACTTCTCAGCCAAACGTCTCCCAACATCTTGGCGTTCTTAGAAGTAAGGGAATACTTGGCTGTAAAAGGGATGGATCTATAGTGTGTTATTATATCAAGGACGAAAGGGTAGTAGAAATTTACAAAATCCTAAGTAAGGAGGCATAGTATGGCAGGAAGTGTGATAGTGCTTACAGAGAGCAACTGGCAGGCGGAGGTTATGAACTCTGATAAACCAGTGTTGGTGGATTTCTGGGCTCCTTGGTGCGGTCCCTGTAGGATAATAGCCCCCATAATTGAGGAAATTGCCATGGAGATGGGTGATGCGATCAAAGTGGGAAAGCTCAACACCGATGAAAACCCCAACATAGCCATGAGATACGGAATAAGGGCTATACCCACTATAATGCTCTTTAAAAAGGGTGAAGTGGTGGATACACGCATAGGCGTCCAGCCTAAGGAAGCAATAAGGCAGATGATAAACGTCCACCTATAAAGAATGGTGGAACTTTCTGAGGATATCCTTTACGATACCATAATAGTAGGTGGCGGTCCAGCGGGATTAACCGCTGGTCTTTATTGCGCAAGGGCAAAACTAAACACAATTCTTTTTGAAAAGGGGGCTTTGGGTGGTCAAATAGCCATCACAGACCTTGTGGAGAACTATCCGGGTTTTCCTGAAGGTATAAGCGGTAAAGAGCTTACCCAAAAGTTCAAAGGGCAGGCAGAGAGGTTTGGACTTCATATAGTTAGGAAGGAAGTTTCAAAGATAGAAAGGGAGGGTAAAGAGATCTTTGTACATCTGAGAACGGGAGGGCTTGTAAGGAGTAAAACGGTTATACTTACCGTTGGCTCAAATCCCAGAAGGCTTGGAGTACCTGGGGAAGAAGGGTTTTTAAACAGAGGGGTTTCCTACTGTGCTACCTGCGACGGTGCCCTTTTCGAAGGTGTGCCCATAGCGGTGGTTGGTGGTGGAGATTCTGCCACTCAAGAGAGCCTTTTCCTTACAAGGTTTGCCAGTAAGGTTTATCTCATCCACAGAAGGGACCAGCTTAGGGCACAAAAGCATCTACAGGAAAAGGTCTTTTCCAACCCCAAGATAGAGTTTATTCCCAACAAGGTGGTGGAGGAAATAAAAGGTGGTGATTTTGTTGAGAAATTGACCCTTAGGGATACCAAAAATGGGAGCTTATCAGAATTATCCGTAGAAGGGGTCTTTATATTCATAGGGCTTGAGCCCAACACGAGCTTTCTTAAAGGTAGTATTAAACTTGACGATAAGGGATATATAATTACCGACGAAAGGATGAAAACCTCTATGGAAGGCGTTTTTGCCGCTGGGGATTGTAGAAGTGGTGCCACAGGGCAAGTAGCCGTTGCGGTGGGAGAGGGTTGCATTGCAGCCATTGAGGCAGAAAGGTATATAGAGGAAGTATTTTAAAATTAAACTATGTGCCGGATGAAAAAAACCCCTTTCATCTTGTAAGGTTCTCCGTTAATATGTCTTTTCTTTAGTTTTCCAATCGGCAGATGACCATCTTTTCATGAGGTCTTTTAGTAGGGCTAAGTCTTTGTTGTTAAAGAAAATGAGCTTAGAGCATATAGTTATTTTGCCCATCTTTTATTATTTTAGCCTCAATTGCCACATGGCAATGGCGCCTGCGGAAGAAACGTTTAGGGAGTTTATTTTACCAAACATGGGAATAGAGACCACAAAGTCGGCTATTTCCAAAAGGCTTTTTGAAACACCTTCTCCTTCCGAGCCGAGTACAAGGGCACACCCCTTTGGAAACTCAAACTCTCTAATATCCTTCCCACCCCTTTCCACCACAACCACCCAGCCACCCATCTCTTTAAAACTCCTTAAACTTTTTGAAAGACTGCTTACCTTTGCTAACATAAGGTAAAAAACCGCCCCTGCAGAAGCCTTTACCACTGTCTCGTTAATGGGACAGGACCTATCCTTCGGCATAAGGGCGCCCACGCCACCAAGTACTTCACAGGTTCTAAGGAGATTCCCCACATTTTGGGGGTCTGTTATATGGTCCAAAACAAGAAAAAAGGAGCCCTTTTCTATGGTTTTTTTAAAAAGAGTATAGGCATCCACGTACTCTATTGGGCTAAGTATGGCAAGGATTCCTTGGGTTTTCTTCGTGCCTGCAAGCTCTTCTATCCTTTGTCTTGGTACCTTTTGTATCTTTATACTCCTTTCCTTACAAAGTTTTAAAACCTGATAAGGGGGATGGGAATCATGAGCCACAAGCACCTTCTCCACCGACCTGCCAGCCCTAAGGGCTTCTACCACAGGATTTTTCCCATAAACTATCATCCCTTGATTACTCCACCACCCAATAATATATCACCTTCATAAAAGGCACAGACTTGACCAGGTGTTATGCCCCTCACAGGCTTTTCAAGGCTTACAACATAATCCTCTTGCCTTTTTTCTATGTCTTTTACATATATTTCTTGGCTTCTATATCTTATTTGAGCCTTTGCTTTTTCCCATTTACTTAGCTCAAGGTGGAAATTGATATCTTCCAACAAAAGCCAATCTCTGTATAAATTCTCCTCTCTGCACAGATAAACGGCGTTTTCCTTTGGATCCACACCACACACATAGATGGGAAAGCCCAAAGAAACACCAAGCCCTCTTCTTTGTCCTATGGTGTAATGGAAAAAGCCTCTATGCTTTCCTACAGGCTTGCCCTCAAAGTAGAAAAAACCTTCCCTTTTACCTACCCTTTCCTCTATAAACTTACCCGGCTCTTTCCCCATCAAAAAACAAACATCCTGAGAATCCCTCTTATCCCAAACGGGCAAACCCTCTTCCTTTGCTATCTTCCTTACCTCTTCTTTGGTTAGATCACCCAAGGGAAACTCCAAAAGGGATAGATGTTCCCTTTTAACAAGGCTTAGAAAGTAAGATTGATCCCTTTTTAGATCCTTTGCCTTACCTATGAGTCTTTCTCCCTTGTGCTCTACCAATTTGGCATAATGACCTGTGGCCAGCTTATCCACCAAAGCCACCTTGTTTAGGTACTCCGCCAAAAAACCTGTTTTTACCTCTCTATTGCATACCGTGCAAGGATTTGGCGTCTTTCCAAGCAAAGATTCTTTAAGAAAATAGTTTATAACCCTATCTTCAAAGACCTTCTCCCAAGACAAGGTCATATGGGGTATGCCAAGGTACTGGGAAATCCTTGCTGCATCCTTTACATCTTGTGGAGAACAGCAAACCCTTAGATCTTCCGTATCACAAGACTCTGTATGAAATCTAAGAGTGATACCTATAACCTCCACTCCCCTCTTTTTCATAAGTAGGGCGCAAACACTACTATCCACACCACCGCTCATGCCAACGGCAACTCTCATAAGGGATAAATTTAAACCCCAAAAAACTTTTTCATAAACTCTATTGCTTGTGATTCCTCCTTTGCCTTTTCAAGTCCAAACCTTATTAAGTTCTGCGGTGGATCCTTTTCACCCAAAAAGCCCATACCATAAGCAACCTTTAGCTTCTCTATAACACTTTCCGTTATGTTTATCATAGTTTGGTCAAAGGAAAACTTCTTATAAAGTTCAAGCCTTTCCTCCTCCCTTTTGTCCATCAAGCCTTTACAAAAGACACATATCTTTACCCATATCTGCAAGGTATCTTCCCAGTCATCCTCTGGCAAGTTTTCCAACTCCAGCTTTATTATCTCCACAAGGGAAGTGTATAAGTATTCCTTGAAGCCCTCTAAGGTAAAAGCGCCCTCTTTGGACTTTTTTATTAAATTGCTTAGCTCCATATTCATGGCTTTTATGGTATTCTAATATACGCAAGATCATCCAAAGGCATTTTCCTAATGAAGGCAACTCGTGAATTGCCCCTACATACAATTTTTCACTCGGCTTAAATATGAATTAACCTATATATATGAGGCAATATAGTATCTATTCCAAAACAGAGCCCGAGAGAGCACTCAAAGGTCTTTTAAAAAAGTTGATAGGCCTTTTCCTAAAAAGGGAAAGGACTTGCCACATTGCCCTTGCGGGCGGTAAAACGCCCCTGAACCTATACAGGGAGCTTTCCAAAGAAAACCTTCCATGGCACAAAATCAAGTTCTATCTTACCGATGAGCGGTATGTTCCATTTACCTCTACCCTTAGCAACTATAGGATGATAAGGGAATCTTTGGGTGATAGGGCAAGGGTTAACTTTCTTAAGACAGAGATGCTACCACAAGAGTGTGCCATGGACTATAGCTTTCAGCTACCAGACAGACTACACATTAGCTTACTTGGAGTTGGTTCCGACGGGCATACTGCTTCTCTTTTCCCTTCCAGTGGGTGTGAGGATATTAGCCCAAAGGTCTGTATAAGTAAAGACCCAGAAGGGATCATAAGACTGTCTTTAAAGGAGGATTACTTGAATAACTCTTGCGTGGTTGTATTCTTCCTTAAGGGTGAGGAGAAAAGAAGAGCTTTTGAGGGTATGCTAAGAGGTGATAATATTCCAGCCAGCAGGATAAGGGGAAGGCTTAGGACCTACGTATTCGCAGACCTTTTATAATTTTCCGGGATTGGTGAATAAATCCGTTAAAGGAACTTCGGGGAAATCCTTGATATCCCTATCTTATTGGCTACCGATAAAAAGGGGATTTCTCACCCAGCGTATTTTTGGAATGATACAAAAAAATACCCCTACTCTTAATTTTTCAAGGGCGTATATTTTAAAGCATTATGGTGATGTTGAACCTAAGGGAGATCTTCAAAAATAGGAAGAAGTTTGCTCAAAGCTATACCTTTAAACCAGAAGATGTTAAACTACCACCTGACCTTGGAGAGATAACAGAGCCCATAAATCTATACGTGGAGATAACCAAGGAAAAGGGTGGCTATATGGTTCATATGGAGATAGAAGGTTATGTGGTCTTACAGTGTAGTAGATGCCTGACCCTTTACAACAAGGACGTAGGAAGAGTAGAAAACATAAGGATAGAGCCCTATCCCACAAAGGATGTGGTCTACCTAAGTCCCGGCAATCTAAACGTTTCCTTCTACGAAGATCAAGAAGCCTTTGATTTAACAAACCTTTTGAGGGAACAGATAATCCTAAGCATACCTACTAAGCCCTTGTGTAGCCCCGATTGCACAGAAGAAGTGAAAGGAATGGAAAAAGGAAATACAACCCTTGGAGACCTTCTTAAAAAGGCGAATATGCTATAATAGGAATTCTTAATAAACCTATGGAGGCATAAATATGGCTGTTCCAAAGAGGAAAACTTCAAAGTGGAGAAGAGACCAAAGGAGAGCTCAAAACTTCTTTTCCAAGCTAAGCGCTTTAGCCTTGGCAACTTGTCCCAACTGCGGGGAGTTGATGATGCCCCACAGGGCTTGTCCCTACTGTGGATACTACAAGGGCAAAGAAGTAATAAAAACTTCATGACAAGGATAGCGGTAGATTGTATGGGGGGCGATTACGCCCCCGAGGAGATAGTAAAAGGTTGTATATTAGCCTACAAAGAACTTGGGATTGAGAGCCTTCTTGTAGGCGACGAGAAGAAAATCAGGGATATACTAAAAAGAGAAGGCTTCAAAGAAGAACTGCAGATAGTACACGCCCCAGAAACTATCCAAATGAACGAACCTCCCTCTAATGTTCTCAAAAAGAAGAACTCTTCCCTCTACATAGCAGGTAAGCTTGTAAGGGATGGTTTGGCGGATGGTCTTGTATCTGCAGGCAACACGGGGGCGGTGCTAACGGTGGGAAAGTTTATCATAGGCTCCCTTGAAGAACTTGAAAGGCCCGCTATAGGCGTTGCCCTTCCAAACCCAAAGGGTAAAACGGTGCTCCTTGATGTGGGTGCAAACGTAGATTGTAAGCCAAAACACCTTCTACACTTTGCGGTAATAGGACACACCTACGCGGAAGAGATATTAAACATAAAGAGCCCAAGGGTAGGTATCTTAAGCATAGGAGAGGAAGAGGGAAAGGGTAATGAACTTGTAAAGGAAACCTATCCCCTTTTAAAGACAGGCAGGCTAAACTTTAAGGGAAATGCAGAAGGTAGGGACATATACGCTGGCACCTTTGATGTTATAGTATGTGATGGCTTTGTGGGCAATGTTATCCTAAAGGCAAGTGAAAGTCTTGGCTTTGCGGTAATTCAAATGATAAAGGAAGAAGTCCAAAAGAGTTTTTTGGCAAAGATAGGTGCCTTGCTTATGAAACCCGCCTTGAACAACTTCAAGAAAAAAGCGGATTTTGCCGAGTACGGTGGCATACCCCTGTTGGGGGCAAAAAAGCCCGTTATAATAACCCATGGGAGAGCGAACGCAAAGGCCATAAAGAACGCCATCAAGGTTGCTAACGAATTTTTGACTCATCACTTTAATGAAAAGCTTTCGGAAAACCTTAGAAAACTTCTTCCCCAAGAGGTAAAAGCCTGATGGGTATAAGCTTAGAGGGTATAGGTTATTATGTGCCTCAAAAGGTTTTAACTAATTTTGACATTGAGAAGATGGTGGATACAAGCGACGAGTGGATCACTACACGCACTGGCATAAAGGAAAGAAGGATAGCCGAGGGAGAAAGCCTTGTGGACATGGCATACAAGGCAAGCTTGATGGCCTTGGAAGAATCAAAAACAAAGCCCGAAGAGATTGACCTTATAATCCTTGCCACTTTGACTCCAGACCTTTCTTTTCCTGCAAGTGCCTGCCTTTTACAGGCAAGGCTTGGATGCAATAAAGCTTACGCCTTTGACATATCCGCCGCCTGTAGTGGTTTTCTCTATGGCCTTGAAATAGCAAGCTCCCTGATTATCTCCAATAGGGTGAAAAAGGTGTTGCTGGTTGGTGCGGAAAGGTTATCCCAGATAGTAGATTGGACAGATAGGGCTACCTGTGTTCTTTTTGGAGACGGGGCAGGTGCGGCAGTTTTATCGGCAGAAGGAGAAGGTGAGCTTTTGGCTTCGGCTATGAGGTCCGATGGGAGCTATTGGGATATACTCTATGGGGAAAGGTGCGGGTATCTAAGGATGAAGGGCAAGGAGCTTTTTAAATTGGCTGTACGGTCTATGGCGGAGGTTTGTGAAGAGGTTATAAAAAGGGCAGGAGTTTCTATAGAAGATATAGACCTGGTAGTTCCCCATCAAGCAAACATAAGGATAATGCAAGCCTTGGCAGAAAGGTTAAGCATACCTGTGGAAAAGGTCTATTCTAACATTCACAAGTATGGAAACACAAGCGCAGCCTCTATTCCCATAGCCCTATATGAAGCAAAACAAGAAGGAAGGTTAAAAAGGGGAGACCTTGTTCTCCTTACTGCTATGGGTGGTGGGCTAACTTGGGGAGCAAGCCTTTTGAGGTTTTAGGTTGAAGTATCATATAGTGGTGGTAGGAGGTGGTCCTGCTGGTGCCTCCGCAAGTTATCATCTATCAAGGCTGGGCTTTAAAGTAGTCCTTTTAGAAAAGGAATCTTTGCCGAGGTTTAAACTCTGTGCAGGATGCCTTTCTGCAAGAACTTTAAAGCTACTTCCCGAAGGTTATAAAAGGCTTATTCTAAACACCATAAGGGGCGGCAGGCTTGGCTATAGAGGGCTTGAGGATTACTATGTGCCTGCAGACAAAGAAGTGGCTTACATAGTAGATAGAAAAGATTTTGACTATTTCTTGGTAATAAAGTCCATAGAGGCGGGGACAGAACTTATACAGGCGGAGTTTATAGGCTTTGAAAAGGAAAAGGAAGCTTACAAGGTTTATACCTCCAAAGGTACGCTTATAGCAGACTTTATTATAGGTGCCGATGGAGCCCACTCAAAGGTGGCAAGGCTTTTGGGCTACAAGCCAAAGGGATTTAAAAGCCTTGAGTTCTTTACCGAAGGAGATTTAAGGGAAGAGGTAATTATAGAGATAGGTTGGGTAAAAAGGGGATACCTTTGGGTCTTTCCCCACGGAGAAGGTATAAGCGTAGGTGTTGCCACTACGGGAGATGAAAACCTTTTAGAAATACTAAAAGAGTACTCCCTTTCAAAGGGTATAAAATCTACACATCCCAAGGGTTGGCATATACCTTTTCTCCATAAAGAGCCCTTTTTGGGAAGGGACAGAATACTACTTCTTGGTGATGCCGCTGGCATGACAGATCCCCTTTTAGGAGAGGGGATATACTACGCCCTGTGGGCTGGAAAGATCCTTTCACAGGCTCTTTTGGAAAATCCCGTTGAACCTACAAAGGCTTATAAAAGACTTCTAAAACCTTTGATAGATGAATTAAATAAAGCAAAAAGGATAGGGGACATAGCCTACAGGTTCCAAAAGGTCGCCTACAATATGGGAAGGGACTATGTCCTTAAGAATTTTTATAAGGTTTTGGTAGGAGATAAAAGCTACAGAGAGCTCTATTGGAAGGGGTGGTTTAGCTTTATAAAACATCTTAAAATTTAAAAACCCTTATGGATATGATACAATTTTGTTTCAGAGTTTGTTCTCTGGAGATATGCCATGACAAGGAGAGAACTTTTGAAATGCTTGGGATATATGGGCTTTTCCCTTTTGGCAAGCCCTACTTCTTATGCCTTCCTTCTTAGGGAAAACATAAGATACCTTAATATGTACTCTTTAAACACAGGAGAAAGGCTAAAAACCCTTTATTGGATGGATGGCAATTACATAGAGAGTTCTTTGAAAGATATAAACCACTTTTTGAGGGACTATAGAAGCGGCGAAATAACAAACATGGACGTAAATCTTTTGGACCTTTTGTACCTTATAACAAAGCTTTCGGGAAAGGAAGAGATAATAGTTATTTCTGGTTATAGGTCTCCTACCATCAACTATTATTTACACAAAACTAAAAAGGGCGTGGCAAAGGATAGTTATCACACTCTTGGAAGGGCAATAGATATAAGGATAGAGGGTATGTCTTTGGGGGCTTTGAGGGATTTAGCCTTGGCTTTGAGGGCAGGAGGTGTAGGATATTATCCAAAGTCTGGCTTTGTTCATCTTGATACTGGACCCTTTAGGTACTGGTGATGGTTAGAGTTTTTGTTGGCTTTTTTACTACAAAAAGAATACAAGAAGCAGTGGAAAGGTTGCAATCTAAAAGTGAAGGCTTTATAAGGGGTAAATGGGTTGAACCCCAAAACTTTCACATGACCTTCCAATTCATAGGTGAGATAAGCAACGAGAAAATGGTGGATGTTTTGAAAGTACTTCAAGAAACAGCTCAAAACTTAAAACCCGTAAAGGTTAAATACAAGGGATTGGGTGTTTTTCCAAACCTTGATAGGGCAAGGGTTTTATGGATAGGGATTTCTGACGGGCACAAGCAGTTGGTGGAATTGGCTAAGTCTATAGTGAGAGCTAACAGGCACATAGGCATAAGGGACGAAGGCAAACCCTTCTATCCCCACGTTACCATATGCAGGATAAAGGAGTTTGAAAAGAAGCCTCTAAAGGATTTCCTAAGGCAGCATGAAAATACCCTCTTTGGTGAGGATATTGTGGATAGGGTGGCTCTAATCAAAAGCTCCCTGACTTCTGTGGGGCCAATATATACTGTTATAGAGGAGTTTTACCTTCATGAATGAGTGGACCTATGAAAAGGCAGGTGTAAGCCTTCAAAGGGCGGATGCCTTTGTAGAGTACATAAAGGAAAGGGTAAAGACCCTAAAAAAACAAGCCTTACTCTTTGGTAGCTTTGCCAGTGGGATCAGCCTTGAGGGCTTTAGAAATCCCTTGCTTATGATGACAACGGACGGAGTGGGTACAAAGCTAAAAATAGCTCAAGAGGTAGGGATACATCACACGGTGGGCATAGACCTTGTTGCTATGAACATAAATGATATTCTCACCACTGGGGCAAAGCCCTTAGCCTTTCTTGACTATATAGCGGTGGGGAAGATAGAGCCCCATATCCTAAACAGGGTTATGGACGGCATCGTGGAAGGATGCAGAATAGCGGATGTAGCCCTTGTGGGGGGTGAAACGGCGGAGATGCCCGACTTTTATCCGGAGGGAGTTTATGACCTTGCAGGCTTTTGTGTGGGCGCGTGTGAAAAAGAAGAGTTGGTAACTGGAAAGGATATAAAACCTGGTGATGTGATAATAGGACTTCCATCAAGTGGTTTTCATAGTAATGGCTATAGCCTTATAAGGAAGATCCTAAGGAGTAGGGGAATAGACTACAGGGATAGCTTTGAAGGTTCTGACAAAAAAATATGGGAGATACTTTTGGAGCCCACAAGGATATACTCCAAGGAGATAGAAGCTATAAAGGGAATATGCCAAATAAAGGGAATGGCACACATAACAGGGGGAGGCATAGGGGGCAATCTTGTAAGGATACTTCCAGAAGGCTGCAAGGCGGTTGTAGAAAGGGGTAAAATACCAAACAATCCCATCTTTGACTGGATAAGAGATTTAGGGAATGTTCCCATGGAGGAGATGTATAAAACCTTTAACATGGGTGTGGGTTTTATGTTGGTGGTTAACCCTCAAGAGGTGGATAAAGTTTTAAGGACTATAGATTCTTCTTTTGTGTGTGGTTATATAGAGGAGGGTCAAAGGGATGTGGTTATTGTATAGGGTCTTTTTTGTTCTTTTCCTTTTTATGAGCCTTTCTATGGGTCAGGCAATAAGAGAAGTAAGGGTGGAAGGTGCCCTTTATATACCAGAGGATGTAATACTTGGACTTATAAACATAAAGCCCGGAAGCCTATACACTCCTGACCTTGTAAGGGAAAGTATAAGGCGTATGTATAGGAGTGGTTTTTTTGATACTGTAGAGGTTTATAAAGAGGACGTGGGAGAAGATGTAATTCTTACATACAGGGTAAAAGATCTGCCTGTTATATACAAGATTGAATTTCGGGGCAATAGAAAGATAAAATCTGACGAGCTTGAAAAGAAGATAGGCATAGAAACAGAAATAGGGAAGGTAGAACCGGAAGAGATACTAAGGGAATATACATCTTCACCAGCCATTGAAGAAAAGCTTGAAATACAAAGAAGGCTTAGGCTTGGCAGAGTGCTTACACGAGAGGAGTTGGAATTTATAAAGAGGAAGATAATAGAAGCTTACAGGAAGGAAGGTTATGTTAATGTAAAGGTGGATTATGAACTTGTGCCCAAAAAGGGTGCTTCAAAGGTGGTCTATACCATACAAGAGGGGGAGCCAGAGTACGTCAAAAGTATAAACTTTACAGGGAACAAAACCTTTAGAAGGGGGAGGCTCCTTGACCTTATGGAAACAAAGCCAGTTAGCTTGTTAGCCCTTAGGCTAAAGCCCCCTTTTAGTGAGGAGGTCCTAAGGGAAGACATTAATAAGATAAGGGACTTTTATAAGTCTGAGGGCTTCCTTGAGGTAAAGGTGGACTATTCCATAAAAAGGGAAGGGAACAGGTACCATATAACTATAAACATCCAAGAGGGACCACGATATAGATTGGGGGATTTGAAGATAGAAGGAAACAACCTTTTTGCTTATGGAGAGCTTGTTGGAAACATCCTTAAGAAGAACAAGGGAGGCTACTACAGAAGGGAGGTGATTGATAGGATAAAGGAGAACATAAGGAGAAAATACTCGGATATAGGCTTTCTTGGTGTGTCTGTAGGGGAGGAAGAAAAGATAAGTACAGAAAACAAAAGGGTAGATGCAGTCCTTGCGGTTGACGAAGGTGAGCCTGTGTATGTGGATAGGATAGGGGTTCAAGGCAACTATGAATCAAGGGACTATGTGATAAGAAGGGAGCTAAGGCTCCAAGAAGGTGAATTGGCAAATGCAAGAGAAATAGAAAGGTCAAGGTCAAGGCTCTTTAACCTTGGCTATTATCAGGATGTATCCATAGAACCTCTCCCCACAGAGGGCAAAAGTTGGGACTTTGTGGCAAAGGTAAGGGAAAGGTTTACAGGGCAGTTTTCCGTAGGTCTTGGTTATAATCAGGTTACGGGTGTCTCCGGCTTTTTATCTTTGCGTAAGGGCAATTTCCTTGGTACAGGTGATATAGCAGGCATATCCATATCTTACGGAAGCAAATACAGAGACAACTCCCTTTCCTACACAAAGAAGTGGTTTTTAAACCAACCCATAGACCTTACGGGTTCTGTGTATGATAAGAGGATAGAATACACCACCTATACCGTTGAAAGAACTGGTATAGACTTTGTCTTTTCAAAGGAATTTGCGGAATTCTGGAGGGTTGCCTTCGGAACCAGTATTCAAAGGGTTAGTTATAAGAATATCTCTCCCGACGCTTCTTCCTTAATCAAGGAAGAGGAAGGAACGAGACAGTCAAGAAAACTAATCCTTAGTTTAAGCAGAGATACAAGAGATAATTACCTTTTCCCCTCAAAAGGGAGCCTATCGGAGTTGGGCTATGCGGTTGCAGTGCCTATCTTGGGTGGTGATGAGAAGTTTAACAGGATCACCCTCTCTCACCAGCAGTTTTTTAAAGATACCTTCTTTGACACAGGCTTTATACTTTCCCTAAAAGGTGTGGTAGGTCTTGTAGAGCCTTACGGTGGCAAGAGGGTGCCCCTTGATGAGAGGTTCTTTGTGGGAGGAGATTTCTCCGTTAGAGGATATAAGTATGGCTATGCTGGTCCCCTTGACCCAAACACCAACGACCCCATCGGAGCAAAGGGGCAACTCATCCTTTCCTTAGAAGCCAATTACCCCCTCTATAAAAACATGTTCTACGGAGCCATTTTCTACGATACAGGCCTTGGCTTTAACGACTGGAAGGAGCTTAAAACCCAAAACCTAAGGGGGGGCTATGGTATAGGCATAAGGTTCATAACTCCCATTGCACCTATAAAGTTAGATTGGGCTTTTAAAACGAAAAAAGTTCCTGGTGATACTTCAAAAAGCAGAATACATTTTGTGTTAGGAGTGTTCTTCTGATGATACCAAGGGCTTTAACCATAGCAGGGTCTGACAGCGGCGGTGGCGCTGGTATACAGGCAGATTTAAAGACCTTTACGATCCTTGGTGTGTATGGTATGAGCGCCATAACTTCTGTGACGGTGCAAAATACTCTTGGTGTGTACGGTGTGGTGGATATGCCACCAGAAGTGGTCTATAACCAGATAAAGGTGGTGGTTGAAGACATAGGGGTGGATGCTTGTAAAACTGGTATGCTTTCCAATGAGGGCATAATAAAAGCAGTTGCCAAGGCTATAAAGGACTTTGACCTTAAAAACTATGTCCTTGACCCCGTTATGGTGGCAAAATCGGGAGACACACTTTTAGAGGCTACCGCCAAGAAAGCCCTGATAGCGGAGCTTATACCCCTCTCCCTTGTTATAACGCCCAATATACCAGAAGCCCAAGAGTTATGTGGCTATGAAATAAAAAGCCTTGAAGATATGGAGGAGGCTTGCAAGGATATATATGCCCTTGGAGCTTCTTCGGTGGTTCTAAAGGGGGGCCATAGAGAGGATGAGGAGGTTATAGATATTTTCTTTGACGGAAAAAGCTTTGAATATCTTGTTGGAAAGTATGTAAAGACAAAAAATACCCATGGTACTGGTTGCACCTTTTCTTCTGCCATAACTTCCTATTTGGCAAAGGGCTTTGACCTAAAAGAATCTGTAAGGAAGGCAAAGGAATATATACAGTCCGCCATTGAACATTCCCTCCCCTTAGGTAAAGGTCATGGACCTTTGAACCACATGCATCCCTTTTATACTTTCAAAACATAAGCCACAGCCACAGAGAACTCCCTTTCATGGGATAAAGAAACAAAGATTTTACAATCCTCAAAGCCTTCTTTTAATATTCTTACTTTTGCGGGCTTTCCCCTATCTCCCAAAACCTCAATCTCAGAAAACTTTAACACCACACCATAAGCCTGGTAAAAGGCCTTGAGAACCGCTTCCTTACAAGCCCAACGGGCAGAAAGGCACTCATAAAAGGCTTGCTGGCTTTTGCAGTAATTTAGCTCCTCTTCTGTATAGACCCTCTTTAAAAACCTCTCACCAAACCTCTCCACCGCCTCCTTTATCCGTTGATTTTTAACAATATCAATCCCTACCATAGATCAAGTGTTTTAAACTATTATATACGCCAAGTGAGAATTGTACAGACATATTTTGAATCAAGGACAGGGACATCTGGGCTAACAGCCCTTGAAATTTTATAAAACTTGACTAAAATCTACTTACATGGCAAACTCAACCAAAAAAGACTATTACGAAATATTGGGCGTGCCCAAAGACGCTACCCAAGAGGAGATAAAGAAGGCATACCGCAGGCTTGCCAGGAAATACCACCCAGACTTTAACAAAGACCCATCCGCCCAAGAAAAGTTCAAAGAGATAAACGAAGCCTACCAAGTGCTATCAGACCCAGAAAAGAGAAAGCTATATGATCAGTATGGACACGCTGCCTTTTCTGCCCAAGGAGCAGACCAAGCCTATCAAGAGGTGGTCTTTCAAAACATAGGAGACCTCTTTGAAGAAGTTTTTAAAGGCTTTGGCTTTGAAGATATCTTTGAAAGGGCAACGAGGGGAAGGAGAAGAGAATACAGAAGACCCACAAAGGGAGAGGATGTGTATTATACGGTTGAGTTAAGTCTTGAAGAAGCCTTTAAAGGCACTGTAATAGATATTCCTCTTCATAGGGAAGTGGTCTGTGATGCATGCAAGGGCTTGGGATACGACCCCCTAAGAGGGGAAAGGACTTGTCCCACTTGCGGTGGAAGAGGGGAGGTGGTTCAAAGGCAATTTTTCATAACCATCTCCCAAACTTGTCCTACCTGCGGTGGTGAAGGTGTTTTGAGAGAGCCTTGTCCCAAGTGTAAAGGAAGGGGCACTATACCTCAAAGGGAAGAGATTAAGGTAAAGATACCTGCAGGCGTGGATACGGGAAGCAAGATAAAGGTAGAGGGCAAGGGACATGCGGGTAGGTTTGGAGGACCCTATGGAGATCTAATAATATCCATAAAGCTAAAGCCCCATCCCATCTTTGAAAGAAGAGGAAACAACCTTTATTTGGATGCATACATCAAAATAACGGAAGCCATGTTAGGGGGAGAGATAGAAGTTCCTACCCTTGAAGGTGGTAAGGTTAAGGTAAAGATCCCAGCCGGCATAAAGGAAGGGAATACCATAAGGGTTGAAGGCTATGGCATGCCAAAGCTTATGGCAGAGGGAAGAGGAGACCTTTTTGTAAGAGTTCACATGGACATTCCAAAGCTTAGCTTCTTTGATAAACTCTTTGGCGATGGCAAAAGGATAAAGGAGATTCTCCAAGAGTTGGACAAACTACTACCAGAGCCAGAACGCATAGGGAGGAAATTAGCATGAAGAAGAAGCTTTACACCATTGGTATAGTGGCAAGTATGTATAACATACACCCACAAACCCTAAGGCTTTATGAAAAGGAAGGCTTGTTAAAGCCCACGAGGAGCAAAGGAAGAACAAGGTACTACACAGAGGAAGACTTACAAAGGCTTGAGCTTATACTCGGTTTAAGCAAAGACCTTGGCGTAAATTTGGCAGGTATAGACATCATACTCCGCATGAAGGAACAGATAGAAGAGTTAGAGGCTCACATACAAAAGCTTATAGAGTTTATACAAAAAGAGATATCCTATCAAGAAAACGAGGAGATAAAGTCCATTATCTTGGCAGAAAAGAGAGACCTTTTAAAGGTTATAAAGAAGGGCTAAAGCTTATAATCTTAGGGCTTCTCATCTTTGAAGACTTAGTAAGCATAGTGCTTCTTTCTATACTTGTGGAAATGGCATCAGAAGGGCAGGGGAATATACTTAGCTTCGTAAAAGGCTTTTTTACAATACTTTTATTGTTTGGCTTGTTTTACTGGTATATCAAAGAAAACCTTTTCTTACCTTGATAAGAAGGTGGAGGAAGAGCTTATTCCTTTTCTGGTGCTTGGCTTTTTGCTTTTGTTCTCTGGTATTGCCCTAAGGTTGGGTATCTCCAATGCCCTTATAGCCTTCCTGCTGGGCGTGATAGTGCCAGAAAATAGTAGGACCTTTGAAATTATAGAAAGGTCTCTATCAGACCTAAAGGAGCTTTCCGTTGGAGTTTTCTTCTTTATGTTTACCTTCCATGCAAAGCTAAGCTTTGATTTTAGCTGGTGGCTTTTATTTTTGCTTTTGGTCCTTTCCATATCTTTAAAGCTTCTTTCCACCTATTGGGGAGCCATCCTTTATGGACTTGGGAAAAGAACCGCCATGAGGGCTTCCCTTTCCTTTATACAAAGGGGTGAGTTTTCTGTTATATTTGCCAGCTTTTATGAACCCACCCAATCCATGGCTTTCCTTTTGGTGATCATTACCGCCTTCTTGGGAAGCTTTAGCTTTTTATCTGCTCCAAAGATATCTCAAGGGCTTTTTCCAAAAAACAGATAAGAAGTTTTAAAATATCCTTTTATGGAGATAAGAGAAACAGACCTGCCGGGCATAGGTAAAAAGTATTCTTTAAGGTTAAGAGAAGGTAAGGACCTCGTTTTGGTTATCTACCATACAGGTCGTAGGGAGATATACCTTATGGAAGAGGAGGAGCCTTCCTGTGTTTTTGATCTTACGGAAGAGGAGGCAAAGGAGCTTGGCTTTCTCTTGGCGGGCGCTCTCTATCAGCCCATAAAGACGGAAAAGGTGGAGCTTGTTTTAAAGGAAGTGGTTATGGAGTGGGTAAGGGTAGAGGCAGGCTCCAACTTTATAAACAAAACCATAGCGGAGCTTCAGATAAGAAGAAGCACAGGTGTGTCGGTGATAGCCATAGACAGAAAAGGGAAGATCATTCCAAGCCCAGACCCTTACAAGGAAAGAATAGAACTGGGAGATATACTCATAGTGGTAGGTACGCGTTCACAGATAAACCACTTCTTACAGCTCTGTGGAAGGTGTAGCACATAAGATGCACAACCCACAAAACCTTATCTTAGCAGGTACTGTTTTCCTTTTACTTTTCTTTTCAGCCCTTTTTCTTTCAAGGATAAAGGTACCCTACATTCTCTCCTTTATGTTGGCGGGGCTTTTAGGTAAGCTCCTTTTACCTCCAAGGGTGGAGGATATACTTATCCTTTTTGAGTATGCTGCTGTTATACTCCTCTTCTTTTTCATAGGTCTTGAATACTCCTTTGAAAGACTCGTCAACATGAAAAGACTTATGAAACCCGGTCTTTTAGACCTTTTTCTTAATTTCTTTCCTGCCTTTATCCTTTCCTACCTTTTTACTAAGAACCTGCTTTTTTCCCTGGTGATAGGCGCTGTGGTTTATCCAAGTAGCACTGCCATAACCGCCAAGCTTCTTATGGACTATAAAAGACTGGTAAACCCAGAGGCGGAGCTTTTAATAGGGCTACTCATCTTTGAAGACTTGGTCAGCATAGTCCTTCTCTCTGCTCTTACGGGAATAACCTTAAAGGGAGAAGCGGACATATTGAACCTATTGCGTGGTATATTGTCGGTTGTGCTCCTCTTTGCCCTTTTCTATTTAGCAAAGGGTTTATCCCAAAGGGCTTTTGATTATATGGATAGGAAAATATCGGAAGACCTAATACCTTTTTTCGTGCTGGGTTTTTTACTACTCTCTTCGGGCATAAGCCTAAGCTTTGGCCTTTCCGATGCCCTTATAGCCTTCCTGCTGGGCGTGATAGTGCCAGAAAATAGTAGGACCTTTGAAATTATAGAAAGGTCTCTATCAGACCTAAAGGAGCTTTCCGTTGGAGTTTTCTTCTTTATGTTTACCTTCCATGCAAAGCTAAGCTTTGATTTTAGCTGGTGGCTTTTATTTTTGCTTTTGGTGCTTTCCATATCTTTAAAGCTTCTTTCCACCTATTGGGGAGCCATCCTTTATGGACTTGGGAAAAGAACCGCCATGAGGGCTTCCCTTTCCTTTATACAAAGGGGTGAGTTTTCTGTTATATTTGCCAGCTTTTATGAACCCACCCAATCCATGGCTTTCCTTTTGGTGATCATTACCGCCTTCTTGGGAAGCTTTAGCTTTTTATCTGCTCCAAAGCTTTCTCAGAGGTTTTTCCCAAAGAGAGAGAAAAAAGGATCTCTTCCAACTCCTCCCTCTTAGATTCTATGTTATCCTCTGGAAGCACCCAAAGGGGATCTCCTACCCTAAGCCTTGCCCTTGAAAAGGGAAGGGGTATAAGAAGCCTATCCCACGTGTTTAGTTTTATGCACCAATCAAAGCTAACATAGACAGGGATGATAGGTATTCCCGATTTTTGTGCCAGAAGGATCACCCCAAGTTTTACCTTTCCATAGGGACCCTTTGGACCATCCACCGTTATGGCCACTGTATTTCCGTCTTTTAGAACCCTCAAAAGTCTCAAAAGTCCTACGCTACCGCCCTTTTGGGGCTTTCCCTCCTCACTGGACCCCCTTATAACCTTATAACCAAGGCTAATCAGAAACCTTTCCGCAATATCCCCATCTCTAAACCTACTTACCAAGGCGTAAATGCCCCTATCTATGCCCAACATGGCTACTCCAAGGGCGTTTCCGTGGAGCAAGGCTATGATCTTTCCTCTATACAGTTCATAGTCTATTCTTTTGTCCCACCTTATGGTTTTGTGGATAAGCCTCAAAAGAAAGGCTACAAAGGGAGCCAAAAGGACAGACAGCTTATACCTTAACTTTTTCATTGGGCTTCAAGAACAGCCTGCAGGTTATTTGTTATCCACTTAGGGTCAAGCCATTCAATGGGATTTACCTCATAGCCATGCAACAGTAGGCCAAAGTGAAGGTGATCCCCCAAAGCAAGCCCCGTTTTACCCGTCTTTCCTATAACTTCTCCCTTTTTGACAAACTGCCCTTCTTTTACAAAGACCTCCGAAAGATGTCCGTAGAGGCTCATAAGCCCCATGCCATGGTCTATGATAACCATGTTTCCGTATATACCCACGTCTCCAACAAAAACCACCACGCCCGAATTGGAGGCAGGGACTGGGGAATTCTCCAAGGAGGCGAGGTCTATACCCATATGCCTGCTTTCGCTCACCTTTTGATCTTTATAGTAGTAGTGCCTTATATCTCCATAGGTGGCAAACACCTTGCTTCTTGGCAGCTGTATAAAGGCGCCTTCCCAAAGTATCCTTGGCTCGCTTTTTTTACCAATCTCTTCTATTCTCTTTACATCCCTTTCTCTCCACGCTTCATTTATCCTTTTAAAGGCTTCAAGGGCTTCCAAACCCTTGCCCTCTTGGCCCAAAAGAGGATATATTGCCTTATTTATAAAGTTATCGTCTATCAAAATCTTATCAACTCTAAACCTTGGAACCCTTCTCCTTAGGCCTAAAGCTTGAGAGTATTCATTCCCAGCCATATCCTTTGCAACCAATATATAGCCTTCTCCTTCAAGCCTAATGGGGAAAAGTCCAAAGTAATAGCCTTTTCCTGTGGAATGGAGGGGGTATTTATAACCTCCTTGTGCCACATAAACCTCTGCCCCTTCCTCTGTTTGTACCTTTATGGCGGCAGAACCGCCAAGCATTGGAGAAGAGGTATAAGCAACTATTCTTACCCTTGGTGGTGCCGTATCCACAAGGGCTTTAAGGAAATAGGTTCTCTTTGAAAGAAAACCCGAGGAAACTTCCAAAACCAAGCTTATTTCCCCATCCCTTAAGTTTAACTCCTTGGGTGTTAGGACAAGGTTTATCTCTTTAACTCCCTTTGGAAAATCCGCCTTATATATCTCTCTCCTTTTTCCTTCCTCCTCCACATAAAGCCTTATTTCTCTAACAGGTCTATCAAAGGACAAGGGATAGTTTTTTTCCTTGGCTATGAGGGATAAAGATCTCAGGCTTTCCTCTGATAGCTGTGGCCTTCCTCCAAAGAAGAGAAAGAGTGTATAGAGGGCTATCAAAAGAAGGGCAAAAAGGGCAAGCTTTCTTATAAGCCTTATAAGGGTAAGCCTTTTTTCCCTCCTTTCCTCAAGCCTGTATCGGTACCTCATGCCTTTATTACTATACCATACCAACCTTCCAATCTTTTAACCTTAAGGGGCTTGCGCTGGAGAAGTTTTATAAACTCCAAAAGTTCTTGTTTTCCATATATACCGGAGAAGATGGCTATTTTGTTGAAAAGCTTCAAAAGGTTTTCAAGCTCTTTTTTAAAGATCCTTAGTTCAAGGTTTGCCACCAAAAGGTCAAAGCTCTCTTTTATATCCTTTGGCTCCGCCCTAAGGCACTCTATATCTACACAGTTTTCCTCTTTGTTATGCTGGCATTCCTCTATAGCCTGAGAGTCTATATCTATGGCTAATACCCTTTTGGCTCCAAGCTTTTTGGAGGCAAGGGCAAGGATCCCTGTACCCGTACCCACATCCAACACGGACCAACCTTCTTTTAAAAAGTCTTGCAAAAGTTCAAGACATAAACGTGTGGTGGGATGCAAACCAGTACCAAAGGCGCAGCCTTGCCTTATAACCACAGGCTTTAGCCAGGAGGGGAGGACCATCAAACTTTTTACCTTTATTGGTTTAAAAGCTCTCTCTGGCGGTATAACTTCCACCTCAAGCACCTCAATGGGCTCCAAGCCCTCTAAGGGTTTATAAAGGGCAAACTCTACAAAGCTTTCGCCTTCTGATAGAATCTCTACGCCTTCCTTGTGATCTACGATAAAGTCGTAAAAGTCTTCGGTGCTTAGCCTGTATATGTACTTTTTGTAAAGCATTGGCTATTTTTTATCTTCTTCTATTAGGGCTTTCACTTCCTGTATTGCCTTTTCTATATCCGTATCCCACCTTTCGCCCGTATGTCTGTTTTGTATTTCCACCTTTCCCTCTTTTACCTTTTTTCCAATCACTATTCTATAAGGAAAGCCACACAGGTCTGCATCCGCAAACTTAAAGCCCGGGCTCTCCTCTCTATCGTCGTAGATAGCCTCTATCCCATACTCCAAAGCAAGAGTGTATAACTTTGCCGCAACCTCTTTCTGCTCTTGGTCAGAGGTGTTTATACATATTAGGTCAAGCTCAAAGGGCGCAACGGGTGTAGGCCACTTTATACCCTTATCGTCATGGTACTGCTCCACAAGGGCGGATATACATCTGGATATACCTATGCCATAACACCCCATAATTATAGGCTTTTCCTCTCCCTGAGGATCTCGGTAATATGCCCTCATGGGCTGTGAGTACCTTGTGCCCAAAAGGAATATATGTCCAAGCTCCAGCCCCTTGCTTACTTTTAAAGGCGAGCCACACTTGGGGCAGGGGTCCTTATCCTCCACCTGACACACATCTACAAACTCACCATAAGAAAAATCTCTTCCTGGGTTTGCCCCTATATAGTGATAATCGGGCTCGTTAAGGGCTATAACGGTGTTCTTTATACCGTAGGTGGAGTTATCCCAGTAGACCTTGAAATGGGAGGGTAGGTTAAAAGGTCCCACAAAGCCCTTTTTGGTCCTTAGAAGTTGCCAGATTTCTTCCTCTTGAGCAAGCCTAAAATTATCTGTGCTCAATAAAGCCTCCACCTTGTTCTCGTCTATGTTTCTGTCTCCCCTTATAAGGAAAAGAAAGGGCTTGTTTCCTTCTACTATGTAAAGCAAGGCTTTTATTATCTTTTGCGGTGGCACTTTTAGATAGGAGGAGAGTTTTTCTATGGTATCCGTGTTGGGTGTATGCACCTTTTGTAGAGGTTTTTCCTCTTCTACTTCCTCTTGGGGTTTTGGAAGTTTTACTATTTCCGCATTCGCTGCATAGCCGCAGGTTTCACAGTGGGCAACCCTTGCCTCTCCGTAATCGGTTAGAACCACAAACTCGTGGGAACTTATACCGCCTATGGTCCCTACGCTTGCCTCTACCATAAGGGTTTTTAAACGAAGCTTTCTAAAGATCCTGTCGTAAGCAAACTTCATATTTTCATAGGAGAACATGGCGGACATTTCATCGGTATCAAAGGAATAAGCATCCTTCATTATGAACTCCCTTCCCCTTATCAAGCCAAACCTTGACCTCTTTTCATCCCTAAACTTTACCTGTATCTGGTATAGGATTATGGGAAGCTGTCTGTAAGAATTTACAAAGCTTCTCACAAGGTCCGTTATCTCCTCCTCATGGGTGGGTCCAAGGCAGTAATCCCTTCCATTCCTATCTTTCAAAGTAAAAAGCTCTCTACCGTAAAGGTCCCATCTTCCCGTTTCCTTCCAAAGCTCTGCGGGATTAAGGACAGTCAAAAGTACCTCTTGAGCCCCACTTCTATCCATCTCCTTACGTACTGTGTTTTCTACCTTTCTCAATACCCTAACGCCTGGAGGAGTGAATTCGTATACACCCGAAGAAACCTGTTTAATAAAGCCTCCCTTTACCAAAAGCTTATGAGAGGGGGCTTCTGCATCCGCAGGGTCTTCCTTTGACGTATGCCAAAAATACCTACTCCAACGCATTTAGCTTATTATACTTTAAATATAACTGGGCTATTCCTGAAAAACACCCAAAAAGAATGGATTTTTCACTCAACCTTTCCTTATTTATAATCTTATACCATGCGCATAGGAATATTAGGTGGTGGGCAATTGGGCTGGATGACCATCCTTGAGGGTAGAAGGTTTGGCTTTGATTTTTTTGTCCTTGACCACGACCCAAAGGCTTCTGGAAGCAAGATAGCGGATAGATGGTTCCCACCGGAAGAGGTTGAGGAGTTTATAAGAGAGTGTGATGTTATAACCTATGAATTTGAGCATATTGAGGAAAGAGTGCTTGAAAAGGTTTATGACCTTACAACGCCCTCTTTGAGCCTTTTGGAGTTAAAAAGAAGCAAGATAAGAGAAAAGGAGTTCTATAGGAAAAATGGCTACCCTACGGTGGATTTTGTTGTTGCCGACGGGAAAACCTTAAGGGAAAGGGTGAAGGCTTTTGGCTTTCCCTGTATGGTAAAGGCAGAAAGGCTTGGTTATGACGGTAAAGGGCAGTATAGGGTCTATTATGAAGAGGATATAGAAAGGGTTCTCAAAAACCACTCCCAAGAGGAGAAGTTTTTGGTGGAAAGGCTAATAGACTTTAGCTTTGAATTTTCCCTCATAGGCGTAAGGGACAAAAAGGGGAGCAGACAGGTATATCCCTTAACCATAAATCACCATGAAAGGGGCATACTCCTTTATAACTTTACTAGAAGCCTATCTATAAAGGAGGCGGAAGACATACTACTTTCTCTTATGGAGGACCTAAACTTAGTGGGCTTGTTGGCGGTGGAGTTTTTCTATACTTGGGATGGAAGGGTTTTGATAAACGAGTTTGCACCAAGGCCCCATAACACGGGGCATTACACCCTTGATGGATGCTACACTTCTCAGTTTGAAAATCTCCTAAGGGCTATATGCGGCCTTCCCTTAGGTTCCACAAGGCTAAAATCTCCCTCGGGTATGGTGAATATCCTTGGTCTGTCTCTTGAGGAGATAGACCTTGGAAGCCTTCTTTCCATAGAGGGCACAAAGCTTTATTGGTACGGTAAAGATAAAAAACCAAGAAGGAAGATGGGACATATAAACCTTGTGGCAAAAACAGAGCAAGAGTTGGAAGAAAAGATGGAAAAGGTTGTTAATTTAATATACTCCCATGAGCCTTCTTAAGGATTTTCTCAGCAGGGTGGAAGAGGGATATCTACTTATAGACAAGGAGGGCAGGATAGTTTTCGGAAATGACTTCCTTCTTAAAAGGGGGATAATAAGGGAGGATTTTGAAGGAAAGCCCTATTATGAGGGGGTAAAAAATCTCACCGTGGTTAGCTGTATAGCAGAAGCTGTATCGGAGAAAAGGGAAAAGGTTTGTCATTTTGACCATGAGGGAAAGGAATACTCCCTTTACCTTTTTGTGGGCGGTGAGCTAAACGTGGCAAGGTTTTCCGACATAACAGAACTAAAAAGGTACGAAAGGTCTAAAAAGGAGTTTGTGGCAAACGTATCCCATGAGTTGAAAACACCTATAGCAGTTTTAAAAAGTCTTTTGGAAACTTTGTACGAAGAAGAGGAAAGGGAAGATAAAAAAGCCTTTCTTGAAAAGGCTTTAAAGCGTGTGGAGGATATGAGAAGGCTTGTGGAAGACCTTCTTATAATCACCAAGTTGGAATCTGGAGAGGAAAGGGTGAAAAGGGAGCCCATAAAACTCAGGCTACTCATAGAGGATGTTTTTGACCTTCTTGAGGCACAGGCTCAGGAAAGGGAAGTATTACTGCATAACTTAGTGGAGGAAGACTTTGAGATAAAGGGAGATTGGGAAAAGCTTTTTCTTTTGTTTAAAAACCTCGTAGATAACGCCATAATATACAACAAAAGGGGAGGAAAGGTAGAGGTAAAGGCTTACACAAAGGATAACTATTCCCTTGTTGAAGTTATAGATACGGGCGTGGGCATCCCAAAGGAACACATCCCCTTCCTCTTTGAAAGATTTTACAGAGTTGACCCTTCAAGGTCAAAGGAGATGGGGGGCACAGGCTTGGGACTTTCCATAGTAAAGCATATAGCCCTTTCTCATGGTGGAAAGGTGGAGGTGGAAAGCAAGGAAGGTCAGGGAAGCACCTTCCGAGTATACCTACCTTTACAGTAGATGCCCAAGCTTTGACTTTTTGGCTTCTAAGTACCTTTGATTGTGTTCACAAGCGGGGATCTTTAAGGGCACCCTTTCTACAACTTCAAGTCCATAGCCCTCAAGGGCTACTATCTTCCTTGGATTGTTGGTAAGTAATCTCATCTTTTTTACACCAAGGTCAAGGAGTATCTGGACGCCTATGCCATAATCCCTAAGGTCTGCTGGGTATCCCACCTTTTCATTAGCCTCTACCGTGTCATAGCCCAAGTCTTGAAGATGGTAAGCCTTTATCTTATTAACTATGCCTATTCCCCTTCCCTCGTGCCCCATTATATACACTAAAACGCCCTTTCCTTCTTGGGCTATAGCCTCCATAGCTGCTTCAAGTTGAGACCTGCAATCACATCTAAGGGACTTAAAAACGTCCCCCGTCAAGCATTCTGAATGAACTCTCACAAGCACAGGTTCATTTTCTTTCCATTCACCCATGGTAAGGGCCACCTGTTCTTCACCGGTTAGCAAATGTCTGTAAGCATGGATTTTGAAAAAGCCAAACCTTGTGGGTAGGTTTGCGGTGGCCTCTCTAACCACAAGCCTTTCTCTCTTCAGCCTGTACCTTATAAGGTCTGCTATGGTTATTATCTTCAGGTCAAACCTTTTTGCAAACTCCATAAGGTCTGGCAACCTTGCCATGGTGCCATCATCCTTCATTATCTCACATATAACGCCCGCAGGATATAAGCCTGCCAGCCTTGCAAGGTCTACACTTGCTTCCGTGTGCCCTGCCCTTTCCAAAACTCCCCCGGGCTTTGCCTTGAGTGGAAAAACATGCCCCGGTCTTATAAAATCGGAGGGCTTTGCGTCGGGGCTTACTGCCAATTTTATGGTAATTGCCCTATCAAAGGCAGATATGCCCGTTATTGTACCAAACTTGGGATGGGCGTCTATGGAAACGCAAAAATAGGTACCCTTGGGGTCTGTATTTCTAATAGCCATCGGATAAAGGTCAAGCTCTTCACATCTTTGAGGTGTTAACGCCAGGCATATAAGGCCTCTTCCGTATTTTGCCATAAAGTTGATAGCCTCGGGCGTCACCTTTTCCGCAGCCATAACCAAATCGCCCTCGTTTTCCCTATCGGGGTCGTCCACCACTATCACCATCTTGCCTTGAGCTATATCTTCCAATGCCTCTTCAATGGTGTTAAACTTAAACTCCATCATTTACCTCCTTCTTCAGACCTTTTGCCCTTGGCTATCTCCCTTGCCTTTTCCCATAGTTCATCCAATAGGCTTTTCCTGTAGGATTGTTGAAGTTCTATAGTTTCGTTGCCTGTGGCTTTTTTTAACTCTCCTTTGTATTCTCCCCTTAATCTCTCCAGAGCAGGTCCCCCAAAATGCACCCAAAGATGGTCTATAAGCAGGAAGGCTATTAAGATACCTACTATCCATCTCACCATCTGTGGTTTAATAAAATAGTTTATTCATGGAAAATATCAAGTGGGTTCTGTACCGTTTAAAAGCCTATTGGCATTATATCCTTTTGAGTCTTTTAGGTTCTCTTTTTGAAGCCGCAGGTACTGCAGGGGTAAGCCTTCTTATAAAGTCTTTGGTGGATAAGGTGTTTCTCTTAAAGGAAAGCGAAGAGATGTTAAAGATTGTTCTTATGCTTTTGGGCTTTGTTTTTCTTAGTCAGCTTGGTAATTTTATGGTTAGCTTTTTCTCTGCCCTTTATACAGAAATGGAATTGATGAGGTTGAGAAAAGAAGCTTTTACAAGGCTTTTAAGGGCAGACTATTCCGCCTTTTTGGGCATGTTGCCGGGTGAGTTTGCCTCAAAGGTACTCTCCGATATGAACCTCTATGGACAGCTCATAGGCTCTTATGTTATCAAAATTCTAAGAGACCCTATCACAGTGCTTTTTTTAGTGGGTGTGCTTATTTACAGGGATTGGCTTTTGACCCTTAGCCTTTTCCTTTTGGCTCCAGTCCTCTTTTTTGCAATAAGATACTTTGGAAGTAAAAGGGGCAAGCATATAGAAAGGGCTCAAAGGAGCTATGCAAGCGTTGCCGATAAACTTTTTAGCTCCTTTGTGGGCTTTGAAAGTATAAGAAGCTTTAAGGCAGGGGGTGTCTTTGAAAATCTTTTTCAAGAACTAAACAAAAGGCTGTTTAGGTCTAACTTAAAGTCCCAGCTTTACTCCGCCCTAAACTCCGTTTTTAATTTTACCTTTGGATATACAGTAGTCGCCTTGGTTATACTCTACGGAGGCTATAGGATAGCGGAAGGCACTTTAACACCGGGAGATTTTATATCCTACTTGACCGCCTTGATGTTTTTACAAACTCCCCTTATGGAAACTCAAAAGGGCTTTATGGAGGTAAGGGCATCCCTTCCGGTGGTAAAGAGGGTAAAGGAGGTTTTGGAGCTAAAAGAGGAAGAAACAGGACAGGTAAGCTTAAAAGACCTTAGAGAGGCTTTAAGGATTGAGAACTTAAAGGTAAAACTAAAAGAGAGAGTGCTTTTAGAGAATATAAACCTTACCCTTAAAAAGGGAGAAAAGGTAGGCATAATGGGAGATACGGGCTCTGGTAAAAGCACCCTTCTTAGGGTTTTGGCGGGCTTTTTGCCCTATGAGGGTAGTGTAAGACTTGATGGTGTGGAGATTACTCAAATAAGGAAAGAAGACCTAAGAGACCTAATACTCCTTTTATCTCAAGAACCCTTTGTTTTCCCAGGTAGTGTAAGGGAGAACTTGGCTATAGCGGGTGAATTTTCTCAAGAGGAGCTTTGGAGAGCCCTATCTTTGGCAGGTTGTGATTTTGTGAAGGACCTTGACCAGCAGATAGATCCCAAAAGTCTATCTGGTGGAGAAAGGCAAAGGCTTGCCCTTGCAAGGGTATTTTTGAAAAATCCCCAAATCCTTCTCCTTGATGAGGCAACTTCTGCCCTTGATGCCAAAAAGGAGGAGGAGATTTTAAACAATCTTTTTTTACACTTTAGGGACAAGACCTTTGTAATGGTAGCCCATAGGTTTTCAAATCTCTTAAAGTGCGATCGGGTGGTAGTTTTGAAAGAGGGCAGAATAGTTTTTGAGGGAAAACCCATTGAGGCTATTGATTATTTCCTTCACTCTTGAAAAAGAAGGGGAATGGATATATTAAGTAATGAATACACCTAAATTGCTAGTTTTAGAAGGTTCAAAGGTCTTTTGTAGTGGCAGGGCTTGCCCCTGCCCTTTTATTCTGGGCACCCGCAAGGGGTGCCCCTACGATCCTTTGGCTATTTTTGAAACACCATCCCTGTAAAGAAACAAACTAGCAATTTGGGTTAAAGAATACCACAGAAGAGATC
>JBKBRK010000003.1:0-40664 GCA_046292245.1 Aquificaceae bacterium
GATGTTTCTTTTTGGCTTGATGTTGCTTAGGCGTTTTAAAGGTTGATCCTAAAAATGGGGGCGTAAAAAATTATAGAACATTGAGACACGCATCTACACGCCCATAAACCCCATTGGAGGATAGATGTAGGAACAATTCCCCAATTGCCCCGGCGTATTTCCATGCACCCCTACAGGGTAATTAAAACCATCGATCGCGAAACTGCCTTTACAAAAAGTAGATTCTCATCCGGCGTATGTGCCAAAATAATTTCAAAAATCATTTATGCCTTAGGTGATCAAGTCTCTTAGCCTTTCCTTTAAAACCTTATGGGCTTCCTCCCTTATAATCTGCGCTATGTTTATACTTGAGAAGACTGCTTGGATTTTTTCGTCTATTGTCTTTTCTATCTTTACCTCTATAAGTTCAGATATATGGGCTTTTAGGTCTTGGTAGTTTATAGCTTGAGAAATCAAAGAATATAACCTTTCTTCGGAAAGTTGACCTTTGATAGCTTCCTCCACAGCCATGATAATATCTTCTACCTTTGGGGCTGGCACTTGTGGGCTCTTTTCTGGCTCTGGCGAGGCTTGAAGGCTTTCTGCCTTTTGGAGCGTCTCTTCTTGGGCTGTAAGTTCTTGGGGAA
The DNA here is from genome assembly GCA_046292245.1 of Aquificaceae bacterium. Lineage (GTDB taxonomy): Bacteria > Aquificota > Aquificia > Aquificales > Aquificaceae > Pampinifervens. The sequence goes on from JBKBRK010000003.1 coordinate 627, forward strand.
TTCCTTGTTCTGCCAGAACCTCTTGAGAAGCTTCTTCAGGAGTTTCTTGGAGCGTCTCTTCAAGGGGGTTGGGGGTTTGTGGAGTTTCTTGTTCCGTAAGCTCAAAAACTTTTTGGATTGCCTTGCTTAGCTCTGTTGTTCTCGTAAAGGTATATTTTTCCAAAAGGGGTATGATTTCTGTATCTATGGTGGATAGCTCCTCTATAAGTAAGATAAAGGGTTTTTTTCTAAACTCTTCTTCCTTTGACATATCCATCAAAGTTCTGTAGGCAAGCATGCCCAGTATGGTATCAAAGAGGATAATATCCGCATCCTTTGCCTTTTCCATGGTTTCCCTTAGGGTCTTTGCTTCTATTATCTGCACCTTCTTGGATAAGGCTTCTTTTAGGCTTTTAACTATCTCTGGGTCAAAGGAGATCACCAAGAGTTTGCTTTTTGGTTGGGGCTCTTCTTTTGTCTCAAATATCTCTTTACTTGTGGAAAAGTCTTCTGGTTCTTTTAGGATCACTTCCTTTATCTTTTCCGCAGCCTCTTCTCTAAGTATGCCCATCTTCTTGGGTGGGTCTATGTTGTTCATATCCACGGGAAAAAGGTCGTCGATAAGAATTATATACTTTGCCTCTTTGAACCTTTGCCTGTATAGATTGTTTATTTCCTCCTCCGATATAGAGCCCGCTACAGCGTCGTATATTACAACATCCACGGAAGGAATTTCGGACTTTAACACCTCTTCCACGTTTTTCGCATTCACCAAGCTGTAGTCCCTTAATACATCCCTGAGCTTATCAACCAAAGTCTTATCAAAGGAAACTATAAGTATGTTCATTGTTTACCCTCCACGCTTTCAATTATACCATGAAAACATGTCAAGTGAAAAATCGTCACCTGGCCTTTCTGGGAATATAATAAATTAATATGAACCTAAAAAGGATCATAAAAATAAAGGAGAAAATAAAAGATAGTAGGGCAAGGGAACTAAAAGAAATAGACATGCAGATAGATCTTTTAAGAAAGGAGGTTCAAAAGTTTGAAAATATAGCAGAAGAAGTGAACAACCTTATAAAAACTGCCTTCTCAGAGGGGCTTCTTTTCAAGTACAGAGCCCTATTGTCCCAAAAAAAAGACCTTTTGGAAAAAATAGCCCGGTTAGAGCTTATAAGGGAAGAAAAGAAGCAAAGGCTTATGGAAGTTCATAAAAAGTTAAAAGCTTTAAACATACTAAAGGAACAACGGGATGTCAAAGAGAGGTCAAGGGCTTTAAACTTTGAAGGACAAAACACAAGCTTTTTTCATCTCATGAAGAGGTGGAAAAGGGATGTTTAGGGCTTTTCTTTTAATCTTATGCCTTCTTTCCCTATCCCTTTCTCAATCAGCCTTGCAGAAAAAGATAAAGGAAGACCGGGAAAAAAAGGCAAAGGAGGAGATAAGCACCATATCAAAGGACCTTGAAGAAAAGCTTAAAAGGCTTGAAGAGGAAAGGAAAAGGCTTGAAGAGTTGAAAAGTATAGAGCCAAAAAGAGAAGAAGAAAGGCCCGAGGTCAAAAGGCTTATAGAGATCTTTAACAAGGCTTCTCCCGATGAGGCGGGCGCCATAATGAACAACCTTGACTCAAGGCTTGCGGCGGAGGTATTGATAAATCTCAAGGAAAGACAGGCAGCGGCGATACTTGAAGCTATGGATCCCCAAAAGGCAGCGGAAGTTTCCCGTATAATATTGGAAAGAAGGGGTAAAAAGTAAGCTTATAAGGCTATAAGTATTTCTTAAAAGACCTTTTAGATAAAGTCTTATAATAAGCCTTTGGAGGTAACAAGATGGATAGGTTGGTTTTGGAAAGACTAACGGAGCAAAAGGAAAGCCCCGAATATCTTCAGATAAGCATGGCTGCAGCCATGACCCTTGGCTTGGTGCCCGGACAGTTTTACAGAAATACAAGGCTTAGCTGTATAAATACCCTTTTAACCTATCCTTCGGGATGCCATGCCACCTGCGCCTATTGTGGCCTTCAAAAGGCAAGGGAGATGGAATACTCCAAAAAGAACTTCATAAGGGTAGAATGGCCCACGGTAAAGCTTGAGGAGATCATAGAAAGAGCTAAAAAGGTAGGTCATGTGGAAAGGCTTTGCATAGCCCAGATAACCCATCCCAAGGCAATAAGGGACACAAAGTACGTTTTGAAAAGGGTTATATCGGAGTTGGGTGATAAGATCTTTGTATCCTTGCTTATAAATGCCACGGGAACCACCTACGAGGATATGGAAGATTACAAAAAGCTTGGCGCCGATACGGTAACCGTTGCCATAGACTGCGGGTCTCCCGAGGTCTTTGAAAGGCTAAGGGGTAAGCCTATGAATAGCCCCCACAGGTGGGAGACCTTCTGGCAAGTGCTGGAGTGGGCTTGTGATGTTATGGGGGATGGTTATGCGGGATGCCACCTTGTGGTGGGGCTTGGAGAGACAGAGCAGGAGATGATAGAAACCATACAAAAGGTAAGGGATTTGGGAGCAAGGACTCACCTTTTCTCCTTTTGGCCCGAGGAAGGCTCCATGATGGAAAAGGAAGAGCCCTGTCCTGCCCCCCAATACAGAAGGGTGCAGTTTGCAAGGTACCTCATAGATAACCAGCTTGCAAGGTACGAGGATATGAAGTTTAACGAAAAGGGACAGGTTATAGACTTTGGCATAGACAAAGACACCTTTGAAGAGATCTTTTGGAGTGGAAGGCCCTTTATAACCTCGGGTTGTAGAGGAAAGACCCAAGAGGTTGCCTGCAACAGACCTTTTGGAGACAGCTCTGTAAGCGATATAAGAAGCTATCCCTTCAAGCCCAACAAAACAGACCTACAAAGGATAAGAAAACAGCTCTTTGACTATGAGATGACCACCAACTACCCCGACGTGCTAAACCCAAGCCTTTTTAGATACCAATGAACTGGGGAAATTTACTATTGGATATGGGCTATGCGGGCTTTGCGGGCTTTGTGGTGGGCTTTGCAGTAAGGAGGATTTTAAACTTCTTCCTTCTCCTCCTTGGCCTTTACCTTCTTTCTTTGATGTGGCTTGCTAGCAAGGGTATAATAAGCGTAAATTGGGACCAGCTTTTTGTTCTCTTTAAGGGTATGTTTGAGGGCTTTGGCGCCTTTGTTCATGGCCTCATAAGAAAGCTTGCCTTTGCGGGCAGTTTTGCGGTGGGCTTTGCCATAGGTTTCAAGGCTTGAAGAAAATTGACTTATTAAAAGAAGCCCAAAGGCTTTGGAATAGTGGAGACTTCTACTCTGCCCACGAAGTACTTGAAGATATATGGAGACTCTTTCCCAAGGAAGATAGATTAAAAAGGAATTGCTACCAAGGATTGATAAGATTAGCTATAGCCTACAATCATTATATTTGCGGCAGAAAGGAAAGCAGCCTAAGGGTTCTAAGGATGGCTTACCAGCAGTTAAAAGATTGTGGAAAAGTTCTTGAGTGCGTGGATTTGGAGGTCCTTTTAAAAAAGGTGGAATTAAACATATTCACCTTGGAGATGGGAGGAGAAATAAAAGACTTTCCAAGTCTTGATGTTTAAACTTGTCTGTCATTTTCAGAATAGGACATGTTAAAGCTTTTATTACAAAGAGGAAAATCTGGAATTATCTCACCCAATACTGCGTAAGTTAGCAAACTATTAACTCACCTTTAACGGTTTCAACCGGCTTTGGTGCATAAATTTTCAAAAGGGCTACAATCAATAACTTAAACGAGGTAGATTTTTCCAGCTTATAAGCTTGCCAATTGACTTATAAAATAGGAATATCAAGGGTTTCTCCGAAGTTCCTTTAACGGATTTATTCACCAATGCCGTTTCAACCGATATAAAGGCTTCTTTATCTACAGGTAGGGTCAGTTCAGGTTTATATCTTTTTACCCCATCTACTTTATCGGTTAGAATATTTATAAACTTTATGGCATCCCTTATTTCTGCTATTTTAAGCTTATACATTTCAAATACACCCCCTAAGTTTTCTATATGAATACTTTTTTGATAACTTTGTAGCTTTCGTAAGGAAAGCTATATCTAACATCGTATTTTATTCCACAGGCTCTGCCAACAAAGCCCGTTAAACCTAATTCCTCTGCTGTTTTAAGCCGTACCACGCCAATTTTTTCCACTCTATCCAAATTTGAATTTCTCATCCGGTGTATAATATAAAAGTTATGAGGGGTATATTAATAGGGATCTTTTCCGCATTTGCTACTGCCTTGGCAAGTACAGATAACATAGCTCTCACAGCCCTTACCTATATGGAAAGACCTTACCAGTTTGGTGCTAACGATATCTATAGAATGGATTGTTCCGCCTTTGTGCAAAGGGTTTTTGAGATAAACGGCATAAAACTCCCAAGAAACACAAAAGAACAAGCACGGGTGGGAGTGCCGGTAAATCTTAGTGAGATAAGACCGGGAGACCTATTGTTCTTTACCACCTACAGAAAAGGACCTTCCCATGTGGGAATATACATAGGCAACGGCAAGATGGTACATGCCAGTGAAAGAAAGGGTATAACCATAGACAGGATAGACGACCCCTATTGGCAGCGTAGATTTCTTTTTGCAAAAAGAATTGATAATTTTTTCAAGATGGCAAACCTTCCTAAAATAAACCACTATAAAGAACAAAAAGACGAGGTAGCAGAGCTTATCTTTATACTTTCCAACCGCTAAAAGCAGGGAGCTAAATCTTTTTCTATTATGCTTCCCCTGGTATCATGTGCTAAGAAGTCTTTTAATTGCAGATCTTCCGGTATTGGTTAATATAATCGCAATTATATTAACATAGATCCCCTTAGGGTAAACGTCTGATATCACTTGATATTAACCATCAGTTGATGTAAATTAATATCAAAAACTTGAAAGGAGAGTATCATGGAAGATATCAAGGACCTTATCAAGCTGAAGGCTTCTGAGTATGCTTCCCTTACGGGGCTTTCTTTAAACACCGTCAAGAACCGTATAAGGGCTGGGGTGTTAAAGGGTGGCAAAGAGGAGGATGGCATATGGTATGTGTATCTCACCCATGAAGAAGTGGAACACATAAAGGGAGTGGCACATTCCCAGGAGGAAAGAAATAAAAATCTCCAATCAAGCCTTGAGGGTTTAAAATCCACCTTGGAAGGTAGTTTGATAGCTACCTACATGTCCGCCCTTATGCAAAAGGAGCAACAGAAAGAGCAACTTTTGCACGAGCTTTCAAGCCTTTACACTCTTCTCGCCATAAGGGAGAAAGAGATGGAGTTTTTACTGAAGGAGCTTGCAAGCGTAAAAGAAAAGCTAAGGGAGAAGGAGGAAGAAAATCGCCAATTGAGAGGTCAAATAGAAGAAAGGGAAAAAAGAATAAAAGAGTTAGAGGAGCTTTTGAAGGAAAAGGACTACATGCTAAACCAAAAGGAGCTTGAAATTCAAAGGATTGTCCTTGAGAAGGACAGGGAGCTTTTAAGTAAAGAAATGGAGCTCTCTACTTTACGTATGGAGTTGGAAAAGAAGGGAAAAAAGGACTAAAATTTTTAAACTATGGATAGGCTTTTTGACCTTTGGATCAAGAGCCTAAGCAAGACGAAAAGCCCAAGGACGGTTATCACCTACAAGATGTGCCTTGATTCCTTTCAAGGGTTTATAAAGGAAGAGATCTTAAACATAGACCCAAGGGTAATTTACTCTTACATAGATACCTCTGACCTTTCCGTATCCTCCATCCTTACACACCTTTCTACTATAAGGCACTTTTACAAGTTTGCCCTTAGAAGGGGATGGCTAAGCAAGGAAAGCTACTCGGAGATTGAGTCGGTCATAGAGGATATAAGAGAAGAACTATCCACAGCACGCGTGCACAGAAGTCCAAAGGCTTTGGAAAAAGAAGAAATTCAAAAAATATTAAACTCGGTGATAAACACCAAGTATGAGCGTGTCTATAGCCTTTTCCTTTATAGTGGCATAAGGCTCTCCGAGTACTCTATGCTTAAAAGGGAATATTTTCAAAAGGATAGGGAAGGTATATACTGGCTTAGATTGCCAGCGGATATAACAAAGAGAAAAAGGGAAAGGATGGCGCCCCTATTGGGACCCACAAAGGAGGAAACCTTGGAGATAAATAAGAAGTTTGACCTATGGCTTGAAAACTTTGAGGATTATATGAAGGTTAATAGGGGCTCTTTGCAAGTTTTTACCAATAGACTTTCCCACAGGCTTGGAATATCCTTTTCTATACATAGCTTTAGGCATACCTACATAACAAACCTTGTAAATGCAGGCTTTCCTGCAGAGGTGGTAAAGGAATTTGCAGGACACTCTAACGTAAAAACCACCATAGATATCTACTATCGCTTTAGCCAAGACAGAGCAAGGAGTTTGATTAAAAACTTCCTATCATGAAATTTTTCCTATTTACCCTTTTTCCGAAGATAATAGAAGGCTACGCCGATTATGGGATAGTTAAACAGGCTGTAAAAAAGAAGGCTTTGGAGCTTTACGTTATAAACCTAAGGGATTATGCTCCAAAGGGACAAGTGGATGATGTTGCCTACGGGGGGCATCCGGGCATGGTTATAAAGCCCGAGCCCGTTTTTATGGCTTATGAAGAAATCTTAAAAGCCTATGGTAAGCCCTACACTATAATCCCACAGCCTTGGGGCGAAAGGTTAAATCAATCCCACTTAGACAGCTTATCAAAGAAGGAATCTATAGCGGTTATATGTGGTAGGTACGAGGGCTTAGATGAAAGGGTAAGCACCCTTGCGGACATGGAGCTTTCTTTGGGCGATTTTATTCTTGCCGGAGGGGAGCTTTTTGCCCTTGTGCTTTTGGAAAGCATAGCACGCCTTTTGCCCGGTGTTTTGGGTGATGAGGAAAGCATAAAAAGAGACTCCTTTAGAAGATGGCTTGGAGCTCCCGTATACACAAGACCTGCAGAACATAGGGGAATGAAAGTGCCAGAAGTTTTACTCTCCGGGAACCACTATTTGATAGAACTTTGGGAGCTTTGGCACTCCATAGAGAGAACTTTAAGGTTAAGGCCAGACCTTGTGCCATCGGATTTAAAAAAGATAGAGGCTTTGATGATAAAGGGTATAGAAAGGGGTCTAAGCTTTGAAGACTGGCTAAGGGAAATAGGCTATCATAAGGCTATAAGATCTCTCAAAGATTAAGATACTCTAAGGCTACGTCCTCTCCAAACCTTTTTATCTCCCTTAGCCTTAACCTTTTTGCCTTTAAAAGAGTATCCACTTCTAAATCACCGACCCTTTTGCCCCCTCCTATAAGCATAGGAGCCAAAAACACCCATAAACGGTCAAAAAGGTTTTCCTTGACAAAGGTTGTATGGGTGATGGAGCCGCCCTCCACAAGCAAGTGCATTATCTCCATAAAGTAGAGCTCTCTAAGAACTTCCCGTAGGTTTAATTTTCCCTCCATCGTTGGAGCAAATACAACTTTTATCCCCAAATCTTCAAGCCTTTTTATCTTTTCTTTGTTTTCCGACGAAGTTATAATAAGGGTGGGAGCCTTACCATCCCTTATTAGCCTTAGATCTTCTCTTATTCTAAGCTGCGGGTCTAAAACTATCCTTGTAGGTTGCCTTTCCCAAGGGAAAGCCCTTATGGTTAGTTCTGGATCGTCTCTCAAAGCGGTATTTACACCCACAAGGATGGCAGTAGCTTCCGACCTTATTTGATGAGCAAAACACCTTGATTCTTCACCGCTTATCCATTTACTGTCCCCCTCTCTTGTTGCCATGGAGCCATCTATACTTTGAGCCCATTTTAGGGTTATGTAAGGTCTTTTTTGGCTTATGTAGGTAAAAAAGTCCTCGTTTAACTTTTTTGCCTCTTCTTCCAAAACTCCCACAGATACCTCTATGCCTGCATTTTTCAGCCTTCCTACACCCTTACCAGAAACAAGGGGATTTGGGTCAAGGGTTGCTATAACCACCCTTTTTAAACCTGCTCTTATTATGGCATCGGTGCATGGTGGAGTTCTTCCAAAGTGGGTGCAGGGCTCAAGGGTAACGTACAGAGTGGCTCCCTTTGCCCTCTCTCCAGCTTTTTCAAGGGCAACCACCTCCGCATGGGGCATGCCCGCCCTTTCATGATATCCCTCCCCCACTACCTTGCCATCCTTTACAATAACGCAACCTACGGTAGGATTAGGATGGGTCAAGCCCTTACGCCTTTTTGCAAGCTCAAGGGCTCTTTCCATAAACTTTATATCTTCCATCAGCAACTTTCTTCTATTATCTCCCTCATTAACCTTTCCACCTCCTCTGCCACAGGTCTTAGCTCCGGTCTTTGGAACATTTCCAACATAGCAGTAGGCGCCATGGTGCTAATTAGGGTTTTACCGTCCTTTTCAAAGAGAGCTATCCTACAGGGCATTGCCGTTGATATGTAAGGATCCACCGATAAAACCTGACTGGCATGCTTTGGAGAACACACCTCCACTATAACACAGGAATAGCTTATGGGAAAACCCTTATTTTGAAGTATGTTGGAAACTTCATGAACTGCCATAACCCCAAAGCCCTTTGATTTTGCTACCTCTTCAATCTTTTGCCTGATCTCCTGAAGGCTTTTCTCTGATTCCACCTTTATAAACATCTCCTACCTCCTTTTGATAAATTCCAAAATATCCAAATAGATTATTTTAAAGGCGTCTTCAACTGCTTGCCTTCTGGGTAGGTCTCCAACGCCACCACCTGGCTGACTGTAGGGAACTACCACGCTAAAGGTTTTATCTTCTTTTCCCAAGCTAAGATTTAGCCTTAGTTCCATGTTGTAGGCGCTAACCCTCTGCGTTGGTGTGTAGGCTGTGGGAGCTTCCTTTAGGAGTTCTACCCTTGCCTTTATCTTCTTGGCACCTTCCTTACAGCTTATTTTATGTCCGCTCTCCAAAAGGGCTTTTTCTATGTTTTTTCTATAGGCGTAGTTTATATAACTATCGGGATAGGGGTTTTGAATCTCCTCTATGCAGAAATCCTCCGAGAAGGCAAAAAGGGGCATGAAAAATAAAATCAAAGCTACAAGCATGCTTTTAATAGTATACACCCTTTACAAAATGGTAATATTATTAAGAAGCCTTTAAGGTCTTATAATATAGATCATGCCAATACTCACTCTCTTCTACACACTGCTGTGGCTTTTTATCGCAGGCTTTGAAATAAAAGCCCTTTTCTTTGGCCTTTTGGTGGTATGCTTTACCCTTTTGACCCACAGGCTTTTAAACCTATATCCCCCTTCCATAAACCCTTTTGCTCTCTTAAGGTTCTTTTTCTACTTTTTGCTTCAATCCTTCTTAAGTGGCTTGGACGTGGCAAGAAGGGTGCTAAGCCCCAAGCTTTTGGTAGATCCGGGCTTTGTGGTTTATAGTTTAAACACCAACAAACAAGCGGCGAAATTTTTACTTTTTATGACCCTAAACCTAACACCGGGCACCCTTTCTGTGGAGATAAAGGAAAACACTATTTTAATCCACACCCTTGATAAGGGTAGCTATAATCAGGAAAAGCTTAGGTATATGGAAAGCCTAATAGATAGAATATTCCTATGATGGATATACTTTACAGCTTCTTGTTGTTTTTACTTGTGCTAAACCTTTTGCTTGGCTTTGTTAGAGTTCTAAAGGGTCCAGAGTTGGTGGATAGTATGATGGCTTCCTTGCTTTTTGGTACGGGTGGAGCTGCCTTGCTTTTGGCGCTTTTTAGAATGACAAAGGAAGCCCTTTACATAAACTTAGCCCTTGGCTTTGCTCTTCTTGCGGGCGTGGTGGGCGTTGCCTTTGCTATAATAGTCCTAAGAAATTCCAAAAATGGTGCTTGAAATCCTATCCATAATTCTTATGTTTATAGGTGCTTTTTTCCTGCTTGCCGGTAGCGTAGGACTTCTAAGGTTGGGAGACTCTTATAGCAGGCTTCACGCCCTTACAAAGGCGGATGTGCTTGGTTTTGGCTTTATAGTTTTATCCTGTATGCTCTCCACAAGCCTTTTTTCCAACTGGCTAAAGCTTTTTCTTGTATGGCTTTTGGTGATCTCCTACAGTGCCCTCGTAGGGTACGCTTTGGCAAACAGAAAGAAAAATGCTTGACTTTGCTTTGGGAATTATGCTTTTAATCTCAGCCCTTGTTTCTCTTCATAGTAAAGACCTTATGAAAAGTGGCGTCTTTTTCCTAATCTTTGGTTTTTTGAGTGGTTTGATATGGGTGCGCCTTGAGGCCTTTGATGTGGCTTTGGTGGAGATCATATTGGGATCCGCTATAACGGGCTTTTTGATCTTCAAACTCGTGAAGGGTTCAAGCAGAGGAGTTTTAAGGGTTTTTACCTTTACCAAAGCTTGGGCTGGCTTAGTTTCCCTTTTATTCTTCCTTTTTATGCTTTTCTATCTTCCCACCATTGAAAGACAAGACAGGGTTGGCAGACTTGTTTATGAGAACCTTCACAAAAGTGGAGTGGAAAGTGCGGTAAATGCTGTGCTTCTCAATTTTAGAGGTTATGATACCTTGCTTGAGGTAGGCGTTATAACCTTGGCAATTTTTGGCCTTTTAGCCCTTGAAATAAAAAGGGAAGCTTACCATTGGGACAACCCCATTTTGCAAAGTTTTTCAAAGCTTTTGCTACCCTTCATAGTCTTCTTCTCCCTTTATATCACCTATCTTGGTACCTTCTCTGTGGGTGGTGCCTTTCAAGGGGGTGCTCTCCTTGCTGGTGGTCTTGTCTTTTTTGCCTTGGGAAAGCAAAGCCTGCCTTTAAAAGAATTCCTGATACTTCTCTTTATGGTGGGGGGCCTTGGATTTTTCTCTCTGGTTGGCCTCTTCTATGCCCTCTTAGGTTATGGCTTTCTTACCTACCCCCTTGAACTTTCCACTCCTACATTGATCTTCATAGAGCTTTCCATATGGATATCCACAGCCTTTCTTTTATATACCGCTTATAAGGGTAGGCTATGATAGGCTTTTATTATTTTTTGTCCATGATCCTTGTGGTTGTAAGCCTTTATCACTTTATAGTGGCAAGTAGCTACGTTAAACGCCTTATATCGGTAAACATATTAGGCTCTGGTGTCTTTCTTTTCTTTGTGGCTACTGCCAAAAACACCACCATGGAGAACCCAGATCCAGTGCCCCATGCCCTTGTGTTGACGGGTATAGTGGTGGCTGTTAGCGCAACAGCCATAGCAGTTGCCCTTATATTGTACCTTAACAAAGAGGAGAGATGATGCCTATAGACCTTGGCTATTTGGTAGCCTTGCCCCTTTTGGCATCCCTTTTGTCCCTTATACCCTTCCTTAGAATTTACACTGCTTTTATCTTTAGCCTTTTGTCCCTTTTATTGTCCCTTTATTCCTTCATTTATACCTTGATGGGAGATATACCCCTATATCAATGGATAGGTGGATGGGTTGCTCCCTTGGGTATAGGCTTTCGTTTAGATGGTCTTAGTGGCTTTTTCTTGCTTATGACGGGGATAGTTGGCTTTTTTGTGGCTTTGTACTCTTTTGGTTTTTTTAAAGTGGAATATCAAAAGCAAGGGGAGCTCTTCTGGTTTTTCTTCTTTTTCCTTTGGGCTGGCTTGAACGCCTTTTTCCTCTCCGAGGATCTTTTTAACCTATACGTAGTCCTTGAGGTACTTTCTCTTAGCGCCCTTGTTCTTGTTGCCCTTCCTGGACACCGAAAAGCCATAAAGGCTTCTTTAAACTACCTTTTTCTTTCTATCCTTGCCTCTATGTTTTACCTTTTGGGTGTTGCCATGCTTTATGCCAATTATGGCGTGCTTAGTATGAGTTTACTTTCGGAAAAACTTGCTGGCACGCATGCCTTTACCTATGCCCTTTTTCCCATAATTGTAGCCCTTGCTATTAAGTCTGCCCTTTTGCCCTTCCATTTTTGGCTGCCGCCAGCCCATTCAAGCACGGTGGCACCCGCAAGCGCTCTGTTGTCCTCCTTGGTGGTAAAGCCCCCAGCATACCTTATGCTAAGGCTTTGGTTAGAAGTTCTACCAAAGGATAAAAGCCTTGAGTATCTTAGTATAGTTTTAAGCTTGATGGGTGCCTTGGCTATTCTTGTAGGTTCTTACTATGCCATCAGGCAAAAAACCATAAAGATGCTTTTGGCTTACTCCACTGTTGCCCAGATGGGCTACCTTTTCCTTATGGCTCCCCTTTACTATCATGGCGAAAGCTTCAAAGAGGCGCTTCTTCAAGCCTTTGCCCTTCAGGTATTTTCCCATGCCCTTGCCAAGGCAAGCATGTTTTTATCCTCTGGGAATGCCATATACGTGGCAAGAAGGGATGAGATCTCTTATATGCCTGGCTTTGCCCACAGCCATCCCTTGACCTTTTTCGCCCTTTTCTTTTCGGGTGCTACTTTAATAGGACTCCCTCTAAGTGCTGGTTTTGTTGCCAAATTTCTCTTTTTGGAGCTTTCCATAAGGCTTGGCTTTATCTTTCAAGGTAGTATAATGCTTTTTGGAAGTTTGCTTGCAAGCTTGTACGTGTATCCCATTTGGAGAGAAAGCTTTTCCTCCCATCCTATAAAGTTTTACGATAATCCCATACCTCAGCTTATGGAGTTATCTGCCTTTTTTCTGGGCTTTTTGTCTTTCTCTTCGGGTATAGTTACCTTCCTTTTACTTCAGGGAATTGTAAGGGGTTAAAAAGATGGAAAGGTTAGCAGTCTTAAGCTTACTCCTTAGCTCCTTTTTTGCAAGCCTTTTTATAAGTTTTCTTAAAGAGGAAAGGGTTTTTCTTAGAAGCTTGGTAAATGTAATAGCTGCCTTTTATAAGCTTTTTGTTGTTGCCTATCTTTTATGGAGTGTGTATAGGGGAGGGGTCTTTGAGATACGCTACTCTATGGTTCCCTTTGCAGACTTTTATCTTACTGTAGATCCCCTTGCCCTTCTCTTTGTTGGTCTTTCCTCTTTTCTGTGGCTTATTACCACCATCTACGCCATAGGATACCTTGAGGGTGCTCCCAATAGGAGACGATTTTTTGTATTCTTTAACCTTGCGGTGACCTCCACCATGGGCATAGCCCTTGCGGGCAATATGTTTACCTTTTTTCTCTTTTATGAACTTCTAACCCTTAGCACCTATCCCTTGGTAGTCCATAGGGGAACTCAAAAAGCCCTAAGGGCAGGAGGCATCTATCTTGTCTATACCATCCTTGGCGGATCTCTTTTTATGCTTTGCCTTGTACTCCTTTATGTGTTTGTGGGAGATAGCACTTTTCATACAGGAGGTAATCCAAGTCTAAGGGCTTGGGTTTTGGAAAACCCCCTTTTGGGTAAGCTTCTCTTTTATGGCTTTTTCTTTGCAATGGCGGTAAAGGCTGCTGTTTTCCCCCTTCACCAATGGCTAACAAGGGCTATGGTGGCACCAGCTCCCGTAAGCGCTCTACTTCATGCGGTTGCAGTGGTAAAGGCAGGAGCCTTTGGTATCATAAGGCTTGTTTATGAACTTTATGGCGTTGAATTGGTGCAAAGTATGGAACTGTGGCAGCCTTTGGCTTACCTTACAGCTTTTACCATACTCTTTGGCTCTTTTATGGCGGTTTTTCAAGAGGAGCTAAAGAAAAGATTGGCTTACTCCACCATGAGCCATCTATCTTACATAATATTGGGAATTCTCTTACCCGGACAACTTTCTACTATGGGTGCCCTTCTGCACCTTGTTAACCACGGCATAATGAAAATAACCCTTTTTATGTGTCTGGGAAACTATGCGGAAAAGTATGGTGTTCATAAATTCAAAGAATTGGATGGAGTTGGAAAAAAGATGCCCCTTACCACCATAGCCTTCACAGTGGCCTCTTTGGGTCTTATAGGCACACCCATGACCGTCGGATACTTAACAAAGAAATATTTAGAAGCGGGAGCCAAGGCAGCGGGAGAGGAATGGGCTATCTATGTCTTCTATATTAGCTCCATCCTAAGCCTTTTCTATCTTATGCCCATAGTCTTTAAAGCTTTGTTTGGCAGATCCAAAGAGGATAAAGAGAAAAAGGGATTAGAGGTAAGCCCCCTTATGCTTATACCACCTTTGATAACAGCCTTCCTTACCCTTTTGTTTGGTATACTTCCTCCAGAAGCCATAAGCCCTCTAAAATGGGTGCAATACATAACCAGCAAGGTGTATGGAGGATATTAAGCCTTTGTATGGTATAATCTTTTACATGCCTACCATAGAAAAAATAAAGGCAAGAGAGGTCCTTGATTCTCGTGGAAATCCTACCGTTGAGGTGGAAGTTGTTTTATCTTCCGGTGCAAAGGGAAGGGCAATAGTACCAAGCGGAGCATCCACCGGTGAAAAGGAAGCCCTTGAACTAAGAGACCACGACCCAAAAAGGTATTTGGGTAAAGGCGTGTTGAAAGCGGTAGATAATGTAAATTCCATAATAGCAAAGGAATTGATAGGTTTGCCCGCAGACAACCAAGCTTTAATAGACAAGGTTTTAATAGAGCTTGATGGGACTCCCAACAAAAGCAAGCTTGGAGCCAATGCTATCCTTGGCGTTAGTATGGCGGTAGCAAAGGCTATGGCAAAAGATCTTGGTATAAGTCTTTATAGGTATATAGGTGGTATAAGGGCAAGAAAATTGCCCGTGCCTTTGATGAACGTTATAAACGGCGGGGTGCACGCGGACAACCCCCTTGATATACAAGAATTTATGATAGTGCCCGTATATGGGGGAAGTTTTTCAGAAGCCCTAAGGTGTGGAGTGGAGGTTTTCCACACTCTCAAAAGTATACTAAAGGAGAAAGGCTATTCCACTAATGTGGGAGACGAAGGAGGTTTTGCCCCAAACCTTGAGAGCACGGAAAAAGCCCTTGATATGCTTATGCTATCAATAGAAAAAGCTGGATACAAGCCCGGCGAGGATGTGTTTTTGGCTTTGGACTGCGCCTCCTCCGAGATCTATTACGAAGACGAGCTTTATCATCTTGAGGACAAAAAGCTTACTTCTCAAGAATTGTGTAGGTTCTATTTAAGTCTTTTGGAGAAGTATCCGATAGTATCCATAGAAGACCCTATGGCGGAGGATGATGTGGAGGGCTGGAAGCTTATAACAAAGGAGCTTGGTTCAAAGGTACAGCTGGTGGGCGATGACCTTTTTGTAACCAACCCCACCATATTTAAAAGAGGTATAGAAGAAGGTATTGCCAACGCCATCCTTATAAAGCTTAATCAGATTGGTACTCTAACAGAAACCTTACAAACCATGGAGTTGGCTCAAAGAAATCAATACTCCACCATTGTGTCCCACCGCTCTGGAGAAACGGAGGACACCTTTATATCCCACCTTGCGGTGGGCACCAACGCAGGGCAGATAAAAACAGGTTCTGCCTCAAGGACAGACAGGGTCGCCAAGTACAACGAGCTTTTAAGAATAGAGGAGGAGCTAAGCCATGAAGCGGAGGTTGGAGGAAAAGAGGAGTTTAAAAGGTTTAGGACCTAACCTTTTGGTAAAAAGCATATTCCTTTTAGTTTTTCTGTACACGTTGCATAGCCTTTTCCTAAGCCAGTATAACCTTTTTAGAATTTTTGAACTGAAAAGGTCTATTTTAGACCTCCAAGTTAAAGTAGAGGAGTACATGAGGGAGAACGAAAAAATGGAAAGGCTATTAGAGCTCATGAAGAAACATCCAGACCATTTTAAGGAAAAATTTACTCGCAATTACATGCAAATGCAAAGGGACGGAGAAGATATCCTCTTATTCAAAGATTAAGCTACAAGTTTGAGGGTATCAGGCCAGCTTTTAACATCCCTCGTATGCCCTTTCGTAAAGCCTATAAACATCCTCAATGGTGGGCTCCACGGGGTTTATGGAGAAAAGACCTCTTGAAAGCATATAAACATCCTCTGTTAGCCTTTCCAACGTTTCCTTTTGAACTCCCAAGTCCCTTAGGCTTATCCTCAATCCCACTTTCTGTAGAAAATCCTCCAAGGCTTTTACCGCCATGGAAGCCTTTGCTTCATAGCCCATTAGCTGTGCAAAAAGAGCATACTTTTCGGGATTTCCCCTATAGTTAAACTCGGTAATAGCCACAGCCAAAGCGGCAAGCCCTTCTCCATGAGCTACAGAAGGATAATGGGCGGATACTGGATGTTCCATGCCGTGTATAAGGGCAACCCTCTTTCTGTCTATGGCTATGCCTGCAAGCATAGCGGCGTAGCTCATGTAAGACCTCGCCTGTAAGTTTTCCGGCTCTTCCAAGGCTATAGGTAGCCACCTTTTGATAATCTGTATAGCTTTTATTGCCAAATCTTCCGCAAAAAGGTTTGAAAGCCTGTTGGTAAGAGATTCAAGGGCGTGCATAAGGGCGTCTATTCCCGTTATGGCGGTAAGCTTTCTATCCATGCTGATGGTAAGGGCTGGGTCTATAAGGGCTACCTTTGGATAGTTCAAGGAATGGGATATTACCAACTTTTCCCTTCTGATGGGGTTGGATATTACCGCATATCTGTTTACCTCACTGCCCGTTCCTGCGGTGGTGGGAATACATATAACAGGTCTGTTTAGAAAGGGTATAAGCCTTGGACCTTCTGGGTAATTAACATAGTCCCAAGCGTAGCCCTCGTTAGAGGACACTATGGATATCCCTTTAGCAACGTCTAAACTGCTACCACCCCCCAGCCCCACTATGTAGTCTATCTTCTCCTTAACCACCAGCTCACTGGCAAGGTTTACCATCTTATCGGTAGGATTGGGCTCTATCTGGTCAAAGACAAAGACCTCTTGGGCTCCGTGTTTTTTCAATGAGTCTATAACCCTTTGCAGATAGCCCCCTTCCTTTGAACTTTTTTTGCCCGTTATAATAAGGGCTGTGTAGCCAAATCGCCTTGCAATCTCTCCCACCTTATCAAGGGAGCCTATCCCAGAGATTATTTCCGTAGGGAGATAAAAGTCAAAGGTCATGCCTCCGTTATATCCTCCCTTTGGATCTCCACATCCTCCGGAAGGCTTGCCTCAAAGGTAATGGCAGGGTAGGTTGGTACTATACCTTCTTCTTCTGCCTTTTCCGCACAATGGGCGTGATATCTCGTCCATGGTATTGCCATAAGTCTTTCAAAGGGTATCTCCTCGCCACAATACTCACATATGCCATAGGTTCCTGCTTGTATTTTGTTAAGGGCATGGTCTATCTCTTTGATGATAAAGAACTCCCTTGCAGACAGACTATCAAGAAGCTCTTGGGTGTAGGTCATCTGGCTTATGTCCTCAAGGTCTCTTGGTTCCTTCACCTCTTCCTCAATCCTTGCTTGGGTGTCCTCCATCTTCTTGTAGCGATCAAGGAGCTTTTCCTTTTCCTCCAAAAGCTTCTCCCTTAGTAGTTCAAGTTGTTCTTTGTTTAACATCTTTCACCTCCTTTTGCTAAATCTCAATAATATATGCTAAAATACGCAGAGTGAGAATTGAATGTAGAAGTTAATTGGCACACACCCTTACAAGGAGTTTCTCCACCAGTGTATCAGTGCAGAAATCTTTTAAATTATTTTGTCTTACGTCGGGTGAAAAATTATCCCTTGTAAGGGTAATTCATTGACCGCCACGAAAAATTTAAAATTCTGGTAGTTCAAGCTTACAGCCTGTATTTTATCGCAGGCAGGTATACCTGCGCTACCGATGAAAAGGGAATTTCTCCCCGGCGTATAGTTTAAATCCTTATTATATTTTTAGTATGGTCAAAGGTTATTCCTTTTTGGCTCTTTCTTTTGTCTTATTTTCTGGGATTCTGATAATAGGCTTATTCCACCTTGAGGAAAGGGGAGTTATCTACTTTGCCCTTTTTTGGGGGGGGTTAGCCCTTTTTACCTTTGCTCTTGGTGGCTATCTTTTGGGTGTTTATGAGTATATAAAAGCAGAGTACTCAAAGAGGAAAAGTCTCTGGTCTTTTCTTTTTGATTTCTTGGCGGACTTGCGCCTTGCCATCTTTATAATGGTGGTGCTTGCCCTGCTTTCTATGGTGGGCTCCACTTACGTTCAACAAAACCAGCCCATAGAGTTTTATCTTGACAGGTTTGGTGCAGACCTTGGCTATTGGTTTTGGAAGCTTTGGATAACGGATATTTTCCATTCTTGGTACTATATAGGGCTTATAGTACTCCTTGCCATAAACCTTATAGCTTGTTCCTTTAAAAGGCTACCAAGGATATGGATGCAAACCTTTACAAAGGAAAGGTTTCAAAGGCTGGACGAGCACATGGAAAGACATCTAAAAGCTATATCCATAAAAGTTAATCCTTCTGAGGAAAGGATAGCCAAATTTCTTGGTAGTATGGGCTTTAAGGTCTATGCGGATAAGGAGGAAGGGAAAACCTACTTTTATGGAGAAAAGGGAAAGTATGCACGTCTTGGAGTTTATGTGGTGCACATAGGCTTGTTGGTTATAATGGCTGGAGCCCTTATTGACGCTATATGGGGTATAAGGGGCACTGTGATAATACCCGAAGGTTCAAGAAGTGATACCTTGATCATTCCTGCCAAGGAAAAGGCCATAAAACTTCCCTTTCAAATAGGCCTTGAAGACTTTAGGATAGTTAGCTACGAGGAGGAGTTTAAAAGGAAGGGTAAAAAAAGGGACAATCCCTTTAAGGAGGCTATAGCAAGTTTTGAAAGCGATATAAGGATAATACAGGATGGTAAAGTGGTTGCACAAGGTATGACAGCGGTAAATTCTCCCTTTGATTTTGGAAGCTACAGGATATTTCAAGCCACCTACGGCCTTACTGGAGAGGCAGGAAGGGCAAAGATAGCTATATTTGATAAGAACCTTGCGCCAAAAGACCCTCAAAAAGCTTTCCTTGGAGAAATAGAGCTAAAAGCTGGAAAGGTTTCTGAGTTCAAGGATATGCTTTTGTCCATAGATAGGTCTACCTTAAACCTTGAGGATGAACAAAAGGGGTTCCAAGGAGAGTTAAAGCCTGCCCTGGTGGTAAAGGTGCTAAAGGAAGGTAAAGCCTATGATGTGCCTGTGGTCTATTCACCAGAGCTTACAATATTCGCCCAGAACCAAATGGTGGAGCTTAAGGACTTTCCCTATTTCCTTTTCCTTGTGGATTTTGAGCCCCAATACTTTAGCGGGCTTCAGGTTTCAAAACAGCCAGGCACTTCCATCATATGGCTCGGTTCCATACTGGTGGTGGGTGGCATGCTTATAGCCTTTTACACAGTTCATCGCAAGGCATGGGCAAGGCTTGAGGGTGATACTTTACATATAGCCTTTTGGTCTCACAAGTTTAAAGAGGAGTTTAAAAGAAGTTTTATAAAAGCCTTGGAGGGTCTAAAACATGAAGGTGCTTCTCATGGAGAAAAATCTTCTACTTCTTAGCAGAATAAGGGCTTCCCTATCCCAGTATTCACTTAGGGTTGGTGAGGACTACAAAGGGGAAGAGGTGGTGTTGGTTAATATAGAACAGTATTCCCCAGAGATAATAAAGACACTAAAGGAGAAAGGTGCAAAGGTTATAGCCTACTGCGGGCATAAGAATGTTTCTTTGATAGAATCCGCAAAAGGCTTTGGAGCGGATAAGGTAGTTCCCAATAGCCAGATAGTGAATGTCAAGGAGCTTTTAAGGGATCTGGGATAATTCCAAAATCTTTTCTGCCTGTTTTAAAGCTTCAACATCTACCACCCAAAGCCATGTTTTATCTTTATAAGGTTTAGATATCACTTTGGTAAGCCCAGCTATGAAGCTGTTTCAAAAACCCCAAATTAAACATACCCCTATGCTAAAATTGTAAAAGATGGGCAAAATAACCATATGCTCTAAGCTCAATCCTACTTAACAATGAAGACTTAGCCCTACTAAAAGACCTTATGAGAAGATGGTCATCTGCTGAGAGATATGCTTATTCTTGGCAAGTTCTTAAGGTAGTGGTGCTGATGGCACTCTCCCCTGAGAGGGTATTATATGGGCATTAGCTCCTACTACAGGGGGCGGGGGCGGTGGTTCTGTAAAAGGGGCTATTTTTGAAACACCCTGTGATACAATTTTTTCATGGATGTTTTGATGGGAGTTGGAAGGGCAGGATTAAAATCTGGAGAAAAGCCCGACATACTGGTGATCCTCTTACCCCAAAGTTGTAAAGCTTCCTTTCTTTTTACAAAAAACCACTTTAAGTCTGCCAGCGTTTTGTATTCTCAAAAGGTTTTCAAGGGTACAGTGAGGGCTATGGTTATAAACAGCGGAAACGCCAACTGTGGAGTTGGTAGAGAAAGCCTTTTACATGCGGAGCTTATGGCAAAAAGGGTGGCGGAAAGGCTTGATGTTGAAGAGGAGGAAGTCCTTGTCTTTTCTACTGGAATCATAGGAAAGCCCTTACCCATAGACAAAGTACTTACCGCAATAGATAGGGCTTGTGATATCCTTGAGCCCCTTGATTTAAAGAGGGCAAGCGAGGTAATATCCACCACCGATAGCTTTCCTAAGTATGACTTTGTAAAAAGGGACAAGCTTGAGGCCTTTGGCTTTGCCAAAGGTGCAGGCATGATACACCCCAACATGGGAACCATGCTTGCCTTTGTATTTACCAACGGGGATATAAAAGAAGGTGTAATAGAAAAGCTCCACAGGGATATAAACGAGAGGACCTTTAACTCTGTAAGTGTGGACGGATGTATGAGTACAAACGACAGCTTTGGTCTAATAAGCCTTGGTTTAATAAAGGAAGATTTACAAAAAATAAGCGATGCAGTGGAGGAAGTATCTCTAAGCCTTGCACGGAAGATAATACAAGACGGAGAAGGTGCTACAAGGACCATAAAAGTGGTTGTTAAAAATGCCTCTATACAGCTAAAGGCAAGGCTTATAGCCCAAGCTATTGCTGTATCAAACCTTGTTAAAACGGCGGTATTCGGAAGGGACCCAAACTGGGGAAGGATAGTTGCCGCCGCAGGCTCCACTCCCTTTCCCATAGACCAGTTTAAACTAAAGGTCTATATAGGCAACCATCTCCTTTACGACGGAAAGGTACATCCAAAGGCATTGGAAAATGCCAAAAAGTACATGGAAGAATCCCAAGAGATTGAGATAAACCTTGACCTGATGGAAGGAAGGGAAAGCTGGATCTATTATTCTTCTGATCTAACTTACGATTACATAAAGATAAACGCAGAATATACCACTTGAAAAGGGCAAGAATTCTTTTAAATTAATAAACTATGAAGAGATATACACCCTATATATTAGCCTTTATCCTTTTTGTGATGATAGCCTACTTTGGACTAAGACATAAAGAAGAAGACTCACTATCCTACCAGCCCCAAACGGTACAACCCCTACCAAACTTCACCTTTAAAACCCTTGATGGAAGGGATATGAAGCTATCAAGCTTAAAGGGTAGAGTAGTTTTATTAAACTTCTGGGCCACATGGTGCCCACCTTGCAGGGAAGAGATGCCCATCTTTGAAAGAGAGTATAAAAGGTGCAAAGACAAAGGATTTGAAGTGCTTGCGGTCAATATGGATAGTTCTCAAGGTGCCTTAGAGAAGTTTTTGCAAAACAATCCATACTCCTTTACCATAGTAAAGCCCACAGAGCATGTAGAAAAGGAGCTAAAACTTATGGGTTTTCCCACTTCTTACCTTTTGGACAAGGAGGGAAGGATCCATCGTATAAAGCTTGGCATATACCGAGAGTTAGAAAATGATCTAAGGGAATTACTCGGATGTTAAAATTTCCCCAAATTACTTGGTAGCATAGGCATTCTTAGATTTAAATCCCAAGGATCATTTAATAAGCCCCAGAAGCTTTGCTATAAACTCCAAGGCCTCCTTGTTTAGGAATATTATGACAAAGAGAAGGATCAAAAACATAATAGTAAATTTCCTGTCAAGCCTTAGAATCTCCTTCTCTATTTTTGCTTCAAGCTCTATCTTTAAGGCTTGTATCTCTTGGCGCAATAATCCTATTTCCCCATAAAACTCGGCCTTTGTTATAAGCTCTTTTGTAAGCTCTTCCCTTAGCTCCAGCTTTCTCTGCAAGGCTACCTCTTTAGACCTTTCCTCTATGCTTTCCAAGGCTATCTCAATAGCCTCTGCCACTTTCTTAGCTTCCTCTTTCCCCAGCTTTTCCTCCAATAGCTGTAATACATCAATAGTTAAGTGGGGCATAGTTAAAATCTAAGCCAAGGTTTTTATGAAGGCAAGGGGATTGTGGTGATGGTCGATGGGCTGATTGTTAAACCATAAAATCTGGTATAATTTAAAGCTTGGAGGTGGTTAAATGGCAAAAGTTAAGATGAAAACCAACAGGTCCGCAAAAAAAAGGTTTAAAATAACCGCCACAGGAAAGGTTAAAAGGCAAAAGGCAGGCGGTTCCCACTACAACACCCACAAATCAAAGAAGAGGAAAAGAAACTTGAGAAAGGCAACCCTTGCCCACCCAAGCTGGGAGGACAAGGTAAAGGGTATGCTTAAAGAGTTTTAGCCAAAGAGGTCTCGCCAGAGGCCTCTTGCCCACTCTTCGTATCTCTTTGCGGTTGTCTCTTTCCTTGTGTTATCCTCTCTGTGAGTTGGTATAAACCTCTTGGATACTGTATCGTATTTAAAGGAGGTTTCCGTCATTATGGCTTCCTTATCGCTTACCATGGCATAGCATATCATTTGGAGGTACTCTTCTTTGACCTCCTTGTCCTGTATTCTTGCGTTTATTATCTTTGCCACCATTTTGCCCTCTGAATGGGCTGCGTATCCACTCTTTGGGAGGTAGCTTTGGGAAGCATCACCCATAACAAATACATTTTTCACAGAGGTTTCAAAGGTAAAGGGATTTACTTCCACCCATTTTTGCCCCCTTTTAAGAAGCCCAGCCTCCTGTAAAAGGTTGCTTGCCTTCATAGGCGGTATTATGTTGGCGATATCATACTTAAAGTCTCCATGAGAGGTTTTTACAACCCTTTTGTGCACATCTATATCCCTTACCTGCACAGAGGTTACATAGGTGGCTATATCCTTGTAAAGGTCATAATAGGCGGATAAAAAGCCTTCTGTGTTTATGATGGGCCTTTCGTTGGCGTCAACAAAGTAGATATGGGCTTTTAGGTTGTTTTTCTTTATCATGCTTGCTATCAAGGCAGCCCTTTCATAGGGTGCTGGAGGACATCTATAGGGTGGTGTAGGAACTGTGATAACTATATCTCCCCCTTCAAACTCTTCTATCAACCTTTTTAGGTAGATATGCTCCGAGCCCGGCTTGAAGGCAGGAGGATTATAGACTATGGAGTCTCTGTAAAAGGGCTTGTCTTCTACATCGTAATCTATGCCGGGAGAAAGCACAAGATAGTCATAAGCTATATAGCCAGAGGATGTTCTTACCACCTTTCTATCAAGCTCTACGCCAAGCACCTTATCCTGAACAACTCTAACTCCATATTTCACTTCCAGTATATTGTAGGAAAAACAAAGGGGCGTAAGCTCCATAAAGCCTGCCAAGAAGTGGTTAGACATAGGGCAGGACATAAAGAAGGGCCTTTCCTCAATAAGCACCACATCAAGGCTTGGATTTTCCTTTTTAAGATACTTGGCGGTGGTGACACCACCATAGCCTCCGCCCACTATAACCACCTGAGCCTTTTGCCTTGCCTGAGTTTTGGAGTATACAAGCAGGGGGGTAGAAATCCCCAAAATACCAGCACCTACCAAAAGATCCCTTCTGCTAACACCTGACCACTGCTTGGACATATTTATCCACCTCCATCACTATACATTTTTCCACAAGCTCTCTTGCCTTTGCAGTGGTGCCATACCTTTGCCTTAATTCCGCCTTGTAGTTATCAAAGAACTGGGTAAATTGCTCCACACCCAAAAGGCCCACCGCATAGATATTACCCTCTTCCTCTTGCAAGAGGATAGAAGCCAAGGGCACTTCCGCGGGCCCATCTATAACCTTAGCACCTTCCTTTGGGTCATACAAAGCCAAATGGGCGCAACACTGGATTATACCTGCCTTTTTTGTAGTTTCAGAGGGTGTATGGGGTGGATAGTAGTTTATGAAGGAGTACTCTTTGGTAGGATAGCTCCATTGGTGGGCACATATCGCCGAGTATGCCACTATGCTCCTTTTTGAACCTATGCCACCGGGCCATGTGTAGCTTTTACCATCCTTTAGCTTTATTTCCGCGGGCTTGATCTCTTGTTCTAAGTTTATAAGGTAGCAAGGGGTTGCGGCATGGGGGTAAAAGAAAATGTAATTAACATGGGGCTTTATATCCGATTCCTTTAAGGGGGTTCCATCTTCTTTCACAAGGATCGCCTTGTTGTAGGTTTTTAACATATTGTCCTTTTGGCTTGCCAAAAGGTTAGAGTAAAAGGTGGCATCCAGCATAGAAGCTACAGCTACTGTTCCACAGACTTTGATAAAGCCTCTTCTATCCATGTCAATTACCCCATAGCAAGGCGGGGGGAGACCCCCACAAGCTTCTTATGTAAACATATCTCTATATATAGCCCTCGCCCATTCGTAAGTGGCTTTTGCCAAGGCTTCTGACCTATCGTTTATTGTTCTTGGCTTTGGAACTATCTTTTTCTCCTTTTCATCGTAATCGTAGGTCACATTTATAACTATGGCCTCTTGTGGAGAGCCATTCACCATAGAGTAGCAGGTGTTATCGGGAAGCTCTCTCTTCCATTCTTTGCCCGCTATCCTTGAAGCTATGATCTTTGCCACTATTTTGCCTTGAGAATTACCCATATGCCCACTCTTGGGGTAGGGTACGCCGCCTATTACATCACCCACCAAGAAGACGTTGGGGTCTGCCTTTGCTTGGAAGGTTAGAGGATCTTGGTCTGCCCAACCGGTGGGTTTGTCTTCCTTGTCCTTGGCTATTAGGTCTGCCATCCATACAAGCTCACCCGCCTGATGAGGTGGTACCAAGTTGGCATCGGCAAACTTAAAGTCTCCCGCCGTGGTCTTTATGATCTTTTTAACTGGGTCCACTTCCTTTATAGACGCCTTTGGCACATACTCTATAATACCCAAATAAACCTGTTCAAAGGCAGCCCTAAAGCCCGGTCCTTTTGGAGCTATATCATCCTTAGGGTCAAGGACTATAACCCTTCCCTTTACTTTGTTTCTTTTGAAAACCTCTGCCACCATACAAGCCCTCTCATAGGGTGCTGGGGGACATCTATAAGCGCCGGGGGGCACTGTGATTATAAAATCACCCTCTTCAAACTCATGGATCTTCCTTTTTAAGGCTATATGTTCAGATCCGGGAATAAAGGCAGCGGGATAGTTTAGCTTGGTATAGCTTATCATATCCTTGTTGTCTCCAAACCATGCATTATAGTTGTACCTTATACCGGGTGCAAGGACAAGGTAGTTGTATTCTACGTAGCCCTTAGTTGTATAAACTCTCCTTTTATCCCTTTCTATGGCGATAACTGGAGCGTTTATAAACCTATATCCATACTTGGCCGCAGGTTGATTGAAATCATGGGATATAAAATCAAGGTTGACAAGGTCTGCAAGCCACGGGTTGGATATGGGGCATGAGAAGAAGTTGGGCCTTTTCTCAATGAGAACCACTTCTATGTTGGGGTTTTCCTTCTTAAGATACTTGGCCACAGTGAGCCCTGCCCATCCACCACCACATACAACTACCCTACTGCCCTTTGGCGGCGGAAGCATAGCCTCCATCTTTACCACCTTCTCGGCGGCCGAAAAGACAGGCTGAGAGGAAATGCCTAAGGCTAAAGCACCTACCCCTGCAGACTTTAATAGATCACGCCTTGTGAACATTTCTACACCTCCTTTTGTCCTAATTTAATCCTAAGCTAAAAATATATATGTCCTTGAAAGGCTTTTGCAATAAAAAGTTTTAATAAGACTATTAGAAGGGCTTATTAAGGTGATTTTTATATTCTTATACAAGGAAAATCCATCCGGTGGCGCAGGCATTCGCCTTGGCAGGGCTTTGTCCGTAGCCTACCACTTTTAATCAATTCTTAAAGCTTTGCATATATTTTATACTTTTAAACTACAAGTTTGGAGGTAAGTTATGCCAAGGAAAGGGGCAGATATTGTAATAGAAGCCTTAAAAGAGGAAGGTGTGGAGATAGTCTTTGGTATTCCAGGTGGTGCCATAATGGAGGTTTATGATGCCCTTTATAGGGATGGAGGTATAAAACATATATTGGCAAGGCATGAGCAGGGTGCCGGCCATATGGCAGAAGGCTATGCAAAGGCTACTGGAAAGGTGGGCGTTGCCATAGCTACATCTGGTCCAGGTGCTACCAACTTGGTAACTGCCATTGCAGATGCCTACATGGATTCTGTCCCTGTGGTTTTTATAACGGGGCAGGTGCCAACCCATTTGATAGGCAACGATGCCTTCCAAGAAGTAGATATAGTAGGTATTACAAGGCCTATAACCAAGCATAGCTTTCTGGTTAAAAGGATAGAAGACCTCCCACTTATAATTCGCCAAGCCTTCTACATAGCCAAAACTGGCAGACCAGGACCGGTGCTTATAGACATACCTAAGGATATAACACAAAAGCTTAGCGATGTGAAGATACCTTCTTTGGAAGAGGTAAAGGAATCCCTACCGGGCTACAAGCCCCACCTTGAGGGTAATCTCCAACAAATAAGAAAGGCCATAAGGCTTATGGTGGAGGCAAAAAGGCCTGTGCTTTATTTAGGTGGGGGTGCAGTCCAAGCGGAGGCTCAAAAGGAGCTTGTAGAGCTTGCAGAGTTGATGAAGATGCCCGTAACTACCACCAACATGGGTAAGGGATCCTTCCCCGAAGACCATCCCCTTGCCCTTCATATGCTTGGAATGCACGGCACTTATTATGCCAACATGGCTGTTTATAACTGCGACCTTCTTATAGCGGTGGGGGCAAGGTTTGATGACAGAGTTACGGGAAAAATAGAAGAGTTTGCTCCACAAGCGAAGATCATCCACATAGACATAGACCCAGCGTCTATATCAAAGAACATAGTGGTGGATGTACCCATAGTGGGTGATGTAAAGATAGTCTTGAGGAGGTTGCTTGAGGAGTTGAGGAGGGAAACGGTAAAGATGTTATACCCAAAAGAAAGACAGGAATGGATAGAGCAGATAGAAAAGTGGAAAAAGAGATACCCCCTTACCTATTCAAGGTCTGATAAGGTTATAAAGCCCCAATATGTAATAGAACAGATCTACCAAGCTACCAAGGGAGAAGCCATTATAACAACAGGAGTAGGCCAGCATCAAATGTGGGCTGCCATGTTCTATAAGTATTCTCTCCCAAGGCAGTTTATAAACTCCGGAGGGCTTGGTACCATGGGCTTTGGATTGCCCGCAGGCATAGGGGCAAAGATTGGAAGGCCAGAAAGGGAAGTCTTTGTGATAGATGGTGATGGTTCTTTTATGATGACTATGCAGGAGATAATTACCGCAGTACAATACAAAGTACCCGTGAAGGTTGCTATAATAAACAACAGCTATCTTGGCATGGTGCGCCAATGGCAAGAACTTTTCTACGATCGTCGGTATGCGGAAGTGGATTTAAGCGTGCAGCCAGATTTTGTAAAGCTTGCAGAGGCTTGTGGTGCAACGGGCTTTAGGGCAGAAAAGCCTTCTGATGTAAGGGAAATAATAGAGGAAGCTCTAAGAATACAAGACAAACCTGTAATTATGGACTTTCACGTAGATAAGGAAGAGAACGTTTTCCCTATGGTACCAGCAGGAAAATCCTACAGAGAAATGATATTGCATGATGGTAAAAAGCCTGTGGAGGCAGAAACCATGTATTTGGTAGGCTAAAGGAGGTTTCATTATGGCAGATACCCTTGGAAGCTCACAGCTAAGCACGGTAAAGACTCCCCTTTTCAGAGAAGTAAAAAAGGGAGAGGTGCGCAAGCATTTAATAAGCTTAACCGTTAGGAACGAGCTTGGAGTTTTGGCAAGGATAGCCACCTTGATAGCAGGAAAAGGCTACAACATAGAAGGACTTTCCGTAGGAGAAACCCACGAAAAGGGAATATCCCAGATGACCCTTGAGGTAATAGGGGATGATGTAGTAATAGAGCAGGTGGTAAAACAGCTTAGAAAACTTATAGACACTTTAAAAGTGAAGGATATAACGGACGTGCCCCATGTGGAAAGGGAGCTTGCCCTTATAAAGGTCTACACTGCAACACCAAGGGCAAGGGATGAAGTCCTAAGGCTTGTTGAGATCTTTAGGGCAAGGATAGTAGATGTCTCACCAGAAACTTACACAGTGGAGATAACGGGTACAGAGGATAAAATACAAGCCTTTATAGACCTTGTGAGACCCCTTGGTATAAAGGAAATGGCAAGGACTGGAAAAGTTGCCATGAAAAGAGAAAGCACACCACAAGAAGAAGATTAGGAGGAAGGGCATGCAGATAAAACCTTTGAGCTTTAAGGTGGAAGATGTAAAAGGTCCTTTGGGAATTTTTGTCTTTGAGGATGACAAAAAGAATTTTGAATTTCTTGGACCCTATAAGAGGGATGTGGAAAAGATCCTTGAGATGGAAGACTTTAAGGGCAAAGAAGATAGCCTTGTAAAGGTACCTTTGCTTTTAAACCAAGAGGTAAGGACCTTCTATATAGTAGGTCTTGGGAAAATCCAAAGGGCAACGGAGGAAAGCTATAGGTCTGCTGTGGCTATGCTTGTCAAAAGAGCCACAAGGGATAAGGTAAAGGAGTTGTACCTATATGCGGGAGAGTTAAACCATAGACTAAGCAAAGCTTTGGCGGAGGGTGCCCTTCTTGGAAGCTACCGCTTTGATAAGTACAAAACAAAGAAGGAAGAAGAAAAGGCGCAGATAGAAAGCCTATACATACACGATGCGGAGGAAGAGGGTATCAAGCTTGGTGAGATCTTTGCACAAGCCCAAAACTTTGCAAGGGATTTGGTGAACGAGCCCGGTAATGTGATAAACCCCATAACTTTGGCAGAGATCGCCCAAAGGCTTTCGCAAGAATACGGGCTTGAGTGCAGGGTATATGATGAAAAGGAGATTCAGGATATGGGCATGCAAGCCCTTTGGAGCGTAGGGAAAGGCTCTTCAGCTCCGCCGAGGTTTATTCATATCATCTATAAGCCAAAGACAGAGGCAAAGGACAAGATAGCCATAGTGGGTAAAGGTTTGACCTTTGACAGTGGCGGCCTTAACATAAAAACAGGGGACTACATGAGGACCATGAAGATGGATAAATCGGGAGCTTGTGCAGTTCTTGGAATTATGAAGGCAATAGCCCAGATAAAACCCTGTGTGGAAGTGCACGGTATCTTTGGTGCGGCAGAGAATATGCCAAGCGGAAGCGCCTACAGGCCGGACGATATTATAAAGGCAATGAACGGAAAGACCATAGAGATAGACAACACGGACGCCGAAGGAAGGGTTACCCTTGCGGACGCCCTTTCCTATGCCAGCAATCTTGGAGTTTCAAAGATCATAGATATGGCAACCTTGACGGGCGCCTGTATGGTAGCTTTGGGAGAATATACAGCAGGGCTTTTTACCAACGATGACCAGTTTGGAGAAGAGATCTTGGACCTTTCAAAGCTAACAGGTGAAAGAATGTGGAAGCTACCCATGGATGATAAAAGGCTTAGGGAAAAGATAAAGAAGGGAGAAGCGGATGTTCTAAATTCTGGTGGTCGGTATGGAGGAGCCATAACGGCGGCCATGTTTTTGGAAGAGTTTGTAGGAGAAGGTATAAAGTGGGTGCACCTTGATATAGCAGGTCCAGCCCATATGAGGGAAGAGTTTGGTTATTACACAAGGGGCGCTACAGGCTTTGGTGTAAGAAGCTGTTTAGAATACATACTAAAGGTGTGTAAAGAAGGATGAGGGTAGTAATAGTAGGAAACGGGCCTGCGGCAGCCAGTGCCATAGAAACCTTTAGAAAAGTAGATAAAGATTCACAGATAATAGTCCTTTCCGACGAAGAATTCCCAACCTATGCTCCCAACTGTATGGAGAACGTCATAAGAGGGGATATATCCCAAGAAGCCCTTTTCTATAAGGGTGGTTATGGTTTCTATGAAAAATACAAGGTTGATTTTAGACCTAAAAAGGAGGTTGTAAGTATAGACAACAAAAGAAAGGTTGTCCTTATAAGGGGTGGGGAGGAGATACCTTACGACAAATGCCTGTTGGCTGCCGGTGCCTACGCCTTTGTGCCGCCCATTCCCGGAGTGGAACTTGGTGGGGTAACCACTGCAAAAAATCTCTATGACGCAAAAAAGATAAGGGATTGGATACTTTCTGGAAAGGTTAAAAGGGCGGTGATAGTGGGGGCTGGACCGATAGGTGTAGAGGATGCAGAGACCTTAAGACACATGGGCTTGGAGGTACATGTGGTAGAGTTTTTTGACCGTGTACTTCCAAGAATGCTTGATAAGTTTATGGCAGACAAATACATGAAGCCTTTGGAGGAGGAAGGTATACATTTTTATTTAAACCATCAAGTGGTTGCTATACATGGGGAAGACCATTGGGTTGAGGCGGTGGAAATAAAACCAAACGGAACCGATAAAAGTAAGTTTATAAGGGCGGATATGGTCATCCTTTCCACAGGCGTAAGGCCCAGGACAAGCCTTGTGGCGGATACGGATATAAAGCTACACATAAACGAAGCCACCGGAAGAGTTGTGGGCGGTATATTGGTAAATGAATACCAGCAAACTTCTGACCCCGATGTCTATGCTGCTGGGGATATATGCTCCGGCATAGATGCTTGGGGGAACCACCGCTGGATTGCTCTTTTCCCACCGGCACAACAAGGAGGTGCCATAGCGGGCTTTAACATGGCAGGGCTAAAGGTCAAAAACCCCGGGCTTGTAGATTACAATGCAGTAAAAACAAGGTCTGCCACTGCAGGTAGCGGTGGTATCTTTGAAGAAGCAGAAGAATCCTTTAGCTTTGAGTGGGAAGATAAGTTGGTGAAGGTCTTTTTAAAAGAGGGCTCTGTTTGTGGCTATCAGTTTGTGGGCATAGGAAAAGGAAAAACTCCAAACCTTAGGAATAATTTTTTGAATAGAGATTGGATTGATAAGATAACCCAGGACAAGGGACTTGGATTAGAAGCCAGCGGCGTGTTATTCCATCACTTTATAAGGTTCAAAGAGCGCAAAGTAAAGGAAGATATAGTAAAGGCTATAAAACTAAACCTTTTGAGAGCCCTTGCCAACCCAGCTTCTGAAGTGCCTATTTTTTAAGCTCGTAAGCTTCTACCCTATTCCTGCCGAGCTCCTTTGCCCTGTAGAGGGCTTCATCAGCCATCTTTATAAGGTCATCTATACTTTCAACCTTAGATGTAAAGGATGCAAGCCCACCGCTAAGGGTTGTACCTATCTTTTCCTCTTTGTAAACTACATGGCTGTTTTGAAAGCTAAGCCTGATCTTTTCTGCGACGATCTTTGCCTGTTGAAGGCTTGTGTTAGGCATCAAAAGAACAAACTCCTCGCCACCAAACCTGGCTGGTAAGTCTGAATGTCTTGTATTTTTCCTTATAACGTCCGCAAAACTTTTTAAAATGAGGTCTCCGGCGTCGTGGCCATAGGTGTCGTTTATCCTTTTAAAGTAGTCAAGGTCCATAATGAGGACACTAAGATCTGTCCCATACCTCTTTGAGTTTTCAAATAGAATACGTGCATGGTCAAAGAAGAATCTTCTGTTGGGAAGCCCTGTAAGGGGGTCGTAGTAAGCCATCTGCTCAAGCTCCTTCTTCTTCTCCTGCAGCTCTTCAAAGGTGGATTTTAGACTAACTGCCATATGGTAAATGCTCTCTCCCAACTCACAAACCTCATCCTTTGAGTTTCCTGCTTGCCTTTTGATAAGATCAACCGCCGAAAAATCCATTTTTTCTATTTTTCCAGCTACGTCCCTTAACAAGATTATTCTGCTAACCAAGAAAGAAGATATCCTAAAAAGCGCAAAGGACAAAAGTAGAATTAAAGTCATGGAATAAGAGAAGAGCACTAAAATTGTGGTATAAACCTCCTTGTATATACCAGAAACATCCTTTACAAGTATTATCTTTCCAAAGTACGACTGATTAATATCCACGATGAGTATCTCCATAAGAAGACTTTTTTCAAAAAAGCTACCATGTAGCCTATATCCTACCACATCAAGGGGCAGGGAAAGGACTTTGGAGTCTGAAAACTTGTCTATCAATATACTATCTGTAGCTATCTTATCCTTTACAAATTTGTCAAGGTCTACAGCGTCCTTTATAGAGTTTCTATCGTAATAAATGATCCATTCAACACCCAATAGGCTCTTCATGATATCCAGCAATTCTTCAACTCTGACCCCTATGAAATAGCATCCATCGGCGTAAGCTTTATTTCTGCCATAGTATAGCCCCATAGATGAAATCTTGTAATAGGGACTTCTATCGCAGGAAGTTCCGGATAACTTTTCTACATAGTAGTATTCATCCTCAACGTGCGTCTTTATGGTAAATGGTTCTATATTCCTTTCTTCATGTTTTAGGAGCTCCTCGTAGTTGTTAAAAATGTGTGTATAGACTTCTTTGAGCTTGCTATTGAGAAGGTAGGATGATATCAAATAAAGAGATATAACCGTTGCCGTTAGAGTTAAAAATATAGAAAGGAATAGATTAGTGTATAGTCTTCTTCTTATAGACATAGCCTTTCACACAGCTTTAATGCATGCAAGGAAGGAGTTTTATCTGCGATGCCCTTCCAAGCTATATCGTAGGCGGTACCATGGTCCGGTGAAGTTCTTACAAAGGGCAGTCCAAGGGTAAGATTTACACCTTCTTTAAAGGCAAGAAGCTTAAAGGGTATCAAGCCCTGGTCATGGTACATGCAAAGATAAAGATCAAAATCTTTATTCAAAAAGGCGCTGTCGGGCGATAAAGGACCCTCCACCCTATAACCTTCCTCTTTGAGAGCTTCTACCGCAGGAGCTATCTCCTTTACATCTTCTTCTCCCATGGTGCCACCTTCCCCCGCATGGGGGTTCAATCCCAAAACACCAATGGAGGGCTCTATACCAAACAGCCTTTTAAACTCCTTTACTATAAGCTTTACTTTTCTTATTATCTCTTGGCTTTTTATCCTTTCTGGGACTTCCTTCAAGGGTATATGGGTGGTAAAAGGGACCACCTTTATCTTTTCTGAATACATAAGCATGGCGTAATCCTTTACATTACATGCTTGAGCCAAAAATTCCGTTTGACCTTCAAAGGAAAAGCCTGCAAGCTTTGCCCAAAACTTATTTATAGGCATGGTAAGGAGTCCATGAATTTTCCCATAAACTGCATCCACAGCCGCCCTTCCAAGATATGCCACCGCCACCTTGCCAGAGGTGAGAGAGGGCAAGGGTCTATCGGTTTCACTTATATTCAAATCCGCTATATAGATACCGGGCTTTTTTACCTCATCTATCGTATAGATCTCTTTCAGGTCAAGGTATATCCCTAAATCCCTTTGTATAGCTTGCATAATCTTACTCTCTCCATATATCACATAGGCTTTCTCTAAGTTGAAGTGCTTGGAAATGTTCAAGATAAGCTCAGGTCCAACTCCTGCAGGGTCTCCCATGGTTATTCCTATCTTTACCATAGCTAAAGGAAATATTATAACTTATGATACGCCGAGCAAGGCTTTGGTGCATAAAAAGATATTCAACACAAACTCCACTCTACGTATTTCATCCAGCCTACTACTCACACAATTACGCTGTATATTTAGCTTTCTCCCTCTGCGAGATATGGTGGTGTAGTCTGGGATTGGAAGGTCTAATATACCATAAGTTATTTACGCACCAACGCCAATCCGTCTTCTAAATCCAAAGCCAAACCTGGAGCTTAATGAGCCCGTAGGTGGCTTCTTCATGTACCTTGATGGAGATGGAGTTTTGAATGGCAAGCTAAAAGAGGTTATAATAATATCCTTATGAAGAGAATACAGATAATAAGTTCTTTAAACTGCAATAATTGTGAGCTACTCTATCAGGTGGTCTCCAAGATAGTTGAGACAAAGAATATACAGGCAAGCGTGGAAAAGGTGATAGATATAAAGGAAGTTTTAAAATACGGGGTGGTGGCCACGCCCCTTTTGGTAGTGGATGTAAAGCTAAAACACTACGGATCACCAAGGCTAATAGCTATGTTTGCAACCATCGTGGGAGTTTCCATTATAGTGGCTGGTTATCTTATCAACTTCCTTTTTAAAACATCATGAGAATAGCCTTTGTATCCAC
The DNA here is from genome assembly GCA_046292245.1 of Aquificaceae bacterium. Taxonomy (GTDB): domain Bacteria; phylum Aquificota; class Aquificia; order Aquificales; family Aquificaceae; genus Pampinifervens. Next base: position 34,846 of record JBKBRK010000003.1, read on the forward strand.
TCGCAACGCAGTAAGAAGTATTATGTCAGAGTCGGTGGCAAGAAAAGTTTCAAATCTTGCCCTTTTATCACCGGATATATACTCCGCGGGCGTTGAACCCGCAAAGGAAATACCAAAGGAAATTATTGAACTCTTAGAGAAAAAGGGATATCCCACAGAAGGCTTGTATCCCAAAGATATCTTTGCCATACCATACAAAGACATAGACATCCTTATAACCCTTTCTCCAGAGGCAAGGGATAGATGTCCTTATTTAGAAGCCCATCTTAGAAGAGAGCATTGGACCGTAGAAGAGGCAGCAACTTTAAAAAAAGAAGAGCTTTTGAAAATCTTGGAACAGATTGAAAAACATGTAAGGGAGCTTTTTAAAATAAGCTAAGCTTATATTTTTTATAAGGAAGGTTTATATTAAAATTTTAGTGTGGTAATGATAGACATAAGCAAGCTTAAGACCTTTATAGCGGTGGCAGACCTTGGAAGCTTTTCAAAGGCTTCCGAAATACTTTATATAACTCAACCCGCTGTAACACAGCAGATAAAAGCCCTTGAAAGAATTGTGGGCGCCAAGCTTTTCCAAAGGCAGGGCGGAAGGATAGTTCTAACCGACGAAGGCAAAAGGATCTACGAAATAGCCAAAAACCTCCTTGGCAACTACGAAAGCCTTATGGAAGAAATGGCAAAGATAAAGAAGGACTTTAAGGATACTCTCCTTTTGGGAATAAGCACAACCCTTAGCGAGTATAAGGTGCCAGAGCTTATAGTGGAGTTCCACCAGCAATTTCCCAATATATCCATAAGGGCTTTGGTGGATAACTCTCAACACATAGAGGAAGCCTTAGCCTCCGGTGTATTAAACATAGGCATCATAGAAAGAGAGCCCTCAGAAAAGTTTAGCTCTATAAAATGGTTCGTGGATGAGGTCCTTTTCTTTACCCATCCTTACCATCCCTTTGCCCAAAAGGGAGAGATAGACCCAGAGGAACTTTACAACACAGACCTGATTTTTAGAGAGGTAAGCTCGGGTACAAGGAAGGTGGTAAAGGAAGAGCTTGAAAGATTAGGAATAATCTTTGAAAAGTTAAGGATAAAGATAGAAATAAACTGCGGAAGGTCAATCCTTAGCATGGTAAAAAAGGGCTATGGCTGTAGCTTTCTGTCAAGGGGCATGTTAGAGAAGTATATTGATGAGGGAAGTATAGTGCCCGTTAAGATAAGAGGCTTTAATGCTGTAAGGTGGTATTACATAATATATCCGGAGAACGAGAAGCTTACCTTTCTTGCAAGTAGGTTTATGAAGTTTTTACTTTCAAGGGCCAAGCTTGTACTGGGATGAAGAAGGTTAAAAAATAGCCGTGCTTCCCACAAACTACTACCTCACCCCGTAGGACTATACGCTGGGTTAGAAGTTCAGTCAAAAAGCTTAGATACAAACCTGTCAATAAAAAAAGGTGGTTGGGCTATGATCATTAGGTGTGTAGTGGTAAGAAGAGTAGATCAATTAGGCAGGTGGTGGAGGGTGCTATAGGTTATAACTTTTATAAAGTCTTATTTATGAAGGGTAATTTCTCACCCAAGATATCTTTTGGTAGAATTATAAAAATGTTAGGAGGATTTCTTATGAAGATGGTGGCTTTTTTGCTTATATTTGCGTCTTTTCTCTTTGCCAATGAATGCCAAATAAAGGAAGGCTATGCAAGTTGGTATGGGGGGAGATTTCATGGCAGAAAAACAAGCTCCGGCGAAATCTTTAACAAGTACAAATATACCGCTGCGGCAAAAGATTTCCCTTTGGGCACTTATCTTTTGGTGAAAAACCTTGAAAACTACAGAGAAGTGGTTGTGGTAATAACCGATAGGGGTCCGTGGAAGAGAGGAAGAATAATAGACCTTTCCAAATCTGCCGCAGAAAAGCTTGGCTTTGTGAAAAAGGGCATAGCAAGGGTTCAAGTTATGCCCTTGTCCTGTCTTGCCCAAGAAGAAAAAATAAGCCAAGAAGACCACGAGGAAATCATAAGGGATCTTCTTAACACCCTATAGGCTCCCTGTTTACTAAAAGTGTCCCACACCCGCCCAATTCGTCCCTTCTAAAACGTGTGGATAAGGTCACCCTTACTCCATAGGATCTAAGCAATAAAAAGGCTTTTTCGTATTCAAAATCTCCCACATCTTGGTAATCTCCCACTGTGCTGTTATACCTAAGAAGGGTAATACCAACTCCCAACTCTTTGGCTAATCTTGCAAGCTTTGTTAAGTCCTCAGAAGAATCGTTTATGCCCTTTAGTAAAAGGTATGCGAGGCTTATTTTCTTTTTCTTCCTTTGGGAAAGGTAATAAAGCTCCTCTTTTAAGGTTTTTATGAGCTCCTCCAAAGTCCCCACATGAGGCAAAAGCCTTTTTCTTTTGTATTCCTCCGTGGCATGAAGAGATATGTTTACACCATTATGGGGAAGCTTTAAAAGTTCCGTCAGGTTCTTGGTGGGGTGTCCTGTGGTATAGAAGCTTACCTTAAGCCCCATGCTTTTAAAATACCAAAAGGCTTCCTTTACCCTTTCCCAGTTCATAAAGGGCTCGCCAATGCCCGCTATAGCTATCCTTTTTATGCCTAACTTATCCTTTAAAAGCCTGTATTGGTCTAAGATCTCCTCCAAGGTTAAGTGTCTCAAAAGCCCAAGACTTCCCGAAAGGCAAAAGGGGCAACCTATGGCACAGCCTACCTGCGTGGATATGCACAGGGTATCGCCCCTGTAAAATACTACCTCAACCCTTCTTTGGTCGGACAGCTCAAAAAGGAGAAGTTTATTCAATTCACTGTTCAATTCCTGCAAAAGCTTCATTTTCTACAGGACCCTTCCTACAACAACCCCCACATTCCTTACAACGCTGTAGCGCCCTCTCATAGCCCTTGGGTAATATATCCTCCAAGCTCATTTCCCTCTTGGAATCTTCGAAGAGTAAGCTTATTTTCCACCTTAGGGGGTCTATGTACTCCACCCTATATACCTTTCCTTCAAAGCACAGCTCACCACCTACCTCCGGAAGTAAAGCCTTAACTAAGTAATTATCCCTTTCAAAGACAAGGCAACACATAAGCCTTCCGCAGGGACCTGTGAATTTTTGGGGAGAAAGGGGAAGGTTTTGCTCCTCTATATCCCTCAAGGATACCGATTGAAATTCCTCCTGAAATCTTATACAGCAGGGCTCTTCTCCACAGCTTCCTACCCATCCCATCATCTGCACCGCATCCCTTACACCCACCTGCCTCATCTCTATTCTTTTTCTAAAAACCTTTGCCAGATCCCTTACAAGATTTCTAAAATCTACCCTCTGTTCCGCTGTGTAATAGAAGAATATCTTGCTTCTGTCAAGGGGTATGTAAGCCCTCAAAAGTCTCATCTCCAGTTTATGCTCCCTTATCTTTTTCCTACAGAGTTCTTCTGCTCTCTTTTCCTCTTCTTTGTTTTCCTCAAGCTTCCTTAGGTCTTCTTTCTTTGCCCTTCTGAGAAATAGTGCCTTTGTTGGGGAACCCTCTTTTGAAGTACCCAAGATTTTTACGATCTCCTCACCTTTGTCCGAATGGACTACCGCTAAATCTCCCATTGATAAGCCCTCTTCCCAAACGCCCTCAACCTGAAGTATTTTGTTTAGGTCCAAAAACCTCGCCTTTATGTAAGACATGCTTATCACCTCCTTTTAATTGAAAAAGCAAAAGACTTAATCTTACGCCCTTGCTTAAATATTCTAACCCCAAGGATATGGTGTCAAGGGCTTTTCTGTTTTGGTAGTTTTTGCTCTCCAAGTAGCTTTTGTGAATTATAGCCTGTAGCACCTTTAAAAGAAGAACTTGCTCTTCCAACACCCAATTCTCTATTTCAAGGGACTTTTTATATAGGGTATACGTATTGCCTTGGAGTATGTCCTTTGCGGTTTGTATAATGTGTTTTTTTTCCTTTAGCTGATTTGCCATCTTTATGCTGCCTTCTGATAGCTCAAGGATCAATGGGTCTTCTATTTGAGTTATAGCCTTTAATTCCTCTTGTGTTAAGGGTGGCACTTCCAAAAGAAAGCTTCTTGACTTTATAGTGGGAAGGATCTTTTCTATCCTTTGGCTTACAAGGATAAAGTGGGTGTCTGGTGGAGGCTCTTCAAGAACCTTAAGAAGGGCATTTTGAGCATAGGGATTCATAGCATCCGCAGGCTCAATAAAAACCACCTTTCTCTTAGAAAGGGCAGGGCTAAGGTAGGCAAAATCCTTCACACCCCTTATCTGGTCTATTTTTATCTCCGCCTTTTCTGGCGCTAAATATATAAAATCGGGATGATCCCCCTGAAGGTACAGGTATACTCTTTTTCCCTTTTTATCCTCTCCATAAAATCTTAATTCTTCCGGCTTTTTTTGGAGAAAATCCTTCATATGCCTGCATGATTGGCACTTATTGCAGGGTGGATATTTATCTTCAAGGCACAAAAGGGACATGGATAGCTCAAAGCCAATATCTTTTTTACCTATACCCTCCTTGCCATAAAAGATCAACGACGAAGGCACCCTGTTTCTGTAAAACATACCTGCTATGAACCTTTTTATCTTCTCCCTCATATCATCAACTCTTCTATAAATCTTATGTGGTGTTTGCCCTGTTGGAATTCTCTTGTGGACAGTAGCCTTTTATGAAACTCTATATTGGTCTTTAGACCTGTGCCCTCTATACGGAATTCTTCAAGGCATCTCAAAGCTCTTTTTATAGCTTCCTCCCTTGTTGCGCCCCAGCATATCAACTTGGCAAGCAAAGAATCATAAAAGGGTGGAACTGTGTATCCGCAGTATATATGGGTATCCACTCTAACGCCAAAACCACCGGGAAGGCACAGCTCTTCTATTTTACCTGGTGAAGGCAAAAAGGTGTTTGGGTCTTCTGCGTTTATCCTAAGCTCTATGGCATAGCTTTTTCTTTGAAGGTTTTCAAAGTTTAACCTTTCTCCCCTCGCTATCCTTATCTGCCACTCTACCAAGTCTATTCCATAGACCATCTCTGTAACGGGATGTTCTACCTGTATGCGCCCGTTCATCTCCATAAAGTAGAAATTCCCATCAGCATCCATAAGAAATTCCACAGTACCAGCCCCTTCATAGTTTATCTCTCTGCAAAAATCCCTAACAAGGTTAGATATCTCTTTCCTTTTTTCCTCGGTTAAGGCAGAGCTTGGAGCTTCTTCTATAAGCTTTTGATGTCTTCTTTGTATGGAACATTCCCTCTCTCCCAAGGTTATAACTTTTCCGTATTTGTCGGCAAGGACCTGTATCTCTATGTGCTTTGGGTTTATTACATACTTTTCTATGTAAAGCCTGCCGTCGCCAAAAGCAGTTTGTGCCTCTTGGGCGGCAAGGGGGAATTTCTCTCTAAGCTCTTTGTCGTTATTTATAATCCTTATGCCCCTACCACCACCACCGGAGGCAGCCTTTATAACCACAGGATAACCTATCTTGCTTGCCACCTCCAAAGCCTTGTTAAAATCAACAGGACCGTCGCTACCGGGTACCAAAGGTATTCCCACCTTTTTTGCTATCTCCTTAGCCTTTACCTTATCACCTATCAGTTCAAGGGTCTCTGGACTTGGTCCTACAAAGATCTTGCCGCTTGCTCTTACAATCTCTGCAAACTTTGGGTTCTCCGACAGGAAGCCATATCCCGGATGCACCGCATCCGCATCGGATACCTCAAGGGCAGACATGATCCTTGGAATATCCAAATAGCTTTTGGAAGCCTCGGGCGGTCCTATACATATGCTTTTATCCGCAAGCCTTACATGAAGGCTGTTAGCATC
>JBKBRK010000004.1:0-34000 GCA_046292245.1 Aquificaceae bacterium
ACCTTGGGTAAATCTTCCTTCTTCATAGCCTTAACCTCAAAAGGATCGCAATGGCTATGGCCTGCAAAACTACAGAGTAGAAAACAAGGAAGGCGATGGAAATCTCATAAAGATACCCTATAAAGGCTGCACCCAAAAAGGTGAAAAGGCCAAAGAAAAGATGGAAAAGCCCATAAGCCCTTCCCCTTGCCTTCTCGGGAGAAAGCTTAGCAACCGCAGACCTCATAATAGATTCTTGGACCCCAAGGCTAACACCCCAAAGAAGCAAGGCAAGGAAAGGCTTATTAACCAAAAAGAGAATAGGAGCTGTAAAAAGCCCAAGGGAAAGTCCAAAAGCCAAGGCAAAAAAGCCTATCTTGTCAAAGAGAACACCAAACAAAAGGGCAGAAAGGGCATCCACACCCATGGCAAGGGCAAAAAGCAGAGGAACCTTCCACTCTTCAAAACCATCCTTTACCAAATGAAAACCTATCAAAGGAAAGGGCAAAAAGGAAAGAGCCACCAAGCATGATGAAAGTATATAAACATAAAAGGACCTTGAAAAGGAAAAGGAATCGTCATGTAAGGGCTTCTCTTCCACTTTATCCTTATACCATTTTCTTGCCAAAAGCAAAAGAAAAAGAGCCAAAAAGGCAGGAACAAAGAGAAACAAAAAAGACCCCTTATAGCCAAAACCAAAGAAAAGCAAAAGACCCACCACCAAAGGACCCAACACCGCACCCACTTGATCAAGAAACTCATGAAGCCCAAAGCCCCTACCATGCCCCACACTTGACGTAGCCCTTGAAAGCAAGGCATCCCTTGACGGAGTCCTAAACCCCTTTCCAAACCTTTCAAGGAAAACTAAAAAGCCCGCCATTTGCCAACTTTTGGCAAAAGCAAGCAAAGGCACAGAAAAGAGATTAAGGGCATAGCCCAATATGGTAAAAAGCCAGTAGCTTTTAAACCTATCGGACCATATCCCAGAAAAAAGCCTTATCCAATAACCCGCAAGCTCTGCCAAGCCAGATATTAAACCCACCGCAAAGGCACTGGCTCCAAGGTAAGCAAGGTAAGGACCTATAATGCCTTTGGCACCTTCGTAGGTAAAGTCAGAAAGTAGACTTACAAAGCCCATAAGGAGTATAAACCTGTAAGCTCCAGCCTTATCCCACATCTATAGCTTCCACCTCTCCTACTACCTCCAACTCCCTTAAATGCTTTTTTATGTTTTCAAGGAGAGAAAAAAGACTTTCAAAGGTATCTGGTGTGGCTATAAGATAAACCTCTTGAGAACTTTTCTCTTTGGTTCTAACTATAGCCCTTCTTCCAGATCCATCCACCAGGGCGGTAAAAAGCCCTATCTTCTCCTTAGGAACTCTTACCAGAAGTACCCTTGCCCTTATCTCTTTTTTCATGGCTTATCAACTTTGCTCCAAAAAGGTCTTTTACCTTTTCCGCAAAGGGTGGAATCGACCCACCCTCTTCCTCTTCCCTTTCTATAACAAATTCAATCTTTGGATTTATAGCCTTTATTTTTTTCATCTCTTCCTGAGTTAAATCCTTCTCCTTTATGTAAAAAAGCACCTTATCTTCTTTTATTTCATACTTGGAGCGCTTTAAAACCTCAAAGGTCAAAAGGTCTAACTTCCCCCTTAATGTTTCCAAAGGATCTTTTATATCCTCTGACTCTTGTTTTTGTTCTATCTTTTGCTCATATCTATTTAAGCCCTTCTTTAAAATCTCACTTATAGGCAATATATCCTTCACTATCTGAGTTTTTATAATTGCCAATTCAAAGGCTTTTAGGAAATCTCTGGTTTTTGCATCCACTCTTATGTTATTGACTATCTTCTCAAGGTATAACAAAGCATTTAAGGGCACTTGGGACATATTCCTATGAAAGTCTTCCACCTGTATAACCCTCTCTGGCTCCCTTAGGCTTCTATAAAGAAGCAGAATTCTTATCTCCTCTTGTAAAAGGTCGCAAAACCTTGATAAGTTAAAGCCCCTTTGATAAAGGTTTTCAACAAACTTAAGGGCTTCATCTACCTGTGAGTTTATAAGCATAAGCATAAAGTCCCTTACCCTTTCTTGGGAAACCACACCCAAAAACTCTTCCACAAACTCCACTTTAACCTTTCCCTCCCCGTAGGTACTTGTCTGGTCTAAAAGAGATACTGCATCCCTCATACCACCATCGCTTAGCTTTGCCAACATACAAAGGGCTTTTTCTTCACATTCAAGTCCTTCCTTTTCACAGATCCTCTTTAAGTTTTCCACTATTTGAGCTTCTGTAAGCTTTGAAAAGATAAGCCTTTGACATCTTGAAAGGATTGTGGGCATTATCTTTTCGTACTCGGTGGTACAAAGGATAAAAACAGTTCTTGGCGGTGGCTCTTCCAAGGTCTTAAGAAGGGCGTTAAAGGCTTCTTTGGTAAGCATATGGGCTTCGTCAAGGATATAGACCTTATACTTTCCCCTTATAGGAGCGTAGGAAACGGCGTCCCTTATAGACCTTATGTCATCTATTCCCCTGTTGGAAGCTGCGTCTATTTCTATAAGGTCGGGAAATGACCCCTTGTCTATGGAAACACAGTTTTCACAAACTCCACAGGGTTCTCCCTCCTTGGGCTGCAAACAGTTTATAGCCTTTGTAAGTATGCGTGCCAAGGTGGTTTTCCCCGTTCCCCTTGGTCCTGCAAAAAGGTAGGCATGGGAAACCTTCCCCTGTTTTACCGCATTTTTCAACACACGGACTGCCACCTCTTGTCCTACCACCTCGGAAAAGGTTCTTGGTCTGTATCTTCTGGCAAAGGGTATGTACATGGTTATAGAATAGTATAAATTAGATACGCCGGGTGAGAAATTCCCTTTTCACCGGTAGCGCAAGCATCCTTGCCTGCGATAAAATACAGGCTGGAAGCCTGAGTTAGTGGTTTATAATATACAGCTTATGGCTCTAAGCGTAGGAATTATAGGATTGCCCAATGTAGGAAAATCTACTCTTTTTAATGCCCTTATACAGGCGGCAAAGGCAGCCTCTGCCAACTATCCCTTTTGTACCATTGAGCCCAATGTGGGCACGGTGGAAGTTCCCGATGAAAGGCTTTATAAGATAGCGGAGCTTGAAAGGTCAAAAAGGCTGATGCCCACCTTTATAGAGTTTGTGGATATAGCGGGGCTTGTGCGCAATGCAAGTAAAGGGGAAGGGCTTGGAAATCAGTTTTTGGCTCATATAAGGGAAGTGGATGCCATAGCCATGGTACTTAGATGTTTTGAAGACTCCGATGTGGTGCATGTGGAAGGCTCCGTAGACCCAATAAGGGATGCTCAGATAATAGACCTTGAACTTATAGCCAAAGACCTTGAAACGGTGGAAAAAAGAAGGGAAAAAATAGAAAAAATGGCAAGGATAGGAGATAAAAGGGCAAAGGAAGAATTAGAAATGCTTGAAACATTAAAGTCTATCCTTGAAAATATGGAGCCAATAAGAAAACACCTCAAAGAACTCCCTTTGGAAGTTATAGAATATGCGAAGAAAAACCTATTTTTGCTAACGGTGAAGCCCCTTATGTACGTGGCAAACGTAGGAGAAAAAGACCTACCAAAGGGCAACCAGCACAGCAAGAGGGTTTTTGAATATGCAAGAGAAGAGGGGTCGCCCGCAGTCCTTATATGCGCCAAGCTTGAAGAAGAACTGATAGGATTGGAAAAGCAAGAGAAAGAAGAGCTTTTAAGATCCTATGGACTTGAAGAACCTGGACTTAACAAACTTATAAGAGAGGCTTATAGGCTCTTAGATTTAATAACCTTTTTTACCGCAGGGGAAAAGGAAACAAGAGCTTGGACCATCAAAAAGGGTACAAAGGCTCCACAGGCAGCGGGTAAAATACACTCCGACTTTGAAAGAGGCTTTATAGCGGCGGAGGTTATAAATTACGAAGACTACATAAAAGTGGGCTCCATTAGCAAGGCAAAGGAACTTGGTTTGGTAAAGCTTGAAGGGAAAGAATATGAGATAAAGGATGGGGACATAGTTTATTTTAGGTTTAACCTTTAAGTGGTTTAAAAGGGTTTCACAAGATCTTTAAAAATAGCCCGTGTCTCTCCACAAAACAAAAATTGATTTAAAATAAAAGGTATGGAAGTTAAAATTTTGATAAACGGGAAGGAGATAAGACTAAAGGACTACCCAAGAAGAGTTTTGTACAATTTAATTTTAGGTTATGTGAAAAGCCTTAACCTTGAAGAGGAGCCTAAAGAGATAGAGGTTTATGTCAGGCTTGAGGAGAATAATAGAGAGCCTAAGCTTTGAAGTTCAGGAGGAGGATGAAAATCTAAGACTTGACCAGTTTTTAGCAAAGGTATACCCCGACTTTTCAAGGAGCTTCCATCAAAGGCTTATAGAGGAGGGCTACGTTTATTTGGAAGGGGGTCCAGTAAATAAGTCCAGCAAAAGGTTAAAGAAGGGTCAAAGGGTAGACCTTTTTGTTCCAGAGCCAGAACCTTTGGAAGTCCTTCCCGAGAATATACCCTTAAACATCATCTACGAAGATGATCACCTTCTTGTGCTTGTAAAGCCCTGCGGGCTCGTGGTCCATCCTTCGCCGGGCTATACCTCTGGCACCCTTGTGAACGCCCTTCTTTACCATGTAAAAAGCCTTTCCTCCATAGGTGGCGTGGAAAGACCTGGCATAGTCCATAGGCTTGACAAAAACACCATGGGGCTTATGGTGGTTGCCAAAAGCGATAAAGCGCACAAGGATCTTTCTCAGCAGTTCAAAGAAAGGAAGGTAGAAAAGTTCTACAAGGCTATTGTCAAGGGACTGCCCCAAAGGGATCATTACCTTATAGAAGCACCCATAGGAAGGCACCTTATAGACAGGAAGAAGTTTGCCATAAGGGAGGAGGGAAAGCCTGCAAAGAGTGAAGTTTGGGTTGTAGAGAGGTTTATAAGGCAGGAGATGAGTCTGCTAAAGGTAAAGATCCATACGGGTAGGACTCATCAGATAAGGGTTCATCTCTCTTCCCTTGGCTTTCCTATCCTTGGAGATAGCACCTATGGCTTTAAGAGGTCTTCTGTGGATAGAAGTATTCTCTTTGTCATGGGCGAATGCCATATGCTCCTTAGCCACAGGCTTGCCTTTGAACACCCTACGGAAAAAAGGTGGATAAGCTTTGAGATAGAAGAGGTGGAGCCCTTTGGAAGGGTTCTATCCCTCATAGAAGAGATTGAGAAAAAGCTCCCTTAACCTTTGAATAGAGCCATCCTCACCAAGAAGTTTTCTAAGTTCCTTGAAGCTTTCCTTCATAGCTTGCCTTTTATCTTTATCTTCCATATACTCCTTTGCCACCTTACACAGCTCTTCTGGGCTTTTTTGTACCAACTCTGGCACTGCTTCTTTTTGGAGTATAAGGTTTGTAAGGGCTATGTGTTTTACCTTTACCAAAAGCCTTCCCAAAAGGTAGGTTATGGGGTTAACACGATAAAAGACAAGGTGGGGAGCCATAAGAAGGCTTGCCTCAAGCTCTGCAGTTCCACTTGCCAAAAGGGTAAAATCTCCATAAGCCATGGCATTGTAAGAAGGCTTTTCCACATCCATTGGTGTTATAGTCTTTATAGGCAGACCTTTAAAGCCATTTTCTATATACCCTTTAAAACTTTCAAAGGTGGGAACCACCAAGGGAAAACTTGGAGCCAAGCATTCCAAAAAAGACCTAAGGTAGGGAACGTGCCTTTTTATCTCACTCCACCTACTGCCAGGAAGAAGGGCAACGTATCTATCATAACCTATAAGTCTTTTAAACTCCTCTTCCGATAGGCTGGGCTTTGCAAGGTCTATCAAAGGATGTCCCACAAAATGGACTTTAAATCCTTCCCTGTGGTACCTTTTGTAAAACTCCATCTCAAAGGGCAGTATAACCACAAGATGGTCTACAAGCTCCGATATTATCCTTGCCCTGTTTTCCTTCCACGCCCACACCTGCGGGGATATAAAGTAGATTATCCTTTTCACCTTTCCCTTTGCCTTCTTCAAAAGGGGTATGTTAAAGGCTGGGGCATCACAAAGAAGAAGAACATCCATCTCTGGCAAAAGGCTTTCTATCCTTCTCCAAAGCTTATAAACATAGGGGATTTTTGGCAGGGCTTCCACCAGGCCCACCACAGAAAGGTCTTCTACCCTTGCAAGGCTTTTAAAACCTATGGCTTCAAGCTTTTCCTCGGTTATACCGTAGAACTCTACGTCCTTTACCTCTTTGAAGATATGATATATATAGTTGCTGGCAGACCTTTCCCCTAAAGATACAAAAACTCTCATTTAGCCTTTATAAAAAGGTTAAACAACCCATCGCCCACCTTTTCCACCCTTATTTTAATTGTCTCCCTTTCTATTATCAAAGCATGCCCTATTTCTACCCTCCCAGAGCTTCTTACACTTACATACCTTTCCCCATAGCAAGAACCTGTCTGATTTCTAAAAACAGCCTTTAGATAGGCTCCATCGTGATGCTCCATGATCTCTGTGAAGGTGATCTCCATATAGTTGTTTTCCTCTATGGCAGACCTCCAAAGCTCCTCTAAATCTTTGGCTTTCATATCAAGCCTTAGACCAAACTCAAGGTCTTCTTCATCCACCTCTTCAAGTAAATCCTCTATCTTTGGGCTTATAGCTTGACAAAGATCCTTCAACTTTAAAAGTGCCTCCTCTCTGTAAGCCTCCTGTATGGGCATGTGCTTATTATACCTTAAGCACCACCTTTCCAAAGTGTCTTGATTCTTCTAAATATCTGTGGGCTTCTTGGGCTTTTTCCAAAGGAAAGACCTTATCCACCACAGGTTTTAAAAGACCCCTTTCAAAAAGTTCTGTGATCTTGAAAAGGTCGGCCCGTGGTCCCATATACACACCAAGCAGTTGGATCTCTCTGACAAAGATGTATCTAATATCTATCTTTGCTTCTGAACCAGTGGTAGTACCAAAAAACACAACTTTTCCACCACGCCTCAGAACTTCTACACTTTTCCAAAAGGTTTCACTTCCCACATGATCCATCACAATATCCACGCCCTTTGCCCTTTTAACCACGTCTTCCTTGTAATGGTCTATGACCTCGTCCGCGCCCAAATCCTTGCATCTTTTTGCCTTTTCTTCGGAGCCTGCGGTAGCTATAACATAAGCTCCAAAGAGCTTGGCAATTTGAATGCCCGCTACACCCACACCGGAAGAGCCCCCCCATATGAGAACTCTATGATAGGGCTTTATGCCCCCTTTATTTACAAGGGCGTTCCACACAGTTAAAAAGGTCAAAGGATAAGAGCTTGCCTCTTCAAAGCTAAGGTTTGAAGGCTTTTTTATTACATTCCTTGCGGGCACCTTTACATACTCACCATAGCCCCCCTTAGACCTAAGGCCTAATATGTCGTAATCCTTGCAGTGGTTATCTGCGCCCCATTGACACTTATAGCATACGCCACAGGAAAGACCGGGAGCCAATATTACTTCGTCCCCCTCCTTTATATCCTTCACAAGGCTTCCCACCTTTTCTACCACACCGCTAACATCGGAGCCAAGGATATGGGGAAGAGAGGACTTTACCGCAAGGGCACCAGTCCTGACCCATATATCAAGGTGATTAAGGGCAACCGCCTTTACCCTTACAAGCACCTCGTCCTCTTTTATCTCTGGCTTGGGAAAATCCTCCACAAGCCTTAGGTTTTCAACACCGCCAAAATCTTCAAGGATGACAGCACGCATGAAATAGTATTATAGCTATAAACACGCCGGGTGAAAATTTTATATAGGGATGGTGTAGAGTGTATTAAACTATTATACTATGTCATTGATATTACTTAGTATTCTTTTTTATTCCATGGCTTTTATTTTTTCGTTAATTTCCCATTTTTCTTCTTCTTTCAAAAAATTAGCCTTTGCTTTTTTGGTCTTTGGTATAGCCCTTTACTCCTTTCATATAGTCAACCTTGTTATTACACTAAAAGGCTTTCCCTTTGCAGACCCTTATGGTTTTTATTCTTTGCTTGGAAATGGAATGATAACTCTTTTAGCTATTTTATCTCTTAAACAAGCACAACTCCAAAGCTTTTTTGCCTTCTTTTCTTTGCTTGGCATCTTATCAACTGTGTTGGCTATGCCCGCAGAACCCTCCCCTTATAGAAATCCTCTCTATTCATTACATATAACTTTTGCTCTCTTTTCATATGTCTTTTCCCTTATGGGTGGTCTATTCTCTGGAGTGAAATTTTTAGTAGAGTCAAAGTTAAAACACAAAAGCTTAGAAGGATTTTTCCTTCCCCTTTCTCTCCTTAGGTTTGGTGAAAGATTCTCTATAAACCTAAGCTTTTTGTTTTTTACCCTTACTTTGATCTTTGGAAGCCTGTGGAGTAGAAGCTTCTTTGGAACCCATTGGATAAAAGACCCAAAGCTAATATACGTATTTTTCCTTTGGCTTTACTATGCGCTTTTGGTGCATATGAACCTATTAAAAAGGATAAAGCCAAAAACTTTGTCCTATGGTATTTTAATGGGTGCCTTTTTGAGTTTGATAGGCCTATTTTTTGTAAGGCATGCGGTGTAAAAGAATTTTCCTTGTTGGTTTCATGTGTAGTGGGAAAACCACCTTTGGCAAGCTACTTTCCGAAAGCTTAGGCTGGAGATTTGTGGATATAGACCAAGAGGTAGAAAGAAAGGAAGAGATGCCCATAAGGGAGATCTTTGAGAAGAAGGGCGAAGAGTACTTTAGAAAGTTGGAGTTTGAAATGTTACGATCTATAGCTGAGAAGGAGAAGGTTATAATAAGCACGGGAGGAGGGCTTGGAGCAAACCAGAAGGCTATGGAGTTTATGAAGTCAAAAGGGCTTGTGGTATGGCTGAAAATAGATTTTGAGAGCTTCTTGGAAAGGTGCGAACAAGACCCTTCAAGGCCTCTTTTGAAAAGGGGAAAAGAGGAGCTTCTAAGATTGTTTGAAAACAGGGCTCAAGCCTATAAACAAGCCCATTTAATCCTTGATGGCACTGGGAACCCTAAGGAACTAATTTCAAAGGTTTTTGAAGCTTGCAGAGATTAAAGAACTACGTTATAATTAAATCCCTAAAGGAGGTAAAGATAATGTACAAAAAACTTGGCTTGTTGTCCTTTATAGCTCTTTCCATATACGCCCTAAGCGCCTGCTCTCAGACTTCCGCAAAATGCCCCACAAAAGACCAGGTTAAGGCAAGCGTAAAAGAGCTTATACCACAGGATTTTACCGTGGAGTCTGTTTCTCAACTGCAAGATATAAAAGGGCTCTGTGAGGTTGTGGTAAAGGTTGGGGCTCAACCTCTTGTCTTCTATATGGATGGGGAGGCAAAATATCTAATGGCAGGAAATCTTATAAGTTTAAAGGACAAACGCAACATTACAAGGGATCGCCAGCAGGAGTTTATGAGAGTTGCTCAGGGTATGTTAAAAGAACTTGAAAAGCACGTAAATATTAGGTTTGGAGAGGGAAGCAGATATATCTACAAAATAACAGACCCTGATTGTCCCTTCTGTAAGAGAAGTAATCCCATATTAGAAGAATGGGCAAAGAAAAATAACGTACAGGTTAGACTTATACTTTTCCCTCTTCCTATACATCCAGAAGCCTTTGGCAAGTCCGTAGCCTTGATATGCGATAAGAAGGGCTTTAAGGAGTACGCAGAAGGGTATAACTCTCCAAACCAATGTGAGGAAGGCAAAAAAGCGGTGGAGTCTAACATTGAGCTTATGGAAAAACTCGGTATAAACGGAACTCCCACCTTTATAGGTATGAACGGCAAAATGCACTCGGGTGTACCTACGGAGGAGGATTTAAACAAGCTGGTTAACTAAGGGGGATTTATTCCCCCTCCCGCCCCCAAGGCCCTCCCATGACCCCCGCTTATAATCTATCTCACAAGGTTTATAGTATCATCAAGAACAGCATTGGAAGAGGTTATAGCCCTTGTATTAGCCTGGTATGCCCTTTGGGCGGATATAAGATTTATAAACTCGGAGGCTATATCCACGTTGGACATCTCAAGCATCCCAGACCTCACCTTTTCCGCACCACCCGGCACCATTATAGTGGGCGTGGATATGGAGGTGTACAGATTGGAGCCCTTTTTGATCAATTCTTCTGGGTCAGAAAAGACCGCAACACCAACTCGGTATAGAGGCAGGGATTTTCCGTTAGAATAAACCCCAACAACCGCCCCATCCTCAGATAGGACGTAAACATCCACAAGATCACCCTTTGCGTAGCCATTTTGCTCTGCAGTAACCACAAAATCCGCAGAGTACTGAGTTATGTAAGAATTTGGAATAGGGTCGCCTGTATTGACAGCCACAGCTTGAAGGGATTCACCCACGTATATTCTCCAGTCAGTATTTGCAGGAAAAGATCCACCGCTCGGTGTGATTGCTGGTACTGTTAAACCTCCGGGATCGAGATAATAATAAAAGCTCTTACCATCGGGGGAAGACTCTCTTTGTACCACGTTGTTATATACAAGACTTCCAGAGGTGGAAAATTGCACACCCGTCCAGTCCCCGCTTAACTCATATCCGGCATTGTTAGGGTCAATGTCAGACCTTAAGTATATATCCCAGTTGTTTGCAGTTGTCGTTTTCCTAAAAAAGAGGTCTGCCTGGTACGGCGTGCCAAGGCTATCATAGATGGTAACGGTGTACTTATAGTTGTAGCTTTGCGGATTGTTTGGATCAAAGGCTGTAGCTGATGGAATTCCAGCGGCGTCTGCGTTTAGATTTGTAGGACCAAGGAACTTTATCTGCCCCGTTGCATTCGGAGAAAGCTGCTGTACTATGTGAATATCCTCAAGCCCTGTTCCTACGGTTTTACCCTTTTCATCAACTTTAAATCCTTGAAGCTTCAAGCCTCCAGAGTTTACCATAAAGCCATCCCTGCTAAGCCTAAACTGTCCATCCCTTGTATAATAATTGGCCCCAGAGATCGGATCTTTTATTATAAAGAGCCCTCTTCCTTGAATCGCCAAATCTGTATTTACACCAGTTTGCTTAAAGTTTCCTATATTCCATAGCTTTTGTGTGCTATCAACAAGGATGCCAGCACCATAGGTGGTAGCCTTCATCGTATTGGTAACCGTGTTTAGTCCTATGGTCACAGAGGATATAACGTCTTGGAATATAGGCCTGCTTCCCTTAAAGCCTATGGTGTTCACGTTTGCTAAGTTGTCTGCGGTTATATCCATCCATGTCCTGTAGGCGTTAAGCCCTGTCACTGCGTTAAAAAAACTTCTCATCATGATTAGTTCCCTCCTGCATATATTAGTTTTGAAGGAGAGACAAGCTCTCCCCTTTCAAGCTCAAAAAGAGGCTCACCGTTAACTATGCTTACAGCCTTTACTTTGCCCTGGAGTCCAAGGCTAAAGTCTTGAAGGGGTATTCCATTTTTCATCAATCTTATCTCAAACTGCCCTCTTGGCAGTCCTTCTATGTCAATGGGGTTCAAGCCTTTTCTAAGGTCAATCTGCACCTCCTTTATAACCTCCTCTCCATCCATTACTCTGAGTGTTGCATCCTTTAGATCTTCTGGTGACAGAATATAGTACTGTCCACCCCTTAGGGTGTCTATCTTGTCCACAGAAAAGACAAGATCCTTACCCGTAAGGCTAAGGCTTGAAAGTAGAGTCATCTGATTAAACCAGCCCTTAAGGTCTTCTACAAAAGACTTTACGTCGTTCATGTACTTTATTTGGTTCAGTTTTACCATATCGTCAAGCATCTTGGAGGGGTCTTGAGGTTGAAAGGGGTCTTGATACCTTAGAGTTTCCATGTATATTTTTAGAAAGTCTTGAGAGGAAAGATTGTCTATACCTGGTGTGTGATCCTTGGGTAGGATCTTTGGCTCTTGGGGCCTTAAGCTTTGGAGCTCTGCTGTTTTAGGGTTCATCATCCTACCTACCTCCTTTTTGTTTTTTAACTTCTTCCATGAATATCTGCGAAAAACTTTTATTTTTATACTCACCTTCCTGAATGCTGCCCTTTAGGTCATAGATCCTCTGTTCCCTTTTTATGAGAATATGGTCGTCCTTTACTTCAACCCTAACCAGGTCCCCTTCCTTCAGGCCGAGCCTTTTTCTAACATCGCTTGGCAGTGCTATAAGCCCTCTTGACATTATCTTTGCCACTTCATCCATAGTTTTTATTATATACCCTGATTGGAAAATGTCAAGTGGTTTGATAATATTAAAACGTCAAACTGCTTCAAGTTATCAAACTGTTATGATTATTCCAACACGCATCACACTAAGTAAGATTGGATGCTTCTATAAATTTCCAGAGTAATTGGAATGCTTTTAAAGATAGGGCGAGATTATAAGCTACCGTAAATCTTGGAGTTTTTTCTTGCCTTTATCCTTTAAAATTTTCAATTTGGGCCTTGATATGGCTAAATCACCATCGGGTACATCCTTTGTAATAACAGAACCACCTGCAACGAAAGAATAACTGCCTATTCTAACAGGAGCCACTATAAGAGAGTTGCTACCTATAAAAGCACCTTTGCCTATATAGCTTGGGTGTTTTCTCTTTCCGTCAAAATTGGCAAAGACAACACCTGCACCTACATTTACATCCTCCTCAATCTCCGCATCCCCTATATAAGCCAAATGCTTTGCCTTTGCCCTTTCTCCCAAAAAGGATTTTTTAACTTCCACAAAATTGCCCACATGACTTTCCTTACCTATAAGGCTGTTTTCCCTCACATGGGCAAAGGGACCCACGATCGCTCCAGCCTTTATATGGGAGTTTCTAACTATGGAATAGGCTTCTATTATAACTCCATCTTCAACTATGGAGTTTTCTACTATGCTTCCCTTACCTATCTTTACACCTTTCCCTATTTTTGTATTTCCAATAAGCATAGCATCGGGATATACTTCCACATCCCCCTGAAGCTCCACCTCTGGCTCTATCCATAGGCTTTCCGGCTGATGGAGGGTGTTTCCCTTTTCTGCCCAGCCCTGCAGTATTCCAAGCCTTATTATATTCTCCGCTATGGAAAGCTCCCAGCGGGTGTTAGCACCAAGGATCTCTGTAGGATCCTCTGCCATAAAGCTTCTTACAGCGTAGCCCATCTGTGCCATAATTCGGAAGACCTCCGTTAGGTAAACCTCACCCGTTTTCTGGCTTGGCTTTACTTTAAAGAGAGCTTCAAGCAGATGAGGACAGTAAAAGAGATATACACCTCCATTTACCTCTTTTATAAGCTTTTCCTCTGAAGAGGCATCCTTTTCCTCCACCACCTTTAACACATTGCCCTCTTGATCCTTTACAACCCTTCCATAGCCCGTTGGGTCTGGCAACTGAGCAGAAAGAAGCAGAGCACTAAGCTTTATACCTTCATACTCCTCCACAAGGCGGATATACCTTAACATTCCCTTTATGGTATTTACCCTCACTAAGGGAGAATCTCCGTTTATCACAAGCATATAACCTTGATAGTCTCTCCAAAATTCTATGGCAGAAAGGACAGCATCTCCCGTGCCCCCCTTGGGATTTGATTGATGAAAGTACAGGTAAGAATCTCCAAAGTAGTTCTTTATTTCCTCGGACTTGTAGCCTACTACCAAGGCTATACTTTCTGGGTTTAAACCTTTAACAGCCTTTAGCGCATACCAAAGCATGGGCTTACCAAGGATTGAATGCATAACTTTGGGCTTTTCACTCATAAAACGCGTACCAAGTCCCGCAGCTAAAACAAGGGCTCTCATAGGAATATTTTAACCTTTACCCGCATCCCTTGCCACACCCCTTTTGGAGTTTTGTATAAAGGCAACAAGATTTTTTATCTCTTCGTAATGCCCATACTCTTTAAGGAGAAGCTCCATGGCTTGAAATTTCAGCATATTACTTCTAAAGAGTATTCTGTAAGCTTTTTTAAGGATGGATATCACTTCCTTTGAAAAGCCCCTTCTTTCAAGCCCTATGGCGTTTATACCATAAAGATGGGCATGCTGTCCAGAAGCTCTTGTGTAGGGTGGTATATCCAAGGAAACTCCCGACAGACCGCCCACCATGGCGTAGGCGCCCACCCTTGCCCATTGATGAACTGCAGACAGACCACCTATAAAGGCATACTCTCCCACCTCCACATGTCCTCCCAAAGTGGCACAGTTTGCCATTATTACCCCTTTTCTGACTACGCAATCATGGGCTACATGGGCATAAGCCATAAGCATAACATCATCTTCCACTATGGTTTTTAGTTTATCCAAGGCGGTGCCACGGTGTATAGTGGCGTACTCCCTGATTATCACCCTGTTGCCTATTATTACTTCACTTTCCTCGCCCATGTATTTTAGGTGTTGGGGCTCTTCACCTATGATGGTTCCGTCGTATATTCTACAAGCCTCACCTATGGATACCCTTCCCCTTATGCTAACCCTTGCACCTATTTTTGTACCTTTTCCTATGCTTACATTGCCCTCTATCACCGTGTAAGGACCTATCTCTACATCTTCACCTATATCTACATCTCCTTTTATTATGACCGTGGGATGAGCCTTATACATCTATGCCTCCAAACAAAAGGTATCTTCTTAGCATTTCAAGGGCCCATTGGGTAACCATAAAGCGGTTTTCATTTCTACTTCCCTCAAAGACAAACCTCTTTACCAAAACCTCTTTATCGGTAGCTAAAGCTATGTAAGTTAAGCCAACAGGCTTGGTATAAGTAGCCCCGCCGGGACCAGATATACCTGTTATTGCCAAGGATATATCTGCATCCGTTTCTTCCAAAGCTCCAACAGCCATCTGCCTGCAAACCTCTTCCGATACACTACCATACCTTTTTATGGTACCTTCTTCTACACTTAAAAGCTTTGTTTTCAATTCGTTGGAATACACTATAAAGCCTCCCACAAAATAGGCAGAAGACCCAGGCACATTGACTATCCTTGCAGATAAAAGACCTGCGGTACAACTTTCTGCAGTAGAAAGCTTTAAGCCTCTTTCCTTCAAAAGGCTACCTACCACCTCCTCCAAATCCCTTTTACCCACAGCATACACATACTTACCATAGTTGCTTAAAAACTCTTGGGCTTGTTCCTCTTTTTCAAAGAAAAAATCAACACCACCCACACCTTTTACGTACCTATACCCTTCAAGGCCTTCCAAGCCTATGGTTCTTAGGACAATACCCTGAGAGTAATCAACATCATCACACAAGGCTACCTTCATACCAAAACCTCATACCTATGGTAGGGTTTTTTAGTAAAAGCGCCAACCCTATATCCAGGGTCAAAGGGTTGAAACTCTTCATAATCTAAAGGTATAAACAAAACACCCTCCGCTATGTTTTCTGTGGTATGTAGTTCAAAGGTTATACTTCCTATTTCCACCCTGTCGCCAAAGGAAAACTCCCTTGCAGTCTTGGGGTTTACGTATGCCCTTTGATATTTTTCCATCTCATGGGTCCAAGGATTCCAATGTCCAAGGTCTTCCACCAAGGTGCTGTCCGTGTATAAAAAGAGTCTTCCCTTAGGGATTTCTCTAAAGGATAACTCAAGTTCCCTCAAATCCATAACCCTTAAAGCTTCTTCTCCCTTATTTTTTAAGCGGTTCAAATCTATGCCTATTTCAGACAGAAAGGCTTCAAGGCTTACCTTTTTATCAAAAGCCTCCGAGAGAACATCATAAGGATTATAGATATCATCCCTTGGAGAAATAGTTTTAGGAGAGTAGATAAGATAACCAAAGCCATGGCGGTAGTTTATAAAGTCTCTTTCAAAGAACATACTACTGGCAAAGATTAAATTTGAATGATGGGCTGTTATGTTAGGAAAGACTTGAAAGCTAACCAAGAACCTTCCTTTGAGAAGTTCAAGCTGGTCTTGGGTAAAGTATCTAAGGAGGTTTCCTACAATTACAAAGTTGTCAAACTCTTCAAACCTGTTAAAGAGCTCTTCCATGCTTTTGGCAGGGAAGGGCATAAGGTCGCCCACAAAGCTGTAATTTATACCGTATTTACGCCTTAGTTGTGCCAATATATGTAGTAATGTTTCACCAAAGGGGGAGTTAAGCAGGTGAGTGCCCACCAAAACTAAAGAGCCCCTAATTAGGAAAAGGCTTTTCTTTACAAACTCCACATCCTCGTCCTTCTTCTCTGGGTCTAATAACTCTTGCATAAACCTTAACATAAGGTCTGGCTTTAGAAGTTTTCTTTTCTTTGCCTTTGCGCACAGAGTTTCATACCTACTAGAAAGACAAAATAGGTATGCTCCAGCTTCTACGGCATCCACTATCCAACGTGCAGACATAACCTCAGAAAAAACAGGCTCCGCATCAAGGGAAAGGATAAACCTTGCCTCTTTCCAACGGGTTGGGTGCATAGTAGAAGGCATAAATTCCACCACTGGAGCATCCACAAAAACATCCTCGGTAATACTCCTTGCAAGCAAATACTCTTCAAGCCCCGCCTCTCTTCCCAACAGAAAGGCAGTTTTGCCCTTGGAAAGCTTCTCCCTCAATAGCCCAACACTTTGTGAGTAGCTTATGGTCTCAAAGGCTTCGCCCCTCCTTATAAACACACCATTAAGCCTCATAGGGTTTTTAGGAATTTCCTGTATATAGGTTAATCCCTTACTGCAAAAGCTGCCAACACCCCTTGGGTCTGCGGGATGGCCATAAAGGTCTACTATCTCGCCCTCCTTTAAATAAAGGATGTACCCACATCCACAGCCACAACCAGCACAAAAGCCTACTCTTTGTATATCAAACTCTTTGGCGGTAAGCGGTATTTTGGTAATTTTTAAACTCATGTAGATTAAGATTATACAAAATCACACACATAGTTAGAAATTACACATAGGGGCAGAAACACTTCCATTGATGATTTACGTTGAATTATTACAAAAAATTTGGGAGTATTCCCATAGGCCACCACAAGGGCATTTCTCGAACATCGTATGATATAATAAGCTAAGCCATGAAAGTAAAAGTTTTGATACTTCCAAAAAGGGGCCTGCTTGATCCAGAGGGTAGAGCTGTAAAGGAGATGTTGGTGGATGAAGGCTTTCCCGTTAAGGAGGTAAAGGTGGGCAAGGTGGTGGAAATAGAATTGGAAAGGGATGCGGATATAAAAAGGATGGTAGAAAGGTACTTGGTAAATCCATTGGTGGAGGAGTATATCATAGAATGAAGTTTGCTGTATGCGTCTTTCCCGGTTCTAACTGCGACTATGATACCTACTATATAATAAGGGATCTACTTGGTAAAGAGGTAAGTTTTGTAGATTACACCACAAAAAGCCTACAGGACTTTGACTGCGTGGTAATTCCAGGGGGGTTTTCCTTTGGTGATTACCTTAGGGCTGGAGTGCTTGCCAGCAAAACATCCCTTGGCAATGCCATAGTAGATTTTGCCCAAAAGGGTGGTTTGGTGCTTGGTATATGCAATGGTTTTCAGATCCTAACCGAGCTAAAGCTTCTTCCGGGAGCCCTTTTAAAAAATCAAAACATGAGGTTTATCTGTAAAGATGTATATCTAAGGGTGGAAAACAATCAACTGGCTTTTACCAAGAGCTTTGAAAAGGGTGAAGTTATAAGAATGCCTATAGCCCATGGGGAAGGAAGGTATTACATACCGGAAGAAGACTTAAAAAAGATGGAAGAAAGAGGGCAGATAGTGCTAAGATACTGCGACGAGGAGGGAAACATAACCCAAGAAGCCAATCCTAACGGCTCTGTAGGCAACATAGCGGGTATATGCAACTCTGAGGGCAATGTCTTTGGTCTTATGCCCCATCCAGAAAGGGCTTGTGAGGACCTTTTGGGCTACCGAGATGGAATAATTTTATGGTACTCTTTGATAACTTAAGGATATAATTTAAGCATGAGGTTTTCCAATGAAGCCAAGGTGGGATTTTTAGTCTTTGTTTTTTCCCTTGGCTTTGCCTTTGTAATTCTACTTTTTGGTGATATTCCCCTTTTTAGACCTGCGGTAAAAACCTATAGGGTCTATTTTGACAATGTGGGGGGGTTGAGCCAGGGTGCGGAGGTTAGGGTAGCGGGCATAAAGGCGGGTAAAGTTAAATCTGTGTCTTTGAAAGAGGGTAAGGTGGAGGTTGTCTTTGAACTTGATAAAAACATAACTTTATACAAGGATGCCAAGGCGGATATAGGAACCCTTGGGCTTATGGGAGACAAATACCTTAACATATACCCTGGGAGTCCATCTGCGGGCATCTTGGAAGAGGGAGACATTATAAAGGAATCTCTGGGCTATGCAGATATGGATAGAGTTGTAAAGGAAATGACCAGTGCCTCTGAAACCATAAGGCTTATAGCGGAAAACTTTCAATTGATATTATCCGAAAACCGTGAGGATATCAGAAGAGTTATACAAAACTTGGAGGCTTTAAGTTATAACCTAAACCTCATAGCTATGGAAAACAGAGATGCCCTAAGGGGTGCCATAAACAACATAAACCTACTTGCCTATAATCTAAACAGAACCCTACCCCAAACCATAGAAAGCATAGACAGGCTTGCAAAAACCCTTGAGGGCATGGCAGTAGAAAACAGGCAGGATATAAGGGAAGTGGTGGCAAACTTAAGACAGTTGAGCGGTGATTTGAAGACAACCCTTCCCGAACTTACCACAAACCTAAACCAGCTTTCTAAAAACCTAAACCTTATGGTGTGGGAAAACCGGGAAGATATAAAAACAAGCTTATCCAACTTGGCAGAGCTTAGCAGATCTCTAAGGGAAAGCTCTGAAAGGTTAAACAGCATACTAACCACCATAGACAGGGGAGAAGGAACCCTTGGAAGGCTTGTAAAGGACGAAGAGCTCTATAGAAATGTTCTGTCGGGCGTAAAATCCTTTAGCAAAACGGGAGAGGTTGCCGAAAAAACTAATCTTTATATAGGCTTCAGAGGAGAGCTATACAGGGGCGGAGATTCTAAGGGCATACTTAGTATAAAGTTGCAGCCAGATAGTGAAAAATATTATCTTCTTGAGATCGTAGGAGATTCAAGGGGAAGGGTTTACAAAGAGGAAATACTCCCAAACCAATTTATAGTCAAAAAGGAGTTTAAACCAGAGATTACAGTGCAGTATGCAAGGATCTTTCCCTTTGTGGGTGGTAGTGAGTTGGTGTTGAGGGGAGGGCTAAAGGAATCTACGGGAGGAATTGGTGCAGACCTTTTGCTCTCAGAAAGGCTTGCGATAACTTCTGACTTTTGGGACTTTGGAAGAAAAGATAGACCACAGGATAAGGATTTAAAGCCCAACCTACAGGTTGGTGTAAATTACAAGGTAAAAGGTCCTCTTTATGTAAGGTTTGGTGGAGATGATCTACTTAACGCAAAGTATAGGGGATCCTTTGGCGGTGTTGGGCTTATGTTCACCGATAACGACCTTAAGTACTTGCTTGGTGGTATAAGACTCCCCTTACCATGAGATAGCATAAATTTATGTTAAAGAGCCATGTATGAAAGGGCTATAGAAAAGCTATATAGGGTAAATATAAACCTACGAAAAGGGGAAAGGCTTTTACTCCTTACAGACAGGGAAAAGCCTTACCTTGTGGATCTTATGGAGGAGTTTTTAAGCGTAGCTCAAATTATAACGGATAAAGTGGATTATTTTATCTATCCTTCTTTAAAGGGGCATGGGAAAGAGCCACCGGAGGAGGTTTGGAGAATAGCCTTTGGAGACAAAGCTGTAGATCAGTTAAAAAACTTAAAGCTTTTGGATAGGGTAATATACAAGGAAGACTACGTAGAGGATGAAGTTTTGCAGGTGTTAAAAGAATATGGTGAAAATATACCGCAGGTGGTTGTAGCCTTTGCCTATTATTCTACAACCCATACCTTTTTTAGAAAGGCTCTTACAAAGCTAAGCTGTAGGTATGCCAGCATGCCCCTCTTTGAGCCCCATATGTTCTTTGGACCCATGGACGTAGACTGGGATTATGTGGCAAGTCTTAGCACAGATGTGGCGGATATTCTGTCAGAAGCTCAGTGGGTGCATGTAAGGGCAGAGGGTACAGATATAGAGTTTTCTATAGAAGGTAGAAAAGCCATAGCGGATACGGGTCTATTTCACAGAGGGGGTCAGTATGGAAATCTACCTGCGGGCGAAGCCTTTATAGCTCCCTTAGAATTTTCCGCCTACGGCAAGCTTACCATAATTTTTGGTCCCGATAGAATGCTTGAAAGACCAATAACCTTGAAGTTCAAAGATGGTGCCGTGGAAGAGATGGAAGGCTTTGAAAGCTACAGGTTTTATCTTGAAAATATCTTCAAAGAGCATGAAAAAGCTCGTTTCATTGCGGAGTTTGGGGTGGGTACCAATCCAAAGGCAAACAAGCCAGACAATGTCTTGGAAGCGGAAAAGATATTAGGTACAATACATATAGCCATAGGTGATAATCATTCCTTTGGCGGTATAAATAAGGTACCTTTTCATACAGATTATGTAGTTTTTGAACCACAAGTAAGTGTAGGAGGTAAAGGATGGCAAAAGAGGCTTTTAGAGAAGGGCAAGCTAAGGACTTAAATTTGGATCTTCTCAAGAGAATACATCTCTTTGAGGACTTCTCCAACGAAGAGCTAAAAAACCTTTTGAAATATATGCACTTGAAAACTTTTAGAAGAAACGAATATCTGTTTTTTGAAGAGGAAGCGGAGCCCGGCGTTTATATACTCATAGAGGGGTTGATAAAGCTTTTAAAGGAGACCCATGACGCCCGAATAGTAATAGTAAGGCTTGTATATCCGGGAGATGTTTTTGGTTGGATAGAGTGGGGCAAAAAAACGCCCAAAAACACCTATACCGCAAAGGCTATGGTGGAAAGCAAAACTCTATACATATCCAACAAGGATTTTATAAACCTTTCTATAAAGTATCCTGCCATAGCCATAAGAATGACCTGTGAGGCTACCGCTACTTTGATGCATAGCTATGAGACCCTCAAAAGCATAGCAGGAGGAAAAGTGGAAGAAAGGATAGCCAAAGTGCTTTTGGAGATAGCAGACCGCATAGGCAAAAAGTACGAAGACCTTATAGTCATAGACGCTCCCTTAACAAGGCTTGATATTGCGGAGATGACGGGAACCACAGTGGAGACCACCATAAGGGTTATGAGTAAGTGGAAAAAGCAAGGTATAATAAGCGCAGAAAGGGGATACATTGAAATACTAAAGAGAAGGGAACTGGAGAAGCTTGCAGTATGAGCCGGGAGGGATTTGAACCCTCGACCCACGGATTAAAAGTCCGTTGCTCTACCGGGCTGAGCTACCGGCTCTTTCCTATAGCATTATTATTATACATGTAAAAACGTCAAAATGTATGCAATTCGTGAATTGTCCCTACATTTTAAGAATTCTTTTGGGCGGTTCATGAGCCGCAAACCACAGACTATCCAATGGGGTAGTTCGGTAATATTCTCACCTGGCATATGGTAGAATATATTACAAAAGAATTTGGAAGAGGTGAGCGAATGGAAATTAGAAAGGCTCTTTTGCCAGTTGCAGGTTGGGGAACAAGGTTTTTACCCGCCACAAAAGCCATGCCAAAGGAGATGTTTCCCATCATTGATAAGCCCGTTATACAGTTCATTGTAGAAGAGTGCCTTAAGGCGGGCATCGATAACATCATCTTTGTAACGGGAAGACACAAAAGACCCATTGAACACCACTTTGATATCAACACAGACCTTGAGAAGCACTTGGAATCTTGCGGCAAAACAGAGCTCTTAAAAGATATCATGGAGATAAGCAGGCTCATAAATCCCATATACATAAGACAAAAGGAACAGCTTGGGCTTGGTCATGCGGTTTTGGTGGGCGAGCCTGTTGTGGGATACGAGCCCTTTGTGGTATGTTTGGGAGATGTGATAATCAAGGATGAGGAGAATGTCATTAAAAGAATGATGGAGGTTTATAAAAGGTTTAGCAAAAGTGTGATAGCGGTCTTTGAGGTGGAAGAAAAGGAGGTATCCAAGTATGGAATAATAGACGGCAGGCACATTGAGAAGGATATCTACATAGTGGATGATCTGATAGAAAAACCAAAGCCAGAAGAAGCTCCTTCAAGGCTTGCCATTTTGGGAAGATACATCTTTACACCAAATATCTTTGAAAAGCTAAAAATCACACCGCCCGGAAAGGGTGGAGAGATTCAGCTTACCGATGCCATTCGATTGCTCCTTGAAGAAGAGGCCGTCTATGCTATAAAAATAGATGCAAAGGTTTATGATACGGGCACGCCCTTGGGCTACATAGAAACCATTCTTGACTTTGCTCTCCAACGAGAAGAGCTAAGGAAGGAGTTAATTAAATACATAAAAAGTCAAGAGTTTCTTAAAGACATTGTGTGATGTTTAAGCTCTTTTCAAATATCTCCTTATCACCCTTATACTTTAGAAGCCTTATTACCTCTTGAATAGGGAAAAAGCTGGCTTCTTGCACCTCCCAAGAAGCCTTTGTCTCGCCCTCTAAGTATTCCATCAGAAAAAAGATAACTCTTTTTCTTACCTTTTGACCCTCTCTCATATACCAATATCTTATTTCCCCAAGGGGAGCTATTATCCTGCCTTTTATTCCCGTTTCTTCAAAAACTTCTCTTGCGGCGGTTTCCTCTGGCCTTTCTCCCCTTTCAATAAGACCCTTTGGAAAAGTCCAAACGCCGAAAGGATTTTTTATAAGTAGGACCTCTCTATCTTTAAAGAGCACACCGCCTGCAGATACCTCCTCTATCATGGCACTATCTCCACCTTAGCCCTTGAGATAACCTTGCCCCTTATAATCTTCCCATCCTTCTTTATTCTTATCAATTTCCCCACAGATCCCCCATCAACGGCTATTGCCTGAAAGATTATCTCAATATTACCACTTCTATAAACCGCATCTACCACGTCTCCACTTTTCACCGCAGGCATTTCCCTTAAAAGGGACCTTCTTAAGATGGTTCCCTTTGGTATCCTTGTAGAGGCTACATAGTTGCTAAGCTCTTCCAAAGAAATACGCAGGTCGGAGGGTACGCTTTTCATAAACCTATCCTCTCTTCTAAAAAGAGCTGGGTCAATGAGGGCTCCCTTTTCTATATCCTCAAGGGCTATAAAAACCTCAACTCTCCAAAGAGCATCTACTATAGCTTGATGCCTTTCCCCCTTAAAATACACGTAAGCAACAGCTTTGCTCTTACCATACTCCATATCAACTTCAATCTTTTCAAAGCTTTCAACAGGTGTAAAAAGCTTAACCTTATTAACCTTTACCCTATCTCCAAACCTTTCATGAATTTCCCTTTTTATTGCCTCTTCAACGTCCGCAAAGGCTAAGCTTATCAATAGGATAAAACTAAGTATATACATCCATAGTTTGCATTAGCTCCCTTATAAGGGTTGCGGGCTCCACTTCCTTTGGGCATACAAGATTGCACTTATTACAAGAGAGGCAATGGTAAAGGTTCCCTTCCTTTATAGCTTGAGATATGCGTAAGGCTTTGTCCTCTTCCCTTGGGTCTTCGTAAAACCTATAGAGCTTTGCAAAGAATAAAGGGCCTGCATACTTCTCTTCCAAGACCTGCGGGCAGTAGGCTTGACAGGAAAGGCAAAGGATGCAGTCGGCGGAGTTTTCTATCTTTCTACTTAACTCTGGAGGTATGCGTGGGTCCTTTTTTGTCTCCTTTATCCAAAGGCGAAGCTCCTTTATCTTACCTATTACCTTTTCCTTATCCACCACAAGATCCCTTAAAACTTCAAAGTTCTTAAGGGGTTCTATGGTAATCTCCTCTCCAAAGAGCACATAGGGTAAAACTTGTTCCTTACAGGCAAGCTTGGGAAATCCATTCACCATAAGAGCACAGGTACCGCATATCCCCGCCCTACAAAAGTGTCTAAAGGTAAGGCTTGGGTCTATTTCTTCCTTTATCTTTTGCAGGGCGGAAAGCAAGGTCATGCCTTCTTCGTAAGGCACTTGGAAGCTCTCATAATAAGCCTTTCCCTTCTTCTTTTCCCTTCTGATTTTTAACCTTAGGATCATGTTTAAATAATGTATCCTATTGTTTATGATGGTCAAGCACTTTGAAAGCAGGGAAGCCTTCTACAAATTTCTAAAAGAGAAACTGGGAGTTTTCTTCCGAGAGGCATACGATAGAAGTTTTGAAGGTATTTTTCATGTAATCTATTTAAAAAGGGAAGAGGCAGACCCAAACCTTCTATTTCCCTTGGCAAAGCAAGCTTGTCTTCATACCCTCTATGGAGAGGGTGACTTTGTGCTGTGTGGTTCCGAATCAAGGATAAAAGAGCTTTGCTCTCTTCTTGTAAAGGAGGATAGATCCCTTGCCTTTAAGATCATTCAAAGCCTACAAAACTTCCGCAAAAGGTCCTTCAAGATTCAATACAACCAGAAGATACTACCCCTTGGTATAAAAACCGCCATAATGGGCGTTCTAAACCTTACACCCGATTCCTTCTCAGATGGTGGTTTATACATAGAGCCTTCACAGGCGATTAAAAGGGCACTCCAAATGGCAGAAGAAGGGGCGGATATAATAGACATAGGAGGAGAATCCACAAGGCCGGGTTCTCAAAGGCTAAGCGCAGAAGAAGAGCTAAGGAGAATAATGCCCGTATTGAAGGAGATAAGGAAGGAGCTTCCAAAAACTTGGATCTCCATAGATACCTACAAGGCAAAGGTGGCAGAGGTTTGTCTTCAGGAGGGAGCGGATATGATAAACGACATAAGCGGTGGCACCTTTGATCCAGACATTTATAAAGTGGTGGCTAAGTATAACTGCCCCTATGTTATCACCCATATAAAGGGCAAGCCAGAAACTTGGAAAGAAATGCCCATAGTTTATGAAGACGTAATGGAGGAGATACTATCGTGGTTTAATGAAAGGCTTAAAGAGCTACAGACTACAGGTTATAAAGGTCAAGCTATACTTGATCCCGGCATCGGTTTTGGAAAGCTTCCTGAGCATAATGTGGAGATCCTAAAAAGGTTTGAAGAATTGCGCCTTTTTGGTCTTCCTTTGCTTGTGGGGGTTTCAAGAAAATCCTTTATTGGTATAGTTATGGAGGGGCTTTTGAAGAAAAAAACAGAGCCTGTTGAAAGGCTATACGGAAGTTTGGGCGCCTTGGCTCCTGCTGTTATCAAGGGTGCCCATATAGTAAGGGTTCATGATGTAAAAGAGACAAGGGAGTTTTTAGCCCTTCTTGATACCATAAGGACCTACGATGAATTTTAGCTGGGAAATACTTAGGATATTCTCTTGGAAGGATCTTTTGGATATACTGATGGTTTCTGTCTTTTTTTATGGGATTCTCTACTTTCTGCGTATAACAAAGGGATTACAGATCTTTAAGGGATTGGTTATATTGGCAAGCTTTTGGCTTTTTGCAGAACTTATGGGGCTTAGAACCCTTTCTTGGGTCTTTGAAAAGTTATGGACTGTGGGACTTTTTTCCCTTGTTGTCATCTTTCAACCTGAAATAAGGAAGGCTTTGAGTAGATTAGGTCAAAGGACAGGTCTGTCTGTTATAAAACCCGTGGAGGAGAGAGTTGTGGAAAGGATAGTAAGGGCTGTTTCCTTTCTATCCGACAGACAGATAGGAGGGCTTATAGTTATAGAAAGGGGTCAAAGCGTGGAAGGTATAGTGGAGGGATGCGTGCTTATAGACAGCATTGTTTCTGTTGAACTCCTTATTACCATATTTAACCCCCTTACCCCCCTTCATGATGGTGCGGTGGTAATCAGAGGAGATAGGGTCTTGTATGCTTCCTGTATTCTTCCCCTTTCCAAGTCTGCGCAACTGCCTAAGAAGTATGGAACAAGGCACCGCGCCGCCCTTGGCATATCCGAGGAAAGCGATGCCATATGCGTAGTGGTTTCCGAAGAAACTGGAGAGATATCCTTAGCAGTGGGTGGCAAACTGCAAAGGAACCTTGACCCTGAGATCTTAAAGGAAATACTCTTGAAGGAGTTAAAGGTTGAAAGGTCTTAGAGATCTAATACTTAAAGATTGGCAGTATAAGCTTCTGGCTTTATTCTTAGGCATATCCCTTTGGTCTATACTTAACCTTGGCGCAAGGGTTCCCGTAAGGCTTGAAAGACCTATAGAAGTGTTCAATAAAGAAGAAGGATACACTTACAGATTGGAAAACAAAAGGGCAAGGGTGAGACTGCAAGCTATGGAAAGGTTTGTACCTGAGGAAGCATTAGAAAGGATACAGGTTGGTGTAAACGTAAAGGGCATCAAAGAGGGAGAATACACCCTAAGGGTGGAAGTTAAGAATATAACAAGATTTCTGATATATGTGGAAAAGGTTGAGCCTGAATACGTGAAGATAAAGGTTATAAAAGCCCCCGGCGGGGGCAATTAAGGTTTATCCGCAGGAGAAGGAGCTACCGCAACCACAAGAACCGCTTACGTTAGGGTTCCTTATGGTAAATCCACCGCCCATAAAGTCCATCACATAATCAAGCTCTGCGTTATTAACATAGGGCATGGAAAATTGATCTATGGCTATCCTTAGACCTCCAAATTCAAAAACGTTGTCGCCCTCTTCTATGGTGTCGTCAAAACCCATGGCATACTGGAAGCCAGAGCATCCACCGGGCACAACCCTTACTCTCAGGATGGGTTCCGTTATGTTGTTCTCCTGAGCTATCCTTAGAACCTCCTGGACAGCCTTCTCTGTGGCAAAGAAGTTAAAAGATACCTTTTGCATATTACTACCTCCTTTCAAAGTTTTCTTATGTATATGATAGCCCCCTAGTAGCCCTTTTCAAGGGGAAGGTTTATGACTATGCTCATCTATGGTTATTTCTACTCTTCCCGATTCATCGTAGATATATATCTTTCCTTCCTTTTCATCCTTTGCCCTTTTGTGGGATCCATCGCAAAAGGGAAATTTCTTAGAAAGACCACATTGGCATATATAGTAGGTCTCTTCACCGACGGAAAGCTTATGGGGACCTTTTTCTGTAAATTTTACAAACCTTGCCATAGTAAACCTCCTTTGAATTAAATTTATACCCTATGCCCTCCCTGAAAGACCTTTTGAACAAGATAGACATAGTGGATGTAATATCCTCTTACATAGAGCTAAAGAGGGTGGGCAACAACTACACCGCACGATGCCCCTTCCATCCCGACGATACACCTTCCTTTTACATATCACCCTCAAAGGGCATATTTAAATGCTTTGGTTGTGGAGTGGGGGGTGATGCGGTAAAGTTTGTATCCTTGTATGAGAATGTAGATTATTGGGAAGCGGTAGAGATATTGGCACAAAAGTATAAAATACCCATAAAGCTAAAAAGAAAGGAAAAGAATAGCCAGCTGTTGCTTGCCCTTCAAAGAGTAGCGGACTATTACCATAGGGAGTTAAGAGGAAACTCAAAAGCCTTGGAGTACCTACAAGGTAGAGGAATAAGCTCAAAAGCCATAGGCAAATTCCTTATGGGCTTTGGAGGCAACACGGAGAAACTTGTAAGCCTTCTAAAAGAGGAAAACCTTTTGGAGGTTTATGAAAAAAGCGCAAACCTTGTAAAGATAGAGGAGGGCATATACAGAGATCTTTTCAGGAATCGCCTTGTTATACCCATAAGGGATGTAAAAGGGAATGTTATAGCTTTTGGAGGTAGAAGCCTGGATGGAAGCCACCCCAAGTATGTAAATTCCCCAGAATCGGAGGTTTTTAAAAAGAGGTCTACCCTTTTTGGTTTATACGAGGCTAAGGATTACATAAAGGAGGAGGGAGAGATAATAGTGGTTGAGGGCTACTTTGACCTGATAAGCCTTTGGCAAGAGGGTATAAGAAACTGCGTGGCACCTCTTGGCACTGCCCTAACAGAGGAACATGCCAAAATACTTTCAAAACTCTCCAATAGGATTTTACTGCTTTATGATGGAGATAAAGCGGGGAGGAAGGCGATAAGGTCCTCAACGCCCTACCTTTTAGCGGAGGGTATGGAAGTAAGGGTGGCATACCTTCCCGAAGGAGAAGATCCCGATTCCTTTGTAAGAAAGGAACCAGACCTCCTTAAAAACCTTTTAAAAAGTGCTCCTCGCATAGAAACCTACCTATTGGAAAAGCTAAAAGAAAAGGATAGGGAAGCCTTTGAGGACCTTCTCTACTTTTGCAGCTTTATACCCGACGGCGTAAAAAGGTATGAGCTTTTAAAGGAAATCTCCCAACTAACCTCTCTACCCATAACCAGCTTGCAGGAAAAACTCGTAAAAGTGGGGAAAAAACAAGAAAAGGAGAACTATTCTATCAGCTACCACGAGGCGGTTCTATTGGCTGGACTTTACAGGTTTGGTGTAGATAAGGTTGATACAGAGGAGCTTAAGCTATCGCCACATGCCATAGAACTAATAGAAGCCTTAAAAAACGAAGAATACAATAAACTTCCCGACTATATAAAGAACTTTAAAGCCTACGACCTTGAAAGAGCCTTCCAGGAAAGCGTAAAAGCCCTTAGACTGCCACAGATAGAAACAACTGCGGACTTTGAAGAACTAAGAAAAAAGAGCAAGGAACAGCCAAGGAAATTAAGATTTAGATAAAGCCCTCCAATGGGATACTTAAAAATTTTCTAAGGACTATCTCATCAACCAACCCTAATTTAGCCTTACGCTCCCCTCTACCATAAGGCTTCTTATTCCCTTTGCAAAGGGAATTTCTCACTCAGCGTATATATTTTATACTATGGAAAAGGTTTTCATTTATGACACCACCTTAAGAGATGGATCACAAGCCGAGGGTGTAAATTTCTCCATAGAGGATAAGTTGCGCATACTACAAAAACTGGATGAGTTTGGCATAGACTATGTAGAGTGTGGTTGGCCAGGGGCAAATCCAAAGGACACGGTACTATTTGAAAGGTTAAAAAAGTACAAGCCTGTACATACAAAGATAGTAGCCTTTGGTTCTACAAGAAGGCCCGGCAAAAGGGCAGAAGAAGACCCACAGCTTGAAAACCTTATAAAATCTGGTACACAAACTATAACCATTTTTGGTAAAAGCTGGGACTTTCATGTTTTGGAGGCTTTAAAGAGTACCCTTGAGGAAAACCTCTCTATGGTTTATGAATCAATAAGCTTTTTAAAAAAGCACGTGAAAGAAGTCATCTTTGACGCAGAACACTTCTTTGATGGATACAAAAACAACCCTCAGTATGCCCTTGAAGTGTTAAAGTCTGCCCTCGAAGGCGGTGCCGACTGGATAGTCCTCTGCGACACCAACGGTGGATGTCTGCCCTATGAAATCTACGAGATAACAAAAAAGGTAAAAGAGGCCTTTTCCAATGCAAACATAGGCATTCATGCCCATAACGACTCTGACAATGCAGTTGCCAACTCTTTGATGGCTATAATGGCAGGAGCAAGGCAGGTGCACGGCACCATAAACGGTATAGGTGAAAGGACAGGAAACGCCAACCTATGCTCCATAATACCAAACCTACAGATAAAGATGGGGTACAAGGTTTTGCCAGAAGAGAGCTTAAAAAGGCTTACAGAACTTAGCCATTTTGTTTCGGAAATATCCAACATGCCCCTACCTAAGAATATGCCCTACGTGGGAGAAAGTGCCTTTGCTCACAAGGCAGGCGTACATGCTTCTGCGGTCATGAAGCATAGCGGTACATACGAGCACATAGACCCAAGCCTTGTAGGCAACAAGAGAAAGATAACCGTATCAGACCTTTCTGGAAGGAGCAATCTTATACACAAGCTTAAGGAGATGGGCATACAGGTAGATGAAAGATCACCAGAAATTGTGAAACTATTAGAAAAGATAAAGGAATTAGAAAAAGAAGGCTATCACTTTGAGGCGGCGGAGGCTTCCTTTGAGCTTCTTTGCAAAAGGCATTTTGGGTTGGTAAGAGATTACTTTAACCTTGACGCCTACCGTGTACTTATAGCCAAGAGGATGGGGGACATTTTACCTGTCTCCGAGGCAACCGTTAGACTTTTTGTAGGGGATGTTAAACAGCACACTGCTGCGTTGGGGAACGGGCCTGTTAGCGCCTTGGACAGAGCCCTAAGAAAAGCCCTTGAAGAGTTTTATCCAAGTCTAAAGGAAGTGCAGCTTATAGATTACAAGGTTAGGATAGTAAATGAATCGGAAGGGACAAAGGCAAAGGTTAGAGTTCTGATAGAATCAACAGACGGAAGCAGAAAGTGGGGAACGGTGGGCGTATCGGAAAACATAATAGAAGCCTCTTGGATCGCCCTCACCGATAGTCTTATATATAAGCTTCATGAGGACGAAGAGGAGGGTATAACTTAAAGGTGTACGCTTGGTGAAAAATTTCCTTGTAGGAGCGTGTGCTGACAAGCCTCTACACATTGCCCGACTGGCAAATGAATCTCTTGGTTGGAGTAAGGTTATAATAGAGTAGATGCCCAAAAGGTTGGTAATCCTTTCCGATGATAGCTTGGTTTTGTCCTTTTTGGTAAAAGAAGATAGTGTGTATAAAATATGTGTAGAGGAAAAAGGCGCCAAAAAGCTTACCGATAGTATCTTTAAGGGAAAGGTTAAAAGGCTGGCCAAGGGTATGGATGGCGTCTTTGTGGATATTGGCATTAGAAAGGATGCCTTTCTTCCATTAAAGGGCGAAAAGTACAGGGTGGGAGATAGTGTAATAGTCCAGGTGGTAAGAGAGCCGGAGGGAGAAAAGGGGGCTAAGTTGACCACCAGAATAAAGTTAGTTGGTAAATACATGATTTATTTTCCAAAGGGGAAGGAGCTAAAGTGTTCCACTAAGTTAAATACAGAAGATAAGGAACGATTGTGTGCTTTGTTGGAGGGAGAGCTTCAAGAGGAGGGTGTTATACTTAGAAGCGCTGCTATAAAGGCAAAACACCAAGATCTGAAGGAAGAGCTGGAAAAACTAAGGAATTTATGGCAGTGGATCAAAAAGAAAAGTAAAACTCTAAGAAAGCCCCAAATTATATTGGAAGAACCACCCTCTTATATAAGGCTCATCAGAGATCATTGGTACGGTATGGAGGAAATTATCTCGGATAGCCCCACAATATGGAAAGAGATAGCCTCCTTTTTGGAATATTTTGAGCCCGAATTGATAAAAAGAAACATCCACGTAAAAGACCTCACCCCATACATACATAGATATGGGCTTTATGATAGCCTAAGGCTTGCACTAAATAGGGTGGTTTGGCTAAAAAGTGGCGGCTATATAACCATAGAAGAGACAGAAGCCTTTACCATAATAGACGTAAACAGCGGAGACCCAACGGGATCGTGCCACGAGGAGAATGCCTTAAAAACCAATTTAGAGGCGGTAAAGGAAATAGCAAGGCATATAATCCTTAGAGATTTAGGCGGTATAATTTTAATAGACTTTATAGATATGGAGAAACCAGAAAGCAGGGAGCTTATAATTAAGAGTATGAAATCGGCCTTTGAGGAGGATATCTGTAATATAACCATACATGGCTTTACTAAGCTTGGCATACTTGAAATGTCAAGAAGAAGGACAGGCAGAAGTATCATCAAGCTACTTACAGAACCTTGCCCCTATTGTTCTGGCAAAGGTTATATAAAATCTTCTACCCTTTTCCTGTTTGAAATTGAAAGGGAGCTAAGGAGCCAACCCTATAAAAGTTTAGAGATCCACGTTAGCCCCCTTAGGTACAAAACTCTTAAGGGACTTCTTCAGAAAAGGAGTTTTACCTCTATACGCTTTAAAAAGAGTCATCAAATAGATATAAACAGCTTTAGCGTGAGCCATGAATAAGCTTTTGGTTTTTATACTTGTATTTATAGTTGGATGCGCCAAAATGACAGAAGAAAAGAGGGAAAAGCTTGCCCTTGAAACCTATTCTCAAGGAATGTCCGCCTATACAAGAAAGGATTACGGGGAAGCCATATCAAGGCTATCGGAAGCCCTTAAATACCTTGAAAATCTGACACCCCAAGAGATAAAATCCGCAAAGTATGCCATAGCGGAGAGCTACTACCTTAAAAAAGACTACATTAACGCCGTGGTTTACTTAGAAGACTTTCTTTTCTACTACCCAGAAGGTCCAGAATCGGAAAGGGCTTACTTTATGCTTGTGGATAGTTATATGAAGGTTGCCCCCGATGCCTACAGAGACCAAAGCTATACCCTAAAAGCCATAGACAAGGCAAAGGATTTTTTGACAAAGTACCCCAACAGCCCCTATGGGGACAAAGTTATGGAACTTATAGACAAGGCCCAAAGCAAGTTGGCAAAGCATGAATATCTCATAGGAAGGTTTTACGAGGACTTTGGCTATCACTATTCCGCATCCCTAAGATACAAAAACCTTTTGATAAATTATCCAGAGCAGATCTCCGAAGCAGAGGTTTTCTATAGGTATATAAAGTCTCTTCTTTTAGTGAAAAAACAGGCTAAAAAACAAGAAGATAAATACAAAAAGTGGATAGAGGATGCGGAAAAGGAGAAAAGGTCCGCAAAATCGGAGGAGGATAAAAGGGCAATTCAAAAGAGAATAGATTTTCTAAAGGCGGAAATTGAAAGATGGAAAAATATTGCGGAAGAAAGCTACAAGGAGGGCTTAAGACTTATGGAGGTCTATAGAGAAACCTATGGTGAAAACAATTATTATAGAATGTTAAAAGGATATGCAAAATAGCAAGAGGTTGTTAAAAACTCTAAAAGATCTTTTGGAGGACAAAAAGGCAGAAGATATAGTGATTTTGGATGTTTCAAAGCATACCAACATAGCAGATTACTTTCTTATAGCCACTGCCAACTCGCCTGTACATGCCAGAGCCTTAGTTAAGTATCTTCTTGAAGAACTTGAAAAAAGGAGTATAAAGCCAGACCATGTAGAGGGTGAAGAGGAAGCCAACTGGATACTTCTTGATTTTACTGATATAATAGTACATATATTCCTTAAAGAATGGAGGGAATATTATGACCTTGAATGGCTTTATTCTTCGGCAGAGAGGGTTAGTCTATGACCTTAATTAAGCTCCTTATAACTCTTTTAATACTCGTTGTCTTTCTACTTTTTGTGGCTCAAAACTCGGGCTATGTGGAGGTAAACTTTCTATACCAAGTTTATAAAATGCCCCTTTTTGTCCTTTTGCTTGTTTCCTTTGCCGTAGGTTTTATTATTCCTTCCCTTTACTTCGTCTTTAAAGAGGCCTTCTTGAAAAGAAAGCTTCACCTTGTAGAGAAGGGGCTAAAGGAATATTCCAGAGGTTATGTAAGCAAGGCGGAAGGTGTTTTAAAGGGGCTTGTAAGGTCTATAAGTGGTATTGAAGTTCTTGTCATAGAAGCTTTGAAAAAACAAGGGAAGATGGAGGACATAAAAGCATACAGCTCAATAAGCCCTGCCTTGGTGGGAGAAGTCTTATTAAAAGAAGGGAAGGAAGAAGCTCAGGAAGAATTTAAAAAGGCTCTTTCTCAGGATGAAGAAAACCTAAAAGCTTTAAAGGGCTTGAGAAACTTTTATGCCCTTAAGGGGGATTGGCAATATGCTCTTGAATACCAAGAGAAGGTTTTGCAACTATGTGAAAAGTGGGAAAAAGACCATCAAAAGAGAATAAAGGCGGAAATCATGACAAAGGCTTATCTGGTAAGTGGTGAAGAAAAATTCATTGAAAAGGCTATAGACCTATATCCAACTCCCTTTGTTTACAGCATATATATAAAGCATCTTCTTTCTCAGGACAAGCTTAAGGATGCAGGAAAACATTTGGAAAAAGCCTTCTCCCTAAATTATCACGAAGAGATAATTTGGAACCTTTTGGGAGAGGAAACAGCCCTCACCAAGCTTTTTGACCTTATCCAAAGTAAAGCAGACCGTATATCCCCAGATATCTTAGCTTTGGTTTATATAAAGCTAAACCTTTTTAGTAAGGCAAAAGAACTTGAAGAAAAAATATCCATTCCTATAAAAGCCCTTTTACACAGTGCTGTATCTCACAGAAAAGAGGATAAGTATTGCTTGCAAAGTCTCTGGGAATTTCTAAAA
>JBKBRK010000004.1:34008-40343 GCA_046292245.1 Aquificaceae bacterium
AAAAGCCCTTTTACACAGTGCTGTATCTCACAGAAAAGAGGATAAGTATTGCTTGCAAAGTCTCTGGGAATTTCTAAAAGCTTTTGAATGCTCCTGCGGTAAGGTTTATAATAGGTATGAGGTCCTATGCGTTGGATGTTTGAGATGGGGAGAAATAAAGTTAAGGAGGGTATAGATGTTAATAGACGTTGAAAAGAAGCTGATAAAGCTAAAGGTTGTCTATTATGGAATAGCCCAGTCGGGGAAAACCACAAACCTTGAGAAGCTTTCTCAAAGAGAAGGCTTAGACCTTTTAAAGCTTGATACCGCAGAAGAAAAGACCTTAGTCTTTGACTTTGCCACAAAGAAGATAAAATTGAACGACCATACTATTTCCTTTGCTCTGTATACCATCCCTGGACAAAACATATACAAGGATATAAGGCTTACAGTTCTTAGGGGTGTTGATGGATTGATCTTTGTTGTAGATTCTCAAAGGGAAAAAA
This sequence comes from Aquificaceae bacterium, assembly GCA_046292245.1. Lineage (GTDB taxonomy): Bacteria > Aquificota > Aquificia > Aquificales > Aquificaceae > Pampinifervens. The sequence goes on from JBKBRK010000004.1 coordinate 34,494, forward strand.
TTGCGGAAAATATCAACTTTTACAATTTATTAAAAACAGACCTTTTGCGTATCGGTAAAAGATTGGAAGATGTGCCCTTGGTTTTTCAGTACAATAAGATGGATCTTCCAAATGCTCTTAGCTATCAAGAGCTGGAGAAACATATAAACTTTGATAAACACCCTTCCATATCCGCCATAGCTATAAGGGGAGAAGGAGTTTTAGAAACCTTCAAGACTCTTGAGAATATACTTGTATCAAAAATAGAGAAGATGTTGCTATGATATCGGGGTATCTGTCTTCAAAACAAGACTTGGTAGACCTATTAAACGGATGCCTATTTAACAAAAGGGGACTGTTGAATATCTTTTTAAGTGCTAAAGCGGCATCCCTTTACGTGGATAAAAGCTTGGTAAAGGGTTTTAAATCTCCTACGGATGAAAAGGTTGGAAAATTTAACAGAATGTCCCTTCTTCTTTACCAGCTTTCTGAATTTATGAATAATCCAGAGGCTTTTTTTACCTTCAAGGAAGATAATACAAAGGATTTAATAACACTTGAAGAGCCCATATCTGCAGAGGAATTAGTTTTACAACTACAGCTTGTAAATCAAGAATTGAATAAACTTATGGAAAAGGTTATAACGCCTTTGGCGTTGGTAAAGGTTGTGAAGGATTTTCCAGAAAGTGATTTCTATAAGAATAAGAGTGTATATGAAATCCTTATATCCTCCGATAAAGGCTTGCTTGAAGAAATAAGGTGCTTAAATAAACTTTTTTCTCAGGGTAATTTAGATATAGATAAGTTTCAAAGCTCGGAAGCCTATGGAGAAAGTGTAGAAATAGAGTATTTTATTAAAAAAATAGAAGTGGAGAAAGTAAACCTTATTACACTTCTTGAAAGTCTTATACTTAGTAAGTTCACAGGGTTGATAGATATAAAGGGAGAAAACTTTAACTATGAAATATATTACAAATTTGGTAAAGTTTCTGCTCTTTATCCTTATGATCCTTATATCTTTGACCTTCTAATAAATGCAAAGAGATGTACATTAAACATAATAAAAATACCACAAAGCTTTCTTGATCTGATGATGCTTAAACACTCAGAAAATAAGGTTATAAGCAGCCTGTCTATTGATTTCTTGGAGATGGGAAAGGTTCTTATGACAATGAATACAGAAGGTAAAAGCGGTGCAATAATAGTAAATGCCTTGGATGTTAAGGAGTATGTTTTGTATAAAGATGGAAACCTTGTGGGAATACTTAAAGAAAAGACGGATGATCTAAGAATTGTTAGAAAATTATCTTTGAATAGACTTTCATGGATTGATGTAGTTTTTTACCAACCTATGGATAATATAAAAGATATAGCCCAACTATTTTTGATTAACGTATTGTATAGGTTAATATTAAAGTATGCAGGGCATCTTAGCCAAAAGGTTCTTTCAAAACTGTCATCGTCAGAAATTTTTAAACATCAAGATGAGGTTATATTGTATAGAAAAATGCCAAAAGATAGTAAAGAAGTTTCCGAGCTATTGAATTTTCTCTCGGATCTAAGCTATGGATTATTGGGTAAGGAAAAGTTTGAGAAAGAATTAGAGATGGGTTTGAGCCCTTACAGGGAAGTATTAAAAATTCTCCAGATAGAGGAGTATATTAAGTATGTGGGAGCATGAAGGTTTTACTTGTAGAGGATGACCAGTCATTGGGGCAGCTTTTAAAGGAAGGTCTTACCCACGAGGGCTTTCTCGTGGATTGGGTAAAAGACGGGTTTACTGCCATAAAGAAGGCTATGGAGGGAGATTATCAGTTGATCCTTTTGGACATTATGCTTCCAAAGATGGATGGTATAAAGGTGTGTAAAAGGCTAAGGGAAGTTAAAGAGGTACCCATAGTTATGCTTACTGCAAAATCCCAAGTGGAGGATAAGGTAGAAGGGCTTTCTGCGGGGGCTGATGATTATATAACCAAACCCTTTTCCTTTAAAGAGCTTGTGGCAAGGGTTAGGGCTGTGCTTAGAAGGTACAAGAGGGAAGGCGTGGATGTATTGCGGGTTGGCGACTTGGAGATAAGGCTTAGATCTCTTGAGGTTTATTACAAGGGAGACAAAATACACACCACTCAGAAAGAGTTTAACCTTTTGAAGCTTTTGGCAGAAAGGGCTAATTCGGCAATAAGCAGGGAGGAGATATACTTGAAAGTTTGGGGAGGTTATTCCAATGAGGGTTCTAACGTGGTGGATGTTTATATAAAAAACCTGAGGTCTAAACTGGGGGACAAGGACCATAGATTGATAAAAACGGTAAGGGGATACGGGTATATGATATCTGATGTCAATCAAGGTTAAAGTTTTTTTACTTTTCCTCTGTCTTTACCTTGTTAGCGTCTTTTTGATCTCCTTTTTTGGTATTTTTATAATTAGGCACACTCTTTATGAATACGCTATTGATTATGTAGAATATCAGATCAATCCTGTAATAGATTTTTACAAAAGCTACTACAAAAACCCCCATCATTATACAAAACTTCTCTCTGAAGAAGCAGTTTCACGAGAAATAACAAATATTTTGCTAAATAAGAAGGGTAAAGTTATAAACAGGGAAAGCTTTTTAGATGGCGAGCTGCCAGATATAAAGGAAGAAGATATAAAACACATACTTAAATCAAATAAGGGTATATACAAAGAGTACGCCTATGTGGTTAAAGATATTGGAGATTATAAGCTTATCCTTGTTGGGAAGTTGGACAGGATAGAAAAAGTAGAAAGATACATATTTATGTTTAGTGGTATTTTGGTGGTCGTTATTTCTATCCCTGCTTCCATGCTGGCAGTTTTTCTTTTTGGTAGACTTCTAAAACCTTTGGATTACCTAAGAAGGGTCTCGGAAGCCCTTTCAGGGGGAAATTTTGATGTGGAAATAAAGCCCAGTGGAAGGAAAGACGAGTTTGGGCTTTTGGAAAAAGCCTATGCTAACATGGTGGAAAGGCTAAGGGGTATTATACTTTGGCAGAGGGAGTTTATCAGGAACATAACCCACTCTTTGAAGACCCCCTTGGCTTACATAAAGGGACAGGTGGAGCTTTTGCAAATGGGTGCCTATAAAGAGGATAAACTTACGGAAATATACCAAAGGCTATTAACTCAAACGGAAAAGATGGAAAGACTTATAACCCAGCTTACCACTATAATGAGGCTTGAATCCCAGATGCCCCTTAAAAGGGAGAAGGTGAGCATAAATCAGATTTTTGCAGAGATAGAAGAAGAGTACGAGTTTATTAGAGAAGATAGAAGATTTATCGTAGATTACCTATCGGAAGATGTTAAGATAGAGGTGGATAAAGAGTATTTTAAGCTGGCTTTGAGAAACTTAATAGAAAATGCCTACAATTACACGGAAAAAGGAGCACGCATAAGCCTTTATTATAAGCAAGGTTGTATAGTAGTGGAGGATGAAGGTATTGGTATGGAACACCCAGAAAAAGCTGGAGAACTTTTTTACAGAGAAGCAAACCACAAAGAAGGTTCTGGACTTGGTCTTTATATAGTAAAGCTTATAGCCAAAAAGAGTGGTATGTCTATGAAGGTGGAAAGTAAAAGGGGCGCTGGTACAAAAATGAGTTTGTGTTGTAATTTTAAACTTTAGAGTAAAAATATTTACTTTTTGTAAGGGCTTATGCTAACGGGCCCCTGCACATTAAACCACCATCTTTTACGTGAGCACAATCTTGTAAGGATATAAAGGGGTAGCAGTAGCCATAAAAGGGCATTTAAAGGATTTTGCGCTCCCATGGAGCAGCCACCGCCGCCCCCACCGGTTGGAGCGTTTATTCCAGGGCTATTACTTCCACCATTTTGAACTGGTGGGCTATCACTCCAAATTGCCTTTCCATAACCATAAGCTACATTAGGAGCACTCCCTTCCACATCGTAAACTGCGTTGGATATAAGCCAGTTTTTTATCTCCTGGGGCGTTGCATTGGGATTGTTCTGTAGATACATAGCCACCAAGGCGGATACTACGGGCGCAGAAAGGGAAGTGCCCGCTTTGGGCCAATAATAGCCACCTTGTCCGCAGAAGTTAGGGTTTGAGTTTGGATCATAATAGGCATTAGGAGTGCATACAAAAAAGCCGCTGGCGACCATCTCTGGCTTTAGCCTTCCGTCCCTTGTGGGACCTCGAGAAGAAATAAAGGCTATCTTTCCATAGTTATCAAAGCGTGAATTTCCAGGATCGCCCCCTATGGCTCCCACCGCTATAACCTTTGATGCAGTGGCAGGTGTGCCTACGGTAAGCATATAACCACCAAAGCCATCGGGTATATAGTGGCTTGTAAATTCCCCATCCTCTACCATCCAAAGGTCTATCTTTCCAGAACCACTTACACGCTCCACTTTTAAAGTTAGAGGGGATATACTACATTGACCCATTACGATGACTTCCTTGTCCCCGTTGTAAGGTCTTGTTAAATTGTCGTTTATTATTCTCACCACACAATTGGTGCCTATGCTACCGCTTATATCCTCTCCAGGACTTGCAAAAACACAAGAGGAGTTATTACATACACCTATTCTATAAGAGGAACTTCCATCGTACCAGCCATTTATATAAAACTCATTGTCACCATAGACCATACCCACATCCCCGGAGCTGGAGACCACACGGGCATGGATGCGCTTATCTCCTTCGTTCCCAGCAGCTGCCACAATTATAAAGCCCTCTCCAACTCTTTGGTCTATTGCCCCGTCAAAGGGAGACTTTCCGTCATGAGGGTCATCATGCCCTCCCAAAGAGATATTCACCACCGCCGGCTTTCCAAGGTCTCGAGCCTTTTGTTTTATGTAGTCCAAGCCAATTATCAAACCCACAGTTGTAAGTTCTGTTTGATATATGATAAACTCTACATCTTTTGCTTGGCTGTTGTACCTTGTGCTTGACCAGTATCCACCCACTATGCCTGCCACCGCCGTACCATGACCATGATAGTCGTAGTTGCAATCACCCTGCTGTATTTTTTGATTAATCTGAGCGGAGTTTAACTCTATACCATTATAGCTTTTAAAATACAAAATCCTTGTAGTTCCGTTGGGCTTTCTAAAGGCTGGATGGCAAAAGTTTATGCCTGTGTCTATCACCCCCACTATTACACCTGCGCCTGTTTTTGAGCTTGAGGTAGCTTTTGTGCCCACCAAATACTTGGCATTTCCTCCGCTTATCTGAGATGCCTGTAAAGACTGTCCTCCAAGTATAAGCCTAAAATCTCCATTGGAAAGAACATTTATGTTTGCTGGTGAATTACAGTAAAAATAACTACCTTGCAAGATACAGCCTTGAGCATTAACAATACCACCCCTTATATACCCAAAGAAGTTGTTGGAATTTACGTATATACTTTGATTTCCATTACCCCAAAGGGCATAAGAAGAGTTAAAGCTTACATCATCACGTAGTCTAAGATTCTTTGGAGCTTCCACGTATAATACCTTGTCATCTTCCGCAAGGCTTTTTAAAGAAACCCTGGAAAGGTCTTCCACTTCTACCCTTCCATCTTTTTTTAGCACCAAAACATTTTTAATTGGTCTTGTAGAAAGTGTTTTTAAATCCCTTTTCTGGAGAAGTCCATCCCTCAAAAGGGGATCTACCTTGGAAAGGTCGTAGACAAAAGAAAGGGCTAAAAGTAAAAGTAAAAAGCTTAGAACCTTTTCCGTTAAACTGAGTTTTTTTGCTATACTCTCCATGTTGAATAATATAATTCATTTATAAAAGGCGCTTAGTGAAAACTACATTTATAAAACCATAGAGCAGTTCTTACGCAGGGATACCTGCGCTACCAATAAAAGGGATTTCTCGTTAGCGTGTTAAACAAT
>JBKBRK010000005.1:0-13643 GCA_046292245.1 Aquificaceae bacterium
TATGGGATAATATCTAAGTATTTTAGAAGGGTTTTCATAGAATATTACGAGGATAAAGAAACCTTTTTGGAGTTAAAATCGGGAAAAAGCCCAGAGGAAACAAGGCTTGGTTCAATACTAAGGAGTTTAGGATATACCTACTTTAGGGACTGGTACTACCCAGAGGGTTGGATGGAGGGTGGCTATAAATTGCAGGCGGAAAGGTGAGATATGTTATAATAGATATTTCTGAAAGTAAACCCTTAGGAGAAGAAGGATGAAAACTTACCATGTTAGAAAAGAGGATGTAGTAAGAGATTGGTGGGTGGTAGATGTAGAAGGAAAGGTTCTTGGAAGGGTGGCTTCCCAAATAGCAAAGGTACTTATGGGGAAGCATAAGCCCTATTACCAGCCAGATGTGGATTGCGGGGATTTTGTGATAGTGTTGAACGCAGAAAAGATCGTGGCTACGGGCAAAAAACCACAGCAGAAAAAATATCAGTTTCATACCAATTATCCCGGCGGGCTAAAGGAAAGGACCTTAGAGGAGATGATCCAAAGCAAGCCGGAAGAGGTTATAAGGTTGGCGGTAAAGAGGATGCTTCCAAAGAACAGGTTGGGGCATAGGATGCTAAAGAGGTTAAAGGTCTATAAAGGTTCAGAACATCCCCATATAGCCCAAAGACCAAAAGTGTTGGAGGTTGAAGGATGATAGTAAGACTCAAAGACTTTAAGATAGGCTTTGATAACTCCTTTTATGGCACAGGTAGAAGGAAGGAAGCGGTAGCAAGGGTATGGCTTTTAAAGGGAACAGATAAGCAGATAGTTAAAGTAAAAGAGACAGGTAAAGAGTACCACCTAAAGCAATATTTTCAAAGGGAAACCCTATACAACAAAGTCCTATATCCCATAAGACTTACAGGGCTTGAAGGACGCTTTGGAATATACGCAACAGTCAGTGGGGGAGGAATAAGCGGTCAGGCAGAAGCCATAATGTATGGAATAGCAAAAGCATTGTTAAAATACAATCCAGACTTAAGGGGCACCCTTAAAAAGGCTGGGCTTCTCAAGAGAGATGCAAGAGAGAAGGAAAGGAAGAAATACGGCCTTATGAAGGCAAGAAAAGCCTACAGATGGAGCAAGAGGTAAGGGTATGCCTTTACGGTGCCACGGGCTACACGGGCACCGAGCTCCTTAGAATTCTTTTAAACCATCCAAGGGTAAAGGTAGTATCTTTAACGTCGCAGTCTTATGCCAACAGAAAACTTGGAGAGATCTTTCCTTTTTTTGAAAAAACTTGCCTTGGTAATAAATACCTTTCGGAAGAGCCCCATGAAGACTTTGACCTTGCTTTTCTGTGCCTTCCCCATGAAGCTTCCCTTGAATTAGTGCCCCAGCTTTTAAGTCGAGGAAAGAAGGTTATAGACCTTTCTGGAGCTTATAGAATAAAAGACCCAAAATGCTATCTGGAGTACTACGGCTTTGAACATAAATATCCCCATCTTTTACAAGAGGCCTCTTATGGCCTTCCTGAGATCTTTCGTGAGGATATAAAAAAGGCAAGGCTTGTTGCAAACCCCGGATGCTATCCCACAGCTACCTTGTTGGCTTTGTATCCTCTGCTTAAGGAAAGAATAGAGTTTGATAGTGTAATAGTGGATGCCCTATCGGGAGTTTCTGGCGCAGGCAGAAAAACTGCCCAAAGGTTTCACTATCCGGAGATGGAAGGCAACGCCTTTGCCTACTCTGTAGAAAAACACCGCCACACACCGGAGATGGAGGATGTAATAAAAAGAATATCCTGTAAAGAAATAAAGGTTAGATTTACTCCGCAGGTGGTACCCCTGGTAAGGGGCATGATGTCAAAGGTCTATATAAAGGTTGAAAGGCTAAACTACAGAGAACTTTATAGGGAAGCTTATAAGGAAGAGCCCTTTGTGGTTGTTATGGATGAACCACCTCATATAAAATACGCATCAGGAACCAATAGGTGCTTTATATTCTGTTATTACGATGATAAAAGTTCTACTCTTGAGATAATAAGTGTTATAGACAACCTTGGAAAAGGTGCCTCCTCCCAAGCAGTGCAGAACTTTAATCTTTTAATGGGCTTTGAGGAAATACTTGGACTAAAGAACGCTGCCCTTTTCCCCTAAGGAAAAGCTCCCTCTAAGTTTATAATAGCCTAAGGTCCATAATTTTTGTGGGTGCAGGTTTGGTTTTTGAAATTATTTAAAAATTCACCCGTTCCAAGGGCTTATGCAATACGCCCCTACGGTCCCCAGTTGAATTTTGACCAATGGTGTTTGTAAATGTGTACCAATATTTTTTGTAGTATTTTTGGAGCTTATGCCGATGAGCTCCTACATACAATTTTTCGCCCAGTGTGTAATTTAGGTATAATTTATTACCATTATGCTAAGGCTATTTTTGGGTCTTGCCATACTTTTTACTTACATAGTTATGATATGGGGTGGTGTCGTAAGGTCTACCGACTCGGGGCTTGCCTGTCCCGATTGGCCCCTGTGCTATGGGAACTTCCAGCTTCCAAAGGAGACATCCGCCAAGTTAGAAATGGGGCACAGAACAGTAAGCGGCCTTGCAGGCATATTTGTCTTCCTTACTTTTCTTTTTGTATGGTTTAAATACAAGGCTTCCCCAAGGTCTGCAAAGATCTCCTCCGCCATAGCTCTTATCTTTACCCTATCTGCCGCCCTTACGGGCATGAAGATGATAAAATCAGAAGCTCCCAATTTAAAGTATGTATCCCACATGCTTTTGGAATCTTTCCATATCTATGAGTCTATGATAATCTTGGGTGCTCTCATCTTCACCTATAGGTTTTTACAAAAAGGAAGCTTCCGCAATGAGGGTATACCTTTATGGGTTTATCTTTTTGCTATAACCACGATGATAACGGGTGTGCTTGTAAGGTACACAGGGTCTGGAGAAGCCTGCGGACACCAATGGCCCCTTTGCAACGGCAAACTAATACCAAACCTTGACAGCTGGCAGGTAGCCCTACAGTTTGCCCATAGAAACATAGCCTACATAACATGGTTAGCCTTTTTACTTAACATGGTTTCCAACTTCAACAGAACATCCTTAACCGCTTTTATTCTCATAAATGTCCAATTTCTCTTTGCCATATCTATGGTAGTTTCTGGCTTTTTCTTGCCTTTTGTTTTCCTTGATACCGCTATGGGCTTCTTCCTATTTACATGGCTAACCTACAACCTTCAGCTAAAAACCACCAAAGAACAAGGATTAACTCCTGCATGGCAAGCAAGGCTTTGATATACAGCAGCGCATTAAAGGACTATATAACACTTACCAAACCTGGTATAGTGCTTTTGGTTTTGATAACCACCCTAACAGGCATGTATCTTGCCCAAAGGGGCTTTCCAGACCCATGGTTGGTTTTTTGGACTCTTCTTGGCACGGGCTTGGCTTCTGCGGGCTCTGCGGTCTTAAATCAGTTTTTTGACAAAGACATAGACGTCCTTATGGATAGAACGAAGGATAGGCCTTTGCCAGCAGGCAGTATAAATCCGAAAAATGCTTTTATATTTGGGTCTCTTTTGTTGGCTTTTTCCGCCCTTATTCTCTTATTAAAGGTGAACCTTATCGCCTTTTTCTTTGTCTTTTTGGCTTCTTTTTTCTATGTGGTGGTGTATACCCTTGCCTTAAAGAGAAAAAGCCCTTTAGCTACTGAGGTAGGGGGCGTTTCTGGAGCATTACCACCAGTTATAGGCTATGCGGCTGTAAAGGGAGAGGTAGGCTTGGAGGCTTTGATCCTTTTTCTTATAATGTTCATGTGGCAACCCCCTCACTTTTGGGTACTTGCCATAAAGTATTCAGAAGACTACAGGCGGGCAGGAATACCAACCCTTCCCGTATCAAAGGGCATAGTCCATACCAAGATAAAAACCCTAATATACACAGCAAGCCTTATGCCCCTTAGCCTTCTTCCCTTTTTCTATGGAATTTCTGGTACTCTATACTTCTTTTCCGCCTTAGTACTTAGTGGTCTTTATCTTATACTGACCTTAAAGTTTGTGTTTTCAAAAAAGCCCAATGGCATGTTTGTCTTTTTTTACTCGGTGCTATACATAGCCCTTCTCTTTTCCGTAATGGTCTTTGATATGAGGAGATGAAAATGGAAAAAAGGTGGTTTTTGCTGTCTATAGCTTCTCTTGGTCTTGGTGGTTTTCTCGCTTTGGTAGCTGCCGTTGCAAGGACCCCCGCCATCTACAAGCTTGTGCCACCGGGATATTTCTACCACTCCATAATAGGGCATGTGGACCTTGCCATAGTAGGCTTTTTCTTAACCTTTACCCTTTTTTTGTGGCAGATAACCTTTAAAAAAGAGCTTTTTTTATCCTTTTACCTTTCTCTTTTAGGTGTATTTCTTATAGCCTTTGTATCCCTTTTGGGCATAGGCAAGGCTGTTTCCAACAACTATCTACCTACCATAGACCACCCACTTTTTTGGCTTGGAGCCCTTTCCTTCTTTGCAGGTTTTTGGCTTGGAGCCTTTTCTCTTATAAAGGAGGCAGAAAAAGGCATTTTTTCGGAAAATCCAAGAGAGCATCTTTCCTCTGTGGCGGTTTTTCTTTCCCTTTTTATGTTCCTTGCCTTTTTGACCTCTTTGCCAAAGGCAGGATCCAAAGAGGAGCTTTACCTTTTCTACGAAAGGCTCTATTGGGCACCAGGGCATATTCACCAGTTTATAAACGGGCTCATGCTTATGTACGCTTGGTACTACCTTTTGGAAAGGCAAGGAATAACTTTAAGGCTTAACAGGTTAAGGTATTTAAGCTTTCTCTTTATATCTTTTACTTTTATGTACATACTACTACCTATCCTTTTTGGAGATCCTGTGTCTGAAAGCGCAAGGAGATTTACCGATACGGGTTATGCCTTGGGCTTAGGTGTTCCAATCTTTTTCCACCTTTTTAATATTCTCAAAAACTACAAAATAAGCCTTAAAGATTTAAACTCCGTTGCCCTTTCCTTATCCATAGCCCTTTACCTTTTGGGTGTTTTTATAGCCTATGCAGGGCTTACCCCTTCTCTTATCTCATATGCCATAAACCCAGAAGCAGGATATGTGGGCATGAAATCCACCTTGAGCATTCCAGCCCACTACCATGGAGTTATCACAAGTCAAACCCTTGCCTTTATGGTGGTAGCCTATAACCTTTTCTTGTCCAAGGGATATGTGAGAAAACTAAGCAATATAAGCCTTTCTCAAGCCTACCTCTATGGAGTTGGCATGTTTCTCTTTGTCTTTGGCCTTTTCCTTGCTGGATTAAAGGGAGCTCCAAGGAAAACCTATGGCACAGCCTTTACCGAAGACCCTATGGTACTCTTTTATTTATCCCTTATGGGCATAGGCACCTTTTTGGCAGTGGCTGGCGGTATAATCTTTGTGGCTTACTCTCTCAAAGCTCTACTTCAAAAAAGCTCTTAACCACCCTATGTTTGGAAACATCTCCAGAGTTATACCTATCTACCTTTATGGTTTTCATGCCTGCAAGGCTTGCGCTGTCAAGCTCCTCTTCCACGTCAGAAAGGAATAGAAAATCTTCTGGCTTTAGTCCGAGGGTTTTTGCTATGGCAATGTAGGAATCTTTTTCCCTTTTACCGCCTATGGAAGTGTCAAAAAAGCCGTCAAAAAGCTTGGTTAAATCGCCGTACTTAGTATTCCCAAAGAAAAGCTTTTGAGCCTTTACAGAGCCGGAGGAGTATATATAAATCTTATAACCCTTTGATTTCCATTCTCTGATCTTCTCATAGGCATCTTCGTATATATGACCCATAAGCTCGCCAGATTTGAAGCCTATTTCCCATATATGCCCTTGAAGCTCTTTTAGGATGGTCTCCTTTAGGTCTTTCTCTATCCAATCTTCAAAAATCTCTGCTGCTTCTTCCACACTCAAACTTTTACCCACCTTCTCTTCTAACCTTTTTAATAGAGATCTTATCTCTTCCTTTTGGGCGTTTTCTTTCAAAAAGCTTTTCAGCTTAGACTTTGAATAAGGAAACATAACCTCTTTCACATAAGAAAGGGAAGAGATTGTGCCTTCAATGTCAAGTAATATGGTAGGGTGTTTCAAAAATACCAATTCCATATGCTAAAAATTATAAAGGATGGGTAAAATAACCATCTGCGCAAGGACCTTATGAGAAGATGGTCTTTTGCTTATAGAGATGCTAACGGCACTCTCCCCTGAGAGGGTATTATATGGGCATTAACTCCTGCTGTAGGGGACAGGGGCGGTAGCCCTGTAAAAGGGGCTATTTTTGAAATGCTCTGTGCTTGCCTACGAAAAACTACAGGCTGGAAGCCTGAACTACCAAAACTTTAAATTCTCTGTAGCGGTCAATGAATTGCCTCTACCAAGGGTAATACCATAACTTATAACAAAGAAAGCAAAGCGGACTTTAACCTGTCTATACCCTCCTTTATGGTGTTTTCGGAAACACAATAGGAAAGCCTCAAATAGCCTTCTGCTCCAAAGGCAGAACCGGGCACGCCAGCTACTTTGCCCTTTTCTATAAGGTACTCAGCAAGCCTTAGGTCGGAGCCAAGCTTTTCCGAATAGAATTTGAGGTTGGGAAAGATATAAAAGGCTCCCTTTGGTTTTACCACGCTTATATGGGGTATTTCTCCAAGCAGGTCATAAGCTAAATCTCTACGTCTTTCAAAGGTTTTTTTCATGTTTTCCACAAATTCCTTCGCTTTGGGGTTTTTTAGGGCTTCCAAGGCACCATACTGGGCAAAGGTGGTGGCGTTAGATATGCTTTGGCTGTTAAGGTCTGCTATTACCTTGGCGTACTTCTCTGGACAAGCTACATAGCCCAATCTCCAGCCCGTCATAGAAAAGGTCTTTGAAAAGGCATTTATTGTAAAGGTGATCTCTCTAACCTCCTTTGAAAAGCTTGCAGGGCTTACAAACTCCTCTCCATCGTAAAGGAAGGCTTCGTAGCACTCATCGGATACAATAAAAATACCCTTCTCAAGACAAAGTTGGGCTATTTTCTCCTGTGCTTGCTTGGATACCACTGCCCCCGTTGGATTGGAAGGGTAGTTCAGTATAAGCATCTTTGTTTTGGGCGTTATATACTCCTTTAGGGTTTCAGCCCTTAGGATAAAGCCTTCTTCTTCTTTTAGGGGCACCTCTACCACCTTGGCATCACACAAAAGTATCTGTTCGGGATAGGTTACCCAATAGGGTGAAGGAAGCAATACTTCATCGCCCTCTTCAAGAAGGGCAAGCATCACAAGAAAAAGAGCCATTTTGGCACCAGAAGTTATAACCACCTCCGAAGGCTTGTACTCTACTTGGTTTTCCCTCAAAAGCTTTTCAGCCAAAGCGATTCTTAGCTCCTGTATGCCTGCGGAAGGTGCATACTTGGTTTTTCCATCCCTTAGAGCTCTAATACAGGCTTCCTTTATAAAATCTGGTGTGTCAAAATCGGGCTCACCAGCCCCAAAGCCAATTATATCAAGCCCTTGAGCCTTCAACTGATTTACTTTGGCGCTTAGGGCAAGGGTGGGCGCGGGTTTTATATGAGAAACTCTCTTTGCAAGCATAGAATTATTATACCTACAATACGCAGGGGAAGGAATTGCTTCATGGAGGTATAAGGAAATACACCTTGGGACAATTGGTGAATTGCCCCCACATCGCATGGTTAAAATTCCGCCCAATGGGGTTTATAGGTACGTGGATTTGTAATTAATCTTTTGAAGGCGTAAGCAGCACGCCCCTACGATCATCCAACTGTCTGGTAGCGCAGACGTCCTTATAAAAACAGGCTGAAAGCCTAAGCTATCAAAATTTAAATCCCAAATTATCATCTCCAAAAGCCTTGCTATGAATTCCAAGGCATCTCTGTTTAGGGAGATTGAGAGGGGTCAAAAACATTATGGTGGATTTCATGTCAAGCCTTAGGATCTTTTTCTCCATTTTGGTTTCAAACTCTGTCTTTAAGAGGTTGATTATACAACTTCTCTTTTTATCCTTGATGAAAGGTTTGTCATAAGCTCATAAGGTATGGTTCCCGCTATTTTTGCAAGGAATGTAAAGCTTTGATTTTCGTTCACTATCCCCACCCAATCGCCCACTTGGGCTTCCTTGCCTGTTAGGTCTATCATAGTCATATCCATGGTTATATTGCCAAGGATCTTTACAGGCTCTCCCTTGTAGTAGAGATATGCCTTGTTGGAAAGGCTCTTCATCAAGCCATCCGCATAACCAAAGGCTACAACGCCCACCTTTGTAGGCTTTTCTGTTATATAGCTTTTTGAATAGGATATGGGAAAGCCAGCAGGAAGAGTTTTCACCGATATAATCTTAGCCCTTATCTCAATGGCTGGCTTTAATTCCACTGGGTAGTCCTGAAGGGGCTTTTCTCCGTAAAAGGCTAAGCCCACCCTTATATGGCTGGCAAAGGGCACTCGATAAATAACACCCGCAGAGCTTTCTATATGTATATACTTGAGCCCTTTGTACATTTTTACTATTTCTTTGAAGCTATCTATCTGCAAGCGTGAAAAGTTCTCGTCAAGAGGTGTGGAAAGATGGCTTAAAACTCCCTCTATTCTCTCATCTTCTATGATCTCTTCCAAAAAGCCAAGCCTTCCCATGCCTGTATCGTACTTAACTTGAATAGGTATAGGTATGCTCTCAAGGGCTTTGAGATGTTCCATGTGGGAAACCACGGGCGTTAGCTTATATTCTATAAAAGCCTTTTCCTCACCCTTTAAAACTCCGCCAAGCACCAGTATTTTCTTTTTTATGCCTGCTTTTCTTAGTTCAATCCCCTCTTCTACGCAGGCAACAGCAAAGGCAGAGATTTCTTCCATATCTTGCAAGAGAAGGCTTATAGGTATAGCGCCTATCCCGTAAGCATCAGCCTTTACAACTGCGATAAGGGGCTTTCCCGAGTACTTATAAAGGCTTTCTACATTTTTCCTTATATGATCTTTTTTTATCCTAAGGATAGCTCTCCACATGATTAACTATTCTAAGTGATAAATCTCCTTTGAGGACGTTATAGAAATAAGTATTCTTATTGATTATTGGTGGAGTGCCCCTACGTATAACTTTCACCCGATGTATATCTTTGGATTTATAATATATCCCTCGGGGCACGGGCAAAAAACATGGAGGATATCCTGCAAAGGGCAAAGGAGGTCTTTGACACAGAGATCTCCGCCCTAAAAAATTTAAGGGATGAGCTTGATGAAAGCTTTCTTAGGGCTGTGGAGATAATAAAAGATTGCAGGGGCAAGGTTATAACCACGGGCGTTGGCAAATCGGGGTATATAGCCCGAAAGGTAGCTTCCACCCTTTCCAGCACGGGCACGCCAGCCCACTTTTTACACCCTGCAGAGGCTTTGCATGGAGATTTGGGAGTTATAGATGCTGATGATGTGGTCCTTGCCTTTTCCAACAGTGGAGAGTCTGCGGAAGTGCTTTCCCTGATACCATACATAAAGCTTTTGGGAGTTCCCTTGATATCCATAACCAACGATCCTAATTCCACCTTGGCAAAGCATTCAGAGGTCCATATCTTCTTAAGGGTGGAAAGGGAAGCCTGTCCCTTGCAGCTGGCACCCACATCCTCCAGCACAGCCTCTTTGGTTTTGGGAGATGCCATAGCCATGGTATTACTTCAATTAAAGGGCTTTACAGAAAAGGACTTTGCCCTACGCCATCCTGCGGGCTCCTTGGGAAGAAGGCTAAAAAAGGTGGTAGACCTATGCCATAAGGGTGAAGAAGTGCCCATAGTTAAAGAGGATACTCCCATGAAGGAGGTTATTATAGAAATGACAAGTAAAGGTTTTGGAGCTACTGCCGTGGTAGATGAAGGGGGCAATTTGGTAGGTATCATAACAGACGGAGACCTAAGAAGGTTTGTAAACAAGGGGGGCTCCTTTGATAAAAGCCTTGCGAGGGATGTGATGACGAAAAACCCAAAGACGGCAAAGATGGAAGAGTTGGCGGCAGAGGCTCTAAGGAGGATGGAAGACTACAAGATAACAGTCCTTTTGGTGGTGGATGAAGAGAAAAAGCCCATAGGTGTAATTCATATGCATGATATTCTAAAGGCAGGCATAGTATGAAAAAGGTGGCCATCCTTGGCTCTACGGGATCCATAGGCACACAAACCTTGGAGGTTATAAGAGAGTACAAAGAGGACTTTGAACTGATTGGGCTTTTGGCAAAAAGGGCATCTGAAAAGCTTTTAAACCAGGCAAGGGAGCTTAAGCCAAGGTATGTGTCCTGCTACGAAAACCCTTCCAAAAACTGGCTTGAAGCCTTGCCCGAGGGGGTAAAGTTTTTAAGTGGAGAGGAAGGTCTGCATGCCTTTGTGGAAGAATCCCAGATGCTTATGAACGCCATATCGGGAACGGAGGGCATACTGCCCACCTATTTGGTGCTTCAAAAGGGTAAAAGGCTTTTGGCTTCCAACAAGGAATCCCTTATATGCCTTGGCGGGCTTGTCAAAGAAAAAAGAGATCTTATAGTGCCCGTAGATAGTGAACACAACGCCCTCTTTCAACTTTTATCTGTGGTGGAAGAAAAGGACCTTAAAAGGGTCTATCTTACCGCCTCGGGAGGTCCCTTTAGGGATAAAAGCCTTGAGGAGTTAAAAAGTGTAAATGTAGAGGATGCCCTAAACCATCCCACATGGAGGATGGGGGCAAAGATAACCATAGACTCCGCCACCTTGATGAACAAGGGCATGGAGCTTTTGGAGGCTATAAACCTCTTTGACCTGCCTGTGGAAAGGATAGATATCCTAATACATCCCCAAAGCCTGGTGCATGGGATAGTGGAATTAATAGATGGTAGTTTTCTCTTTCATGTATCCCAAACAGACATGAGAATACCCATCCTTTACAGCCTTTTTTACCCAAACAGAAAAAGATACCCCTTTGAAAGGAAAAGCCTTATAGACCTATCATCCATAAACTTTGAAAAGGTTGATACGGAAAAGTTTAGAAGCATTCCCCTCTGTAAATGGGTCGCCCTTATGGGTGGTCCTTATCCAACGGCCTTGGTGGGCGCAGACCAGATAGCCGTTGAGCTTTTCTTGGAGAGGAAAATAGGCTTTTTGCAGATCGTAGAGCTTGTGGAGGAGATCCTAAGCCAGGTAAGTTTTAAAGAGCCCCAAAGTTTGGAGGATGTTCTTAGTTTGATAAGCTGGGCTTATGAAAAGGGCAAGGAATTGGTAGAAAGGTAAGGATATATGGTTAAAATTTTGCCCAATGGTATTCACAATTTTTTATGATTTTTTTGGGCGTTGCAGTACACCCCTACAGGTTAAATCCTTTGCCTCAATTTTTCCACAATATCCCTTAATATAGCTTCTGCGGACCTTTCAACCCTTGTAATGATCCTATGGGAAAGACAGAAGGGAGCTAACTCCAAGATATCTTCTGGCACTACAAAGTCTCTGTCTCTTGTGTATGCCATAGCCTTTGCACAGTTTATAAGATGTATAAGTCCTCTGGTTGAAACGCCAAGAAGGACCTCTGGATGGTCTCTTGTAGCTTTGGCTATGCTAACTGCCAAACGGGCAACCTCTGAGGAAACATAAAACCTTTTTATTCTATCCATTGCAGATATTAGTTCTTGTGTCTTTGCAATAGGTTTAAGCTTTTCAACACCCTCTAAGGGGTTTTCGCCTATTAGAATCTGTGCCTCCGTTTCCTCGTTGGGATATCCCAATCTTAAACGCATGCTAAACCTGTCTAACTGAGTTTCTGGCAATGGATAGGTTCCGTACTGTTCTACGGGGTTCTGGGTAGCTATCAAGAAGAATGGTCGAGGAAGTTCGTAGGTGATGCCATCCACAGATACTCTTCCCTCCGCCATTGCCTCAAGCAGTGCGCTTTGAGTTTTCGGTGTTGATCTGTTTATTTCATCTGCCAAAAGTATGTTGTTGAATATAGGACCCTTTTTGAAAACAAAGGATTTTTTAGATTGGTCATAGACGCTTACTCCCAAAATATCCGAGGGGAGAAGGTCGCTGGTAAATTGGACCCTTGCAAAGGAAAGACCAAGAACCTTAGCCATAGAAAGGGCAAGGGTAGTTTTGCCAACACCGGGGATATCCTCAAAGAGCAAATGCCCACCAGACAAGAAGCATATAAGAGAGTAATCTATAACTTCATCTTTGCCCCTAAGAGCCTTAGCTATCTCGGATTTAACGGCTTCTAAGTCCATATATTAAACATTATACAAGGGCTATTCTTGAAACACTAAGACATCCTTCAGCACTCTGTAAGTTTTGCTTGCGGGTAGCCCCATTACCGTGTAAAAATCTCCCCTTATCTTCTCCACAAACTTGGCCCCTATACCTTGAACTGCATAGGCTCCTGCCTTATCCATAGGTTCTCCTGTTTTCACATACTCCTCTATCTCTTCCTCCTCTATCTTTCTGAACTTTACCCAAGCTGTGTCGTGGAAGCTTACCTTAACCTTTGGGGATATTACGCAAACTGCGGTTATGACCTTGTGCCACCTTCCTGAAAGACTATGAAGCATATGCTTTGCCTCCTTCTCATTCTTCGGCTTACCCAAAACTTTTTTATCCAAGATAACCACCGTGTCTGCACCAAGCACCGTGGCAAACTTGTAATCCTTCCAAACGGTAAAAGCCTTTTTAAAGGCAAGGTTTCTGGCGGTAAGAAGGGGATTTCCCGCATGATCTTCTTGTACATAAGATGGTATAACCAAAAACTTAAAGCCAAGCATTGTTAGTATCTGCACCCTTCTCTTTGATTCTGAAGCTAATATTAGTAGCCTCATTCTTATAGTATTTTAAACCCTTTTAGAAGTTTTTCGCCTAGCGCAAGGGATGTGCTATAATAGAAAATCTTGTTAGGAGGTAAAGAATGCGCGTAAAGGGACCCTCTTCAAGGAAGTTTAAGAAGAAAATTCTAAAGCTTGCCAAAGGCTTTAGAGGTCAAAGGAAGAATGTATATAGAAGGGCAAAGGAGTATGTTTTTAGAGCCCTCCAGTATCAATACAGGGACAGAAGACAAAGGAAAAGGCAATTTAGAAGGTTGTGGATCGCCCGTATAAACGCAGCGGTAAGGCTTCATGGCTTGTCCTACAGCAAGTTTATGAATGGTCTTTCAAAGGCTGGCATCAATTTAAACAGGAAGATGTTGGCAGAAATGGCAGTGAGAGACCCAGAAGCCTTTGCCAAGGTGGTCCAAAAGGCAAAAGAAGCCCTATCTCAGCCCGTGTAATGGACATAAAAGACTTAGAAGAGGATCTAAAAAAAGAAGTCCTTGGTGTAAAAACTCTACAGGAACTCCAGCAGGTTAAGGCAAAGTATTTGGGAAAAGAGGGCAAAATATCTCGTGCTATAGCCAATATAAAAAATGTACCCCCAGAGCAAAGGAAGGACTATGGGCTAAGGGCTAATAAGCTAAAAGAGTATGCGGAAGAGCTAATAAGACAAAAAGAAGAGGAGATAAAAAGGTTAGAGCTTCAAGAGAAGTTAGCCAAGGAGTGGATGGACCTATCTGTTCCCCTTGAGCCTGCCTATGGCACCTACCATCCCCTTGCTCAAACTCTTAAAAGGATAGAGGAAATATTCCTGTCTATGGGCTTTTCCCTTATGGAGGG
>JBKBRK010000005.1:13741-38941 GCA_046292245.1 Aquificaceae bacterium
GTCCAGAAATAGAGTTAGAAGAATATAACTTTGACATGCTCAACATTCCAAAAGACCACCCTGCCCGTGATATGCAAGACACCTTTTATGTAAATAAAGAGGGCTACCTTTTAAGGACCCACACATCCCCGGTGCAGATAAGGACTATGCTGTCCCAAAAGCCTCCCATCTATATAATAGCGCCGGGAAGGGTTTATAGAAGGGATGATGACCCTACCCATTCTCCCATGTTTCATCAGGTGGAAGGGCTTGTTGTGGATAGAGATATAAGCTTTGGCCATATGAAATATACCATAGAGGTCTTTCTAAGGGAGTTCTTTGAGGAAGATGTGCCCGTAAGGTTTAGGGCTTCCTATTTTCCCTTTACCGAGCCGTCGGCGGAGGTGGATATAGGTTGTGTTATATGTAAGGGGGAAGGTTGTAGAGTGTGTAAGCATACGGGATGGCTTGAGGTAATGGGCTGCGGTATGGTGCATCCCAACGTTTTTAAAGCCTGTGGTATTGACCTAGAGACCTACCAAGGCTTTGCCTTTGGTATGGGTGTGGAAAGGCTGACTATGCTTTACTTTGGCATAGATAACATAAAACTCTTCTTTGAAAACGACCTTAGATTTTTAAAAGAATTCCCTAAATGCTAAAGGATTTCACCCCTCAAGAGAGAAAGGTAGTTCTTAGTATAACCTTTGCGGTTGTGGTGCGTATGCTTGGGCTTTTCCTTTTGCTGCCTGTTCTTTCCCCTTATCTTAAAACTTTGGAGGGTGCAACGCCAGAGCTTATAGGTCTTGCAGTGGGAATATACGGACTTGCTCAAGCACTTCTTCAAATACCCTTTGGTTATCTTTCTGATAAATATGGAAGAAAGCCTGTGATCTTTGTAGGTATGCTTACCTATGCCTTAGGTAGCTTTATGGCTGGTCTTGTGGGCAATATTTGGAGTATGGTTTTTGCCCGCTTTATACAGGGTTTTGGAGCAGTTTCTTCTGCCATGATAGCCTTGTCGGCGGATTTAACAAGGGAAGAGGTAAGGACAAGGGCTTTTGCCCATATAGGTGCTTCCATAGGGCTTACCTTTGCCCTTAGCTTTGCTGTTTCCACTCCTTTGGCGGGCAAGTTTGGTGTGCCCTTTCTCTTCTTCCTTACGGGATTCTTAAGCTTGCTTGCCCTTTTTGTGCTTTATGTTAGCGTGCCCGAGCCAAAGATAAGGTCAAAGGAAAGGGAGATAAACCCCTCCATGGGAAACTTAACAAGGCTTTTAAAGGATAAAAACCAGACCTTTCTTAACTTTTCCATAGGCATCTCCCACGCCTTTCTTGTGCTTCTCTTTACTGTGGTACCCTATGAGCTTGTTTATCATCAAGGTTTGCCCAAGGTTCAACACTGGAAGATATACTTGCCAGCTATTTTTCTTGCCCTGCTGTTTATGGTTCCTGCGGTAATGGTGGCGGAAAAAAGGAAAAGGTTTAGGGAGGTTTTTCTCCTTGCGGTAGCCCTCTTGGGCTTTTCCTTTTTGTCCCTTTATCTCTTTGAAAACACCCTTGGTATCTTTTTTACCCTACTACTCTTCTTCTCTGGTTTTAACATGTTAGAGGCTTTAATCCCCTCTTTGCTTACAAGGCTTACCCACAAGGACCTTAGGGGCTTGTCCTTGGGTCTTTTCAACACTGTTCAATTTCTTGGAGCCTTTGCGGGTGGCTTGTGGGGTGGCTATGTGTTAAAACATGGATATGTTTATATGCTATTTCCCGCTATGGTCTTTTCTTTTCTTTGGTTTTCAATTGGAAGCCTTTGGTTTAGTAAGCTATTGATCAATAAATAACCTAAAATTTATCAAAAAAGCCATCTCCCTATTGTTCTCCTTAAAGTAGCCTTTAAACTGGATAACAGAAGAGAAGACTCATGATGGCAAGGTGGTCAAGTAAGGGAACAGAGCCCTTATGTGAAGGCGGCTATACCACTTTTGAATTTCTCACCCTGTGTATAAAATATTAAATTATGGCTCTTTTGCTACCTTACAAGGGAACATTTCCGAAAATAGCCCCTTCTGTATTTTTGGCGGAGGATTCAGTGGTAATAGGGGATGTGGAAATAGGAGAGAACTCTTCCGTATGGTACGGCACCGTTATAAGGGGCGATGTTAATTACATACGCATTGGCAAGGGTACAAACATACAAGACAACTCCGTTATACACGTAACTCATGATACTCATCCTACCATCATAGGAGACTATGTAACTGTTGGACACCGTGTTATTCTACATGGCTGTAAGGTAGGAAGTTATGTCTTGGTAGGCATGGGTGCGGTTATCATGGATGGTGTAGAGATAGAGGATTACGTATTGGTAGGTGCGGGCGCTCTCCTTACACCAAGTAAAAAATTTCCCTCCGGTGTTCTGGTGGCGGGCTTTCCTGCAAAGATAGTAAGAGATCTAAAGGAAGAAGAGATAAACTTGATAAAGGAATCTGCAAACAACTATATAAGCTACAAGAATACATATCTTAACCAAAAGCCATAAGCACAGGCATATGAACTGGGAAAATCTACCTCCTTTAAGTTATTGATTGTAGTCCTGTTGTTAATGTCTGCGTTACCGATGAAAGGGGAATTTTTCCTTCAGCGTATATACCCTTACATAATATAACTATGCTAAGGGAATGGATCAAAAGGCTAAGAGAAGCCTCAAAAAGTAGTGCCGTGTTGGTGGAGGGCAAAAGAGACCGAAGAGCCCTTGCCAAGTTTGGCATAAAAAACCTCTTTACCCTTGAGGGCAAAAGGTTTTCTGACCTTCCAGACTTTTTGGAGGGCTATAGGGAGGTTATACTCCTTTTTGACCTTGATAAGCATGGGGAGAGGATAAATCAGAAGGTAAAAACCCTTTTGGGTTCTCAGGGATATATTTTAATAGAGGAGTTTAGAGAGGAGTTGCGTAAAATTGGAATTCTTTATGTGGAGGACATAGATGGAAAAAAGTGGCGTGCTAACCGCCTTGATGGTACAGGACAGGATAATAAGGTATAGCCTTCAAATGCTTGAAATGCTCCAAAAGGAGATAGGGGTGGACGTGGAAGAGTTAAATTTTTTGGTTGAGGCGTGCCCTTTGGATAAAGAGGAGCTAAAAGCTTTTAAAAGCATCATACAAAGGGTAGAGAGAGGGCTTTTCACAGCCTTCAAAGAAGCCATAGAATACCTCTACGACCTTTATGAGGTTTTTAATTTTGAGATAACCTTGTTGGCAACCATTCCTGAGGAGTTTTTGAGGGAAGTGGAAAGGCTAAATATTCCAAACTCTATAAATGCAAAGATGGAAGAGATATTAAGCTTTATAGAAGATATTTTGCAGTTAGAAGAAAAAAGCCAAAAGCTTTATGCTTTGCTCACACCTTTTCGCACTTATAGGGAAGTTATAAAACACGCTTTGGAATTTAATAAGCAGCTTTTTGAGTCTCACCTTCAGAGGATAGAATAAGCTCAAGCACCTTTTTTGCTGCATGCTGTTGGGCTATCTTTTTGCTTTTCCCCTTGGCGGTAGCCCTGTATTGTCTTATGCTACACTCTATTTCAAAAACTCTGCTGTGGTGGGGTCCTTCTATATTTACAACTCGGTACGTGGGCCTTTCCCTCCATCTCTTTTGAGTCTCCTCCTGAAGTAGCGTTTTATAGTCCCTTTTGTACTCATTTCTTTTGACCGACTCTACGATCCTATTCCGGTATAATCTATAGAAAAGCTCCTTTGTTTTATCCACAGACCTTCCACAATCAATGTAAAGGGCAGCCCATAGGGCTTCAAAGGTGTCTGCCAAAAGAGATGGGCTAACATGGTTGCTCCTTCTTTTTCCTCCCAAAAGAAGGTACATATCCAAAGAAAGCTCCTCCCCCAACTCATAAAGAAACTCCTCGCTTACAAAGTAGGATTTCATCATAGCAAGCTCGCCTTCAGAAGCATTGGGGAAATCCTCTATGAGAAGGTCTACCACAAAGAGGTTTATAAGGGAATCTCCGAGGAACTCCAAGGTTTCATAGCTTTTAAGCCCATATTCACCCGCATAGGACTTGTGGGTAAGAGCTTGTATTAGAAGGTTTTTATCCCTAAAGGAATAGCCAAGGGCTTTTTCAAGCTCTTCAAAGCTTTTTAAAGAGGAGGCAGGCATTAGTTCCACCAAAGCCAAAGGAGTTGGAAAGGGCGTAATTTACTGGATATTCTATGGATCTGTTGGGTACATAGTCAAGGTCGCATTCGGGGTCTGGCTTTTCCAAGTTTATGGTGGGGGGAATTATACCTGTTTGTATGGTTTTTACCGTGGCTATTGCCTCCACTGCACCGGCCGCCCCCAAAAGATGCCCTATCATAGATTTGTTGGAGCTTATTTTAAGCTTATAGGCATGCTCTCCAAAAAGCCTTTTTATTGCCAAGGTTTCCGATTTATCGTTCAAAGGTGTAGATGTGCCATGGGCGTTGATATAGTCTATTTCTTCGGGTTTAACCCCCGCATCTTCTATGGCAAGCTTCATGCACATGTAGGCACCCTCGCCGTCCGCACAGGGAGCAGTAATATGATAGGCGTCGTCGGTGGCACCATAGCCCACAAGTTCTGCGTAGATCTTTGCCCCTCTTGCCTTAGCATGCTCATACTCTTCCAAGACCAAAATACCAGCACCCTCACCCATTACAAAACCATCCCTTTCTATATCAAAGGGTCTGGAAGCCTTTTGAGGTTCATGGTTTCTTGTGGATAAAGCCCTCATAACAGCAAAGCCTGCAATTCCCAAAGGCGTAATGGCACTTTCGCAACCCCCTGCTATGGCAACATCAATGTCTCCCTTTTGTATAAGCCTCATGGCATCCCCAAGGGCATGGTTGCCTGTGGCGCAGGCAGAAACTACACAGTAATTGGGTCCTTTAAAGCCATAGCGTATTGCCACCACACCGCTTGCCATGTTGGATATGCCATAGGGTATAAAGAAGGGGGAAACCCTCCGAGGTCCCTTCTCCATAAGGACCTTTTGCTGTTCTTCAATGTCCCTTAGACCGCCTATACCTGTGCCTATTATCACACCAACCCTGTAGGGGTCAATCCTGCTTTCCAAAAGTCCGCTGTCCTTTATGGCTTCATCTGCTGCACCAAGGGCGAATTTGATAAAGTCGGAGATCTTTTGGGCTTCCTTTTTGTCAAAATACTTATCCGCTTCAAAGTCTTTTACCTCTGCGGCGATATGAACGGTGAGCCCAACCTCTATTGGGTCAAATCTTTTTATTATATCTATTCCACTTACGCCCGCTATAAGGTTAGACCAAAACTTTTCCACACCGGTGCCTATGGGAGAAACAACCCCCAGGCCCGTTATCACCACTCGCCTCTTCAAGCTTTTACCTTCTCCTTAAGGTAGTCTATGACGTCTCCAACGGTTCTTATCTTTTCTGCATCCTCGTCGGGTATTTCAATGCCAAACTCTTCTTCAAAGGCCATTATAAGTTCCACCACATCAAGAGAGTCTGCTCCAAGGTCTTCCACAAACTTGGCAGAAGGGTTTAATTTGTCTTCTTCAACTCCCAACTGGTCTGCTATGATCTCCTTTATCCTCTGTTCCATGTCCATATCTTACCTCCTTACCTATGGTGTTCAACTATTATACCACAAAAGGCCAAGTGAGGTGTGCTATTACCATGGGTGGCTTTTAATAAACTCTGTGAAAAATCTCATCAGGTAAATTTTAACCATGCGATCGTAGGGACAACTTACCAATTGTCTGGGGCGTATAGCATACATCTTTACCATGGATTAGGCTTGATATATGATATTAGATTATGAAAGGCTACGATGTGGTAATAGTAGGTGCTGGTGGAGCTGGACTAAGAGCTGCTATAGAGTGCGCAAGGGATCCTTCTATAAAGGTAGCTGTGATATCCAAGGTTTATCCTACACGTTCCCATACAGGTGCGGCGCAGGGTGGCTTAAATGCCTCCCTTGGCAATGCAATGCCCCAGGATAGCCCAGAAGTTCATGCCTTTGATACCATAAAGGGCTCCGACTTTTTGGCAGACCAAGAAGCAGTTTATTTTATGTGCAAAGAAGCCCCAGAGGTGGTCTATGAGCTTGACCGCTGGGGTGTGCCCTTCTCAAGGATGGAGAACGGCAAGATAGCCCAAAGGCCCTTTGGAGGAGCCTCCTTTCCAAGGACCGTATATTCTGCAGATAGGACAGGGCATGTTCTCTTACATAATCTCTTTGAGCAAGCCTTGGCAAGGGATAACATAGATTTCTTTAACGAGTTTTTCTTGCTTGATCTGATACACAAAGGACAAAGGGTAAAGGGAGTTGTCCTTTATGATATAAAAAACGGTGAGGTTATAACCCTCAGGACAAAGGCAATTGTGCTGGCAACTGGTGGCTTTGCTCGTATCTACTGGCAAAGAAGCACCAACGCCATAGGAAACACGGGGGATGGTGTAGCGGTAGCCCTTTTAAACGGGATACCTCTAAGAGATATGGAGTTTATTCAGTTCCATCCAACGGGGCTTGCCAAGACAGGTATCCTTTTGTCGGAAGCCTGCCGTGGAGAGGGTGGATATCTTATCAACAAACTGGGCGAGCGCTTTATGGCGAGGTATGCCCCCGAAAAGATGGAGCTTGCTCCGAGGGATATGGTATCAAGGGCTATAGAGTATGAGATAAGGGAAGGAAGAGGCTTTGGAGAGGGCACATCCGCCTATGTACTTTTGGATCTAAGGCATTTGGGAGAGGAAAAGATAAAGGAAAGGCTTCCTCAGGTGCGCCAGCTTGCCATAGATTTTGAAGGAGTGGACCCCGTTTATGATCCTGTGCCTATAAGGCCCTCTGCCCACTATTGCATGGGAGGTATACACATAGAAAACTACATGACCTCTTCCACAGCCTTGGAAGGTCTTTATGCGGTGGGTGAATGTGCCTGTGTGTCGGTACATGGTGCCAATCGTTTGGGTGGTAATTCCCTTATAGAGCTTTTGGTCTTTGGCAAGTTCTGTGGTATTGCCGCAAGGGAGTACGCAAAGCAGGCGGACTTTTTGGAAATAACCCAAGGAGAAGAGAAAAAAGGTGTAGAGTTTATAGAGGAGCTTATGAGTCGCCAAGGCTATGAAAAGCTTTCGGATATAAGAAGAAGGATGGGTGAGATAACTTGGGAGAAGGTGGGTATATTCAGAGATGAAAGGTCTTTAAAGTCTGCCTATGAAGAGTTATCGGAGCTTATACAAAGATGGGAAAAAATACCTGTAGTGGATAAAAGCAAGGTCTTTAATACAAATCTCGTGGAGGTTATAGAATTAAGGAATATGCTACATTTGGCAAGGGCTGTGGCTTACTGTGCCCTTCATAGGAAAGAGTCAAGGGGAGGCCATTATAGGGAAGACTATCCAGAAAGGGATGACGAAAACTTTTTAAAACACACCCTTTTAACACAAGAGGGAGATAACTTACGCATAGAATACATACCGGTTGATACCAAACACCACCAACCTGCGGAGAGGAAATATTGATGGATATACAAGATGCCGTAGTAGCCATACCAGCCCTTATGATGGCGGTTATACTTCATGAATATGGTCATGGTTGGATGGCTTATAAGATGGGAGACCCAACCGCCAAAGAGATGGGAAGGCTAACTTTAAACCCAGTGCCCCATATTGACCTTTTTGGAACCATAATACTTCCCGGTCTTCTTCTTTTGATAGGCTCTCCTATACTCTTTGGCTGGGCAAAGCCTGTCCCCATAAACCCCCTTATGTTCAAAAACCTCAGGCTTGGTACTTTTCTTGTTTCCATTGCAGGCATCTCTATGAATATACTCTTGGCTCTTCTTTTTGCCCTTGCATATAGAGTGATAGTAAATGGATATCTAAACTTTTTGGGAGAGGCGGTACTTGTCCCCTTAGGTTTATTCGCTGCAAAGGCGGTTCTTATAAACCTCGTCCTTGCCTTCTTTAACGCCATTCCCATACCCCCTTTGGATGGCAGTAGGGCGGTGATGAGTTTCTTCTCTGTTAGATACTGGGAGCTCTTCTACAGGTTTGAGACGTATGGCTTTTTGCTTATAACTGTGCTTCTTTTTACGGGCGTGCTGGGAAAAATCATATTTCCCCCCATTTTATTCCTTTTTAACTATCTTATCAGATAAGCTATGAGGTCTTGGGTTTATTACGTGGAGCTTTTGGGACATTATGAAGATGGAAGCTTTGAGAAGAAGTCCGCAGTCTATGTGGTGGCTTTTCCCCTGGAGGGTCTAAGCCCTGTTGATATGGAATGCTATGCAATGGAGTATGCCCCCGCAAACCTTGCCATAAACCACGGAAAGGCATACGCCGTTGGAGTGGACGAGGACATAAAAAACCCTGAAAGTTATTCTTTGGCAGGCTATAGAGAAGATTTAGAACTTTATGTTTTCAATGAAGGGCTTAGCTTTGAAGAAGGGCTCGAAGAGGTCTTTAAGATCCTCCTTGATAACTTTAACAAGGAAAGGCTAAAGGGCTTTGTACCCCTTGTGGATGTAGGTAGCCCGCCTGAGGAAATAATGGTAAAATGCCTTAAAAAGGTTTTATCAGCTTAGCCCCTTTTCAAAGTCTTCTGGCTTTATGCTCTCAATCCATTCTTTTAATTTCTTCTTTTCTTCGTCCTCTTCTTCCAATACGGAAACCTTTGACTTCTCCAAAACTTCCTCCTCTACAAAAAGGGGAGCTTCAAACCTAAGAGCCAAGTTTATGGCGTCGCTGGGCCTTGAATCTATTATTATTAAGTTATTCCCTTGCACCAAATGAAGTTCTGCGTAATAGGTACTATCCTTTAAATCGTTTATAACTACCTTTTCAAGCCTTGCTCCCATGTTTTCTATTATGCTTTTTGCAAGCTCGTAAGTCATAGGCCTTGGTGGTTCAACACCCTGAATCTGGCGAACTATACTGTCTGCCTCAAAGATACCTATCCATATGGGTAGAAGGACATCTTCCTTATCCTTTGCCCTTAAAACCACTATGGGCATCTGGGAAACAGGGTCAAGGGTAACGCCATGGACCACCATCTCTATCATCTTTAACACCTCCACTTATTAAATTTACTCCCCTAAGGGAGAAGCTTCAAGCCAATATCTCTAAGAGCTCTCCCTCCATACTAAAAGGCTTAGACTCTATCACCCTTACCTTTACTATCTTTCCCAAAAGGCTTTCATCACCCTCAAGGTTTACCCATCTGTTTGTCCTTGTCCTACCCACAAGCTTTCCTCTTTCAAAGCCTTCTATGAGAACTTCTTGCTCTGTATCTTTATAAGCCTTGGCTATTTCAGAAAGTATTTCCTTTTGAATATTCAAAAGCATTGTCATCCTTTGGGTTTTGACTTCATCGCTTACTTGTCCCTCCATGGAGTAGGCGAGTGTGTCTGGCCTTGGTGAGTACTTAAAGGAGAAAACCTGTTCAAACCTTACCCTTTTGAGTACATCAAGGGTTTCTTCAAAGTCTTCCTCTGTTTCTGTGGGAAAGCCCACTATAATATCCGTGGAGAAGGTTATACCCTTTACGTAGTGCTTGAGCATATCTATCTTCTCAAGATACTCTTCCTTTGTGTAGCCCCTGTCCATAAGCTTTAGAATCCTTGAGGACCCCGCTTGTACAGGTAGGTGAAGGTGCTCACAAACTTGGGGGATCTGCCCCATAGCCCTTGCTATGTTTTCTGTTAAATCCTTTGGATGTCCTGTGGTAAATCTTATCCTTTCTACATCCTCTATGCTTGCCACTTGATAAAGGAGTTCTTCAAAGGGTATCCCAAGGTCTTGCCCCCAAGCGGTTACATTTTGACCCAAAAGATGGATTTCTTTAACTCCGTCCTCCACAAGAGCTTTTATCTCAGAAAGGATGCTTTCTAAGCTTCTTGACCTTTGCCTGCCCCTTGTCTTTGGAACCACGCAGTAGGTACAGTTTTTATCACAGCCCTTCATAACGGTTACATAGGCACAAAACTGATTATCCCTTACAGTGGGATATTCCCAAAGCTTGTCTTCGTCCTCCGGTGGATTTTCCAAAAGGTCTATAGCTTTGTATCCTCCTTGTGCTTGTTGAATTAATTCTGTAAGTCGGTGCATGTTAAAGCTTGAAAACATAATATCCACCACGGGTGCCTTTTGCACCAATTCTTGCCCCATTCTTTGGGCAAGGCATCCACACACACCTATCAAAGCCTTTGGGTTTTTCTCCTTTACCTTTTTATACTCTCCAAGGTGGGAATACACCTTTTGGTCCGGCTTTTCCCTAATGGTGCAGGTGTTTATAAGGATCAAATCCGCCTTTTCCCAGCTTTCTGCAGGTTCATAGCCCATGCTTTGGAGTATTCCCCTTATCCTTTCCGAATCGTTGAAGTTCATCTGACAACCAAAGGTCTTTATGTAGTACTTCATAATGATAAAATTTAAACCATAATCTTTAAAGAAAAAGCTATTTTGTAAAGATCACTGATTCATCAACCCCCGGGGCGTATTTTCATAACGCTCCTACAAGGAATTTCTCATTCGGCGCATAAAGAAGTTATAATTATAAGCATGGGATACAGAGTAGCCATAGTGGGTGCCACTGGAGAAGTGGGAAGAGCCTTTTTAAAGGTATTGGAAGAGAGGGACTTCCCCGTAGGGGAGCTTTTACTTTTTGCTTCTGAAAAATCCGAGGGTATAGAGCTAACCTTTAAGGGTGAAAAGGTCAAAGTGCAAGCCCTAAACAAAAAGGATAGCTTTTCTGGTATAGATATAGCCCTTTTTTCTGCAGGCTCATCCATAAGCAAAGAATATGCCCCAAAGTTTGCTCAAGAAGGTGCTGTAGTTATAGACAACTCTTCCGCTTGGAGGATGGATCCAGAGGTTCCCCTTGTGGTACCAGAGGTGAATCCCGAGGATGTAAAGGAGCACAAGGGAATAATAGCAAATCCCAACTGTTCCACCATACAGATGCTTGTGGCTTTAAAGCCCATCTATGATGCCGTTGGCATATCCCATATAGTGGTATCTACCTATCAATCGGTCTCCGGAGCTGGAGCAAAGGCTATAAGGGAGCTACAAGAACAAGTAAAGGCTTGGTGCGAAAGTAGAAAAATTCCTGAGGCAAAGGCTCTTCCAAAAAGGATAGCCTTTAACGTTGTCCCTCAGATAGATGTTTTTACAGAAAATGGTTATACAAAGGAAGAGATGAAGATGTTTAACGAAACAAGGAAGATACTTCATGATCCTGATATAAAGGTGTCCGCCACGTGCGTAAGGGTTCCTGTCTTTTACAGCCATTCGGAAGCCATAAGCGTTAAACTAAGGAAGGACTTATCTCCCGAAGAGGCTAAGGAAATTCTTAAAGGGGCAAAGGGTGTGGTTTTGGTGGATGATCCTCAAAAGGGGGAGTACCCTCTTGCCATAGATGTGGCAGGAAGGGATGAGGTCTTTGTAGGAAGGATAAGGAAAGACCTTGTTTTTGAACCGGGCCTTTCTCTTTGGGTGGTGGCGGACAACATACGAAAGGGTGCAGCCACCAACGCAGTACAGATAGCGGAACTTTTGGTGCAGCACGCCCTGGTGTAAAGATGCTTAGGATAAGGGGATCCGCCCTACAGAAGATAATATCTCAAGCAGAAAGGGACTATCCTTATGAAACCTGTGGCTTGCTTTTGGGCAAAGGGGATAGTTCCCTTAGAACTGTTTTTGGAGCCTTTGAAACACCCAATGCAAACCCTGATAGGAAGCACGACCGCTATGAGATAGCACCAGAGGGCTATCTGAAGGCGGAGAAAAAGGCGAGGGAGTTTGGCCTTGAGATAGTGGGCGTGTATCATTCCCATCCAGACCATCCCGACAGACCCTCCCAGTTTGACCAAGAGAGAGCCTTTGAAGGATGGTCTTATATAATCCTTTCTGTGAGTAAAGGGAAGGTGGTATCCTACAGAAGCTGGGAGCTGGCTGAAGGAAAGTTTGTAGAGGAGGAGATCCTTATCTTTGGATGAAGCCCAAGATAAGATACTTAGATATCCAAGCCTTAGATGGAGATAGCTTTTTGATAAGGGACCCTTACGGTATATCCCCAGATTTGGTAGTTTCTTCCCATGCCCTTTTTTTAATGTCCCTTATGGACGGCAGAAGGGATCTGCTTGATATAAAGGCAGAATTTTTTAAAGCTACCGGGTACATGATAAAAGAGGAAGAAATAAAGGAGTTTTTACAGCTTCTTGAGGAAAACCTTCTTTTGGATGGAGAGATGTTCCAAAAGGTTATAAGAGAAGAAAAGGATAAAGGTATACGAAGAATGTCCCATGTGTTTGAAGTTTATCCAGCAGATCCCCAAGAAGCAAGAAGTTTTTTAATGGGTGAAGATAAAAAGGAAAAAAGGGATCTCTTAGGGCTTATGGTACCCCATATGGATATAAGAGTAGCCAAAAACACCTATTGGGAAGGCTACGGAAGGCTAAAAGAAGAAAAGGAATTTGTGGTTATCTTGGGTGTGTCCCACTATTGGCATGAAATGCCCTTTTCTGTTCTGCCCCTATCTATGGAAACTCCTTTTGGGATTTTGGAAGTTAGAAAAGACCTAATTGAAAAACTCCAAAGCTTTTATAACTTTGATATCACCCACGATATCCTTTCCTACCGTATGGAACACTCCATTGAGTTTGCAAGTCTTTATGTAAAGATGCTTTATCCACAAGCAAAAGCCTTAGCTTTGATAGTATCCTATGGTGATATACCCTTTTTAAAGGGACTTGCGGAAAATCTTTTACGTGTAATAGACAAGGATTTAAAGCATACCCTTATAATATCCAGCGTGGATTTAAGCCATGTAGGGAAAAAGTTTGGAGATATGAGAAGTTTTGACCCTTCTCACAGAGACAGGACTTATTTAAACCTTTTACAAAACTTAGAATCGGAAGAGGCTTTTAATCTTTTGCAAAAGGATTCAAACTTTACCCGTATAGACGGACAATACACAAATCTTGTTTTTTCCCACATGCTAAGAAAAGCAGGAATTGAAAAGGGAGAACTTTTTGATTATAGCCAATATTACGAAAGGGAAAGGGATTCCATAGTTTCCTATGCCAGTATGGGCTTTTAAAGTTTAAAAAACTCCGCTTTTAGGTCTAACAAAAACTCAGGATAATACCTCTCAAGAAGCCTTTTAACTTTGTTTACAGTATCCTCCGCTATTTCCCTATCACCAGCTACGCAAACAAAGGCAAGGCTTGACCTTTGCCAAAGCTCATGGTGATCAATCTCCGCCACAGAGACATTAAAGGAAGCCCTAACCTTATCCTTTATAGACCTAAGATATTGCCTTTTTTCTTTTAAAGAGCCATTCTCTGGAAAGAAAAAATCAACCCTTAACACACCCAGCACCATGGAGGCTTTATTATAAAAATATACGCCGAGTGAGAAATTCAAAAAAGCCCAAACATAAGCCCCATCAATAAAAAGTGTATATCTTACCACATCATATGCCCATCTACAAACAAATACTCCAAGACCCTTCTTAGAAGTGCCAAAGCCCCAAGCAGGCAGAAAGACCAAACTAACAAATGTAAATAGGGTAAAGACACAGAAAATACTGAGATTAAGTGGCAGGTAGTGGAGTTTGAAGAGGTTAGGTATGGGATGTTGATGATGGTGTTATGCCATAGGGAAGGGGTGGTATATGAGTTGAGGGGAAAAGGCAGGTGGTGTAAGGCTTTGATTTGTGTGCTTGTGTATGCATATGCTTATGCTATAGGCTATAGCTTTTATAGGAGGTTTGTTTGATGATACCTAATTTCTCACTCAGCGTAGAAAAATAGTATAATTTAGAATGAGACTATGAATGCAAAAATATTATGCAGAACTTTAGGTTATGGGTTCTGAGTTGCTTCTAACCTTATACACAGGCTCTCTTTTTGCCCTAATCTTTTTGGTTGCTCCTGTTTTGCTGAGAGCAAGGGAAAACAAAGATCTTGCGGGTGGGCTTTACGGCAAGATCCTTTGGAGGTTTTACAAGGTTGCTTTTTTACTGCTTATACTTTATCTTATTTTAGGAAATGAAAGGTTGTACGCAGTATTACTTATGCTGGGCTTAAGCTTTAATGTGAGCATATCCTATTGGTTAAAAAACTACAAGAAAAGTCTTGGGAATATAGACCAGATTGAGTACCAAGACCCCAAAAGAGTCCTTTTTAGAAGAGTTTCCATCCTTTCCACTTTAACGCTTTTTGGAAATTTTCTCCTTTCCTTTTATATACTGATAAACCAACTAAAGGAGGTATAGGTGCAAGAGTATAGGGTAAACAGACAGATAAGGGCAAAGGAAGTAAGGCTAATAGACGAAAAGGGCAAACAGATAGGGATCATCCCCTTACAAGAAGCCCTAAGAATTGCCAACGAAAAGGGGCTTGACCTTGTGGAAATAGCCCCCCAGGCAAATCCCCCCGTATGCAAGATATTAGACTATGGAAAGTTTCTTTATGAGCTTAAAAAGAAGGAAAAGGAAGCAAAAAAGAAACAGAAAGAGCATGCCATCGAAGTTAAAGAGATGATGTTTTCTCTAAGGATCGACGAGCATGACCTAAGGGTAAAACTTAAGCATATGCGTGAGTTTCTTATGGACGGAGATAAGGTAAGAGTGAGAATACGTTTTAGAGGTAGAGAGCATCTCCATCCAGAACTTGGTGATAAGTTGGCAAACAGGATAATAGAAGAGCTTTCCGATGTGGGACAACTTGAAACGCCCATCAAAAAGGAAGGCAACTTTTTGGTTTTTTCTTTTCTCCCAAAGAAGAAGTGATATATTTTTAATATATTAAAGAGGAGGTGATGAATGCTACAAGGACAAGCCCCAACGACAACCCCCCCTGAGGTTAAGCTTGTAGAGATCCTCTATAAAGCCAACAAGCTTAATGCCTCAGATATACACATAACCGCTGGAGCAAAGCCTTGTATTAGAATAGATGGGAAAATAACGCCCCTTATGGAATATCCCGTATTAACCCCGGATATTACACAAAAATTAGCCTACTCCGTTATGTCGGATAAACATAGGAAAAATCTGGAAGAGAAAGGTCAGGTAGATTTTTCCTTTGGGGTTAAAGATATAGGTAGGTTCAGGGCAAATGTGTTTATGCAAAGGGGTTCTGTCGCAATGGTGCTCAGGTTGTTGCCCAGTGAAATTAGAACGGTAAAGGATTTGGGGCTTACGGAAAATATTCTGGAACTATGCCACAAAAGCATGGGGCTTGTGTTGGTAACTGGTCCAACGGGTTCAGGAAAAAGTTCCACTTTGGCAGCTATGATAAACTATATAAATCAAAATTTTCCCCATCATATAATAACTGTGGAGGATCCCATAGAATATGTCTTTCGTCATGGAAAAAGTATAGTAAATCAAAGAGAAATAGGGGAAGATGTAAACAGTTTTGCGGACGCCCTTAGAGCAGCCTTAAGAGAAGACCCAGACGTTATACTGGTGGGAGAGATGAGAGATTTGGAAACCATAGAGATAGCCCTAAGGGCTGCTGAGACTGGACACTTGGTCTTTGGAACTCTTCATACCAATACCGCCATATCCACCATAACAAGGGTGGTGGATGTCTTTCCTCCGGAACAACAACAGCAGATACTAATACAGCTTTCCTTTGTGCTTCAGGGTGTTATATCTCAAAGGCTTTTACCCAAGATAGGAGGTGGTAGAGCACTTGCCTACGAGCTTTTAGTACCAAACGTCGCCATAAGGAACCTTATAAGAGAAAACAAACTTCAACAGGTTTACTCCCTTATGCAAACCGGCCAAGCCCAAACTGGCATGCAAACTATGAACCAGTGTCTGTTTAACCTTTATAAATCTGGACGGATAACCATAGAAAACGCCTTTAAAGCGTCTCCCGATTCAAAAGAGCTTGAAAGAATGCTTGGGAGAGGAAGCTAAAAATGCCCAAGTATAGGTATAAAGCCTTTAATGAAGCTGGAAGCATTGTAGAAGCAGAGGTTGAATACCCTGATCAAGAGGCTTTGGCGATAGACTTGCAGAGTAAAGGATTAACATTAATAAATGTTAGTCCCCTTGCAGAAGAAAAGGGAAAAGATAAAGGGATAAGCGGATTTTCTATACCAATAGGTGGGAAGGTAAAGGATAAAGACCTTTCTCTCTTTTGCAGACAGCTTGGAACAATGGTAGGTGCAGGGCTTAGTGTAGTAGATGCTTTAAACATCTTGGCGGAACAATTACCCAATAAAAAGCTTGCCGATGCGAGCAAAGAAGTGGCAAGAATGATAAGCGAAGGGATGCCCATAAGTGCTTCTATGGCAAAGTTTCCCTCCGTATTCCCAGAATTTATAGTAAACTTAGTCAGCGTTGGTGAAGAAACTGGTAATCTTGACCTGGCTTTAATAAGAGCTGCGGAATACTACGAAAAGATGGCTTTTATAAAAAGCAAGATAAAGAGTGCATCCTTTTATCCTACCTTTGTGGTAATAATAGCCACAGCCATAGTTACAGGCATACTTTACTTTTTGGTTCCCACCTTTGTGGGACTATACAAGGGTCTTGGAGGTGAGCTTCCACTCCCTACACAAATGCTAATAGCTGCATCGGACGCCTTGAGGTCCAAGATTATATATATCATAGCCTCTATAGTGGGCTTTTCCTTCCTGTTTAGATTCCTTATGAAAAGTAGCTATCAATTTAAAAAAGCAGTTCATGCCTTTATGCTAAGAGCTCCAAAGATGGGCGAGCTTGTTATGAAGAGTACCATGGCTAAGTTTTCAAGGTCTATGGCAACCCTTTTTACAAGCGGTGTGGCTTTAGAAAGGGCTTTTGATATAGCCGGTAAAGTCGCTGGAAATGTTATCATAAAAGAAGCCTTAGAAAAGGCTAAAAAGAATGTGATAGAAGGCTCGCCCATGTATAAGGCTCTTGAAAATACGGGCATGTTTCCAAGACTGATAATAGCCATGGTTAGGGTTGGCGAGGATACGGGTAAGCTTGATGAGATGCTTGATGCAGTGGCAAAGTTTTACGAGGATGAGTTTGATAAGGCGGTAGAGGGTATCATAAAGCTGATAGAACCTATGCTGATGGTATTCATAGGTGGTGTGGTCGGT
This sequence comes from Aquificaceae bacterium, assembly GCA_046292245.1. Taxonomy (GTDB): domain Bacteria; phylum Aquificota; class Aquificia; order Aquificales; family Aquificaceae; genus Pampinifervens. The sequence continues at coordinate 30,839 of JBKBRK010000005.1, forward strand.
TTGATACTCATGGCTCTGTATATGCCTATATTCAAGCTTGGCGAATTGATAAAATAATACTACTTTTTGAGGAATTCTCACCCAGTGTGTAAAATATTATTATGCATCCAATACTTGAAAAAATAAAGCTTTCTGATGCTGTTTATTTACTCAAAATATCCGCAAAGCATATAGCTTTTGCCAAGCCAGGTCAGTTTGTAATGATTCAACCCACGGAGTTATCGGAGCCCATTCCCCTTAGCGTACTTGAGAGCTTTGATGGAGGGTTTACATGCCTTGTAAAGGTTGTGGGAAGAACAAGCCTTGAAATTGTGGAAGAAGCCCAAGAGCTTTACTATGTGGCAGGACCCCTTGGAAAGCCCTTTCCCATAGAAGATTATGGTAAGGTTGTCTTTTATACCTACTCTTGGGGAATGGCACCTGCCCTTATGATAGCCAAGGCATTAAAGGAAAGGGGAAATTCTATAACATTGCAGCATACATCGGAAGACTTTTACCTAAGGGAAGAGGCACAGAGGGTATTTGACGAAGTTATTCATGATAAAGTTTTAAAGGTTTTTGAGGCAGACCTTGTGGTATCTGTGGGAAGTAATAGCCTTTCCAAAAGCCTTGTACTCCTTTATCCAAACACTCCCATAAAAAGCATGGTGAATGTCCACATGTTGGATGCGGTGGGCTTGTGTTTAGTGTGTAGGGTAAGGCTTGGAGATAGGTATGTACTCGCATGCTGTGATGGTCCTTGGTTTGATGCCCATAAGGTGGATTGGAACAATCTTATAGAAAGAGAAGGGACCTATCAAGAGCAGGAAAGAGTTGCCTTTGAAGAGTATAAAAAGATTCTAAAAAGAAAAGAGTTAAAGGGTAATGGATGAAAAGGCTAATAGTTATTCCTGCAAGGCTTGCCTCCACAAGGTTGGAAAATAAGCCCCTTATAAACCTTTTCGGAAAGCCCCTTATAAGATGGGTGGCGGAGGGTTGTTTAAAAACTGGAGAAAGGGTTATGCTTGCCACCGACGATGAGAGAATACATGAAGTTGTTAAAGACCTTCCCATAGAGGTAAGATACACACCCTCTGACTTGCCCTCTGGAAGCGACCGAGTGGTTTATGCCATAAGGGATGAGGAGGTGGATTTTGTTATAAACTATCAAGGAGATGAGCCCTTTGTTTATAAGGAAGATGTGGAAAGGCTTTTTAAAGCCCTTGAAGAGGTACCTGTGGCTACCCTTGCCCTTAGAGACGAAGAGGCATACAAAGATCCCAATTCTGTAAAGGTGGTTATTCAAAAAGATGGAAAAGCCCTCTATTTTTCAAGGTCTCCCATACCCTATATGAAAAAGCCCTCTGAAACCTACCCTCTTAAACATGTGGGTATATACGCCTTTAAAAAGGATGCTTTACTCGCCTTTACCAGTATGCCAAAGGGTTCTTTGGAAGATTTAGAATCCCTTGAACAGCTAAGACTTCTTGAAGCAGGCTATCCCATAAAGGTTATGATCACCCAAAATTACTATCACGGTGTAGATACAAGGGAGGATTTAGAGGTTGTGGAAAGGGAGCTTTCCGCAAGGCTTTTCACAAACTGATAGTTTAAAGCGTGGCCGCCAAGGTAAGAAAAGATGCGACCCTTTAACCTATAGCCCAACAGGCTTAAATCTCCTATAAGGTCTAAGAGTTTGTGTCTTATAGGCTCGTCCTTTGATCTCATGCCCTCTGGGTTCAAAATATAACCCTTTCCTATAACCACCGCATTTTTCAAGCTTCCACCCTTTGCAAGCCCCTTTTGAAGTAAATATTCCACCTCCTCTTCATAGCAAAAGGTCCTGGCAAAAACCACCTCCTTGGCATTTCCACAGTATTGGACAAGGCTCTCCTCCAATATACCCCTTACGTAGCCCTTGTAAAGGGCACAAAAGCCTTCCGCAGGCTCTGCCTTTATGTATCCCTTACAGTTTTTAACTTCAAAAATTTCCTTTATTTCCAGGACCTTTGTCTCCTCCGACAGGGAATAGACCTTATCCTTTAAAAGTTTGTAAAAGTAATAACCGCTTCCGTCAAAAATGGGAACCTCATAGCCCCTTAAAAACTCTATGGTTAGGTTGTCTATGCCCAGCATGTATAAAACTGCCAAAAGATGTTCCACAGTGCTTACCTTTTTACCTCCTTTACCCAAAAGGGTTGCATGGTCTGTACCAAGTACATATCTGTAGCTTGCTGGTATATATTCACCTTCAACCAAAAACCTTATCCTCGTGTTCTCGGGTTCAGGATGCAAGGCTATCCTTGAAACCTCTCCACTGTGTATCCCTATACCTTCAATCTTTATATCCTCAAGGATCGTTTTTTGAAGCATGCCTAATATCTGTTATGCAAACATTATGCCAGTTTTTTTAGAAGTTTTACCACCTCTTCAATTGTAGGTTTTTTTGGCATTAGAGCTTCTATGGAAAGTTCCTTCCTTAAGAAATCCTTGGTAGTTTTGCCAATACACAGGACCTTTTTCTTCTCCAAAAGCCTTGTTATCTCTTGCTTTTGCAAGTTTGCAAAAAGCCCCTTTACGGCAGAAGGGCTGGCAAAGAAAAGGGCATCAACCTTAGACAGCACATCATAAAGATAATCCTTGTCGTAGAGCTTCTCTTTTACCCTATATATATTTATGGCATATACCTCTAAACCCAACCCTTTCAACCCCTCTATAACCTCATCCCTACCTACAGCAGACCTTGGAACTAAAACTCTTCCTCGTAGATCTTCAAAAAGTTTAACTATCTCCTCTCCGTAGTAGCTTTCTGGCATTGCCCAGACCCTGTAGCCAAAATCTTCCACAGCCTTCTTTGTCTTTTCACCAACCACCACTATCTTTTCTTCTTTAAGCTTGTGTTTTGAAAGGAGATGCCTTACTGCTTTTTGACTTTGGAATATTACATAATCAAAGCATAAGGAGGGAATTTCAAACTCTAAAGCCTCTTCCTCTATTAAGGGGAGTGGGAAAACTTCAAAACCTTCCCTTTCAAAGAGGACCTTATCCTTTTGTGTATCTTCTTGGCTTCTTGTGAGGGCGATTTTCATAGAATATAAATTATACTCTTACTCCAAGACCCTTCTTAGAAGTGCCAAAGCCCCAAGCAGGCAGAAAGCCCAAACTAACAAATGTAAATAGGACAAGGACACAGAAAATACTGAGATTAAGTGGCAGGTAGTGGAGTTTGAAGAGGTTAGGTATGGGATGTTGATGATGGTGTTATGCCATAGGGAAGGGGTGGTATATGAGTTGAAAAGGAAAAGGCAGGTGGTGGAGGGTGTGATAAGTCAAATAAAGCTTTTCAATGCTGGTAGTGGTTAGAGGACTTTGACTTGTGTGCTTTTGTATGCATATGCTATTGGATATAGCTTTTATAGGAGGTTTGTTTGATGATACCTAATTTCTCACCCAACGTATCATTATATTATAATTTTTAGCCTTATACAAAACTTTAATGGAGGTAGCAAAATGGCAAAGGTTCTGGGGCTCAAGTGTAGAGAGTGTGGTAGAGAGTACCCAGTGGAGCCCATGCATGTATGCGAGTTTTGTTTTGGACCTTTGGAAGTAAAGTATGACTATGATGATATAAAAAAGAGGGTAAGCAGGAAAAAGATAGAGGAAGGGCCAAAAAGCCTTTGGAGGTACATAGATCTGCTGCCGGTAGAAGAACCAAAGGTGGGTCTTAGCGCGGGCTTTACTCCTTTGAAAAAGGCAGAAAACCTTGGAAAACTTCTTGGTTTGGATAACCTGTACATAAAGGATGACTCGGTAAACCATCCTACTCTCTCTTTTAAGGACAGGGTTGTATCCGTTGCCATATCCAAGGCTATAGAGTTTGGCTTTGACACTACCGCTTGCGCCTCTACGGGCAATCTCGCCAATTCGGTGGCGAGCCACTCTGCCCAAGCGAGTTTAAATTGCTTTGTCTTTATACCAGCAAACCTTGAATCTCAGAAGATATATGGAAGCCTTGTTTTTTCTCCCACGGTGGTGGCGGTGGAGGGCACCTACGATGATGTAAATAGACTATGCTCTGAAATAGCCAACGAACTGCCGTGGGCTTTTGTAAATATAAACATAAGGCCCTTTTATGCGGAGGGTTCAAAGACCCTCGCCTTTGAGGTAGTTGAGCAATTGGGATGGAAGGCTCCTCATGCGGTAGTTGCACCGGCAGCCTCTGGCTCTTTGGTTACCAAAATATGGAAGGGCCTAAAGGAATTGGTAAAGGTGGGACTCATTGAAGATATGAAAACCCGGGTCTATGGAGCTCAAGCAGAAGGATGTTCTCCCATAGCCCAAGCGTGGAAAGAGGGTAGAGATTTTATAAAGCCTGTGAAACCCAATACCATAGCCAAATCCATAGCCATAGGAAACCCTGCGGACGGACTTTATGCCTTGCAGGTAACCAAGGAAAGCGCAGGAGATTGGGAAACAGCCACCGACGAGGAGATCATAGAAGGTATAAAGCTTCTTGCAGAAACGGAAGGTATATTCACAGAAACCGCCGGCGGCACCACCATTGCAGTACTCAAAAAACTTGCCCAAAGGGGTGCCTTTAGAAGGGATGAGATAGTGGTTGCCTACATCACGGGAAACGGCTATAAAACCATGGAAGTGCTTGACAATCATCTAAAGGAAACGATCCACATAAAGCCCACCCTTGCAGACTTTAAGGAAAAGATCCTTGCGCGTGTATAAATACATACTTTTGCTCCTCCTTCCCTTTTTTTTATTTTCTTGCTCTGGTGATACCTTGCCCAAGATAGAGGTAAGGACTCTGGAGGGCAAAAAAGTATATCTCTCCCAATATAAGGGCAAAAAAGTACTTCTTTATGTGTGGAGTAGAACCTGCGCGGGGCATTCAAAGGACCTTGGAATTCTTAGCCATGTAGCCAACGAAAGAAAAGACTATTTGGTAATATCCTACGCGGTAGCCATGGAGCCAGAAGATGTAAAAGAAAGCTACAGACAGCTTGGTATAAGGGATAACTTTTTAACTCTTGTGGATACAGAAGTAAAATTTAACGACTACTTTCCCATAACCTTTTTACCCTCCACATACATATTTGATGAGAAGGGAAGATTTGTAAAAGCCTATCAAGGCTTGTATATGCCATAGATTGCCTCTGAAGAATCATCACAAAATTTATGGGCGTATCTATAGGTATAGTCCTGTCAATCGCCTAATGTATATAGCAATACTACTTTTCTATTTTCGCACACCTTAAAAACAAAAGCCCCCAAGGGGGCTGAAAATTTTTATGTGGTTGTGGGATTAAAGATGAGCTCTCCGCTTGGCGAAAGGTCTATAAGTACTTTTTTGCCGTCCTTTACTTCTCCTTTTATGATAAGGTTTGCAAGAGGAGTTTCCAAGTGTTTTTGTAGTGTTCTCTTTAAGGGTCTTGCGCCATAGGCTGGGTCGTATCCAAGCTTTACAAGGTGTTCCTTTGCCTTGTGGCTTAGCTCTATCTTTATATTCCTTTCCGCAAGCCTTTTGTTTATGGCGGCAGTTAAAAGGTCTATTATTTGGAAAAGCTCCTTCATGGTAAGGGGCTTAAAGACTATTATCTCGTCTATGCGGTTTAGAAACTCGGGCCTAAAGTGATAAGGCAACTCTTCAAGGACTTTTTCCCTTGCCCTTTCAAACTCTTGATTTATCCTTTCCTCATTGCCATCTATGGACAAAGTTAAAAGATACTGAGAGCCTATGTTGGAAGTCATTATAATCACCGTGTTTCTAAAGTCTACGGTTCTTCCGTGAGAGTCTGTAAGCCTTCCATCGTCAAGCACTTGTAAGAAAAGGTCAAAGACCCTTGGATGCGCCTTTTCTATTTCGTCAAGGAGTATAACAGAATAGGGCTTTCTTCTTACTGCCTCTGTTAGCTTTCCTCCCTCTTCGTATCCCACATATCCCGGGGGTGCTCCTATTAGCTTGGCTACGCTATGCTCCTCTTTGAACTCCGACATATCAAGTCTTATAAGGGCGTCCTCATCTCCAAAGAGTAATTCCGCCAAAGCCTTTGAAAGCTCTGTTTTTCCTACACCCGTTGGACCAAGGAACAAAAAGCTGGCAATTGGTCTTTTTGGATCTTTTAATCCTGCCCTTGCTCTCCTTATGGCTTCTGCCACTGCCACCACGGCATGCTCTTGGTCTATTACCCTTTTGTGCAACTCCTCTTCCAACTTTAAAAGCCTTTCCATTTCCTCTTCTTTCAACTTGGCAACGGGAATGCCAGTCCACTCGGAAACTACCATAGCCACATCATCCCACCCTACCACAAGCTCTTGGGCTTTTTTGGATTCCAACTCCTTTAGCTCCTTTTCCAGCTTTACCTTCTCTATCTTTAGGTTTGCCTCCCTCTCATAATCTCCCTTTTCGGAAGCCTTTAATATCTCTTGGTCAAGCTCCTCTAATCTTTTCTTTATCTCCGATATTTTTACATCCGTTCCGCCGGTTTTTGAAAGGAGATCTTGCTTTTCCTTTTCCAACTGTACCTTTTTTATCTTAAGCTGGGCTTCCTTTTCGTAGTTGCTCTCAAGGTAAGCCTTTTGGATCTCTTCCTCAAGGCTTTTTAACTTCCTTTCTATCTCTTGAACTTCTGGCGGAAGTGCCACAAGGGAAAGTTTCTTTCTGGCAGAAGCTTGGTCAAGGGCATCTATCGCCTTGTCTGGAAGCTTTCTAAAGGTTACGTATCTTCTTGTTAGTTTTACAGCAGCCTCTATTGCATCGTCGGAAATTTTTACCTTGTGGTGTTTTTCTAACTTTGGCCTTAAGCCCTTTAGGATCTCTATAGCTTCCTCCTCTGTGGGTTCATCCACATAGATGGGTTGGAATCTCCTTTCAAGGGCGGGGTCTTTTTCTATGTACTTTCTGTATTCGTCCACAGTGGTGGCACCTATTACCCTTATTTCACCCCTTGCCAAAGGTGGCTTTAACATGTTGCCCGCATCAACAGCTCCTTCTGCCTTGCCAGCACCCACCACCGTGTGTATTTCATCTATGAAAAGGATCACATTGCCCTTTTGTTTGACTTCCTCCAACAGATTTTTGAACCTTTCTTCAAACTCTCCCCTATACTTAGAACCTGCTATAATAGAGCCCATATCTATGGCTATTAGGGATTTGTCTTGGAGTTCCACTGGCACTTCCTTATTTACTATCCTTTGAGCAAGCCCTTCCACTATGGCGGTTTTACCCACACCAGGATCTCCCACAAGCACTGGGTTGTTCTTGGTCCTCCTTAAAAGCACTTCTATCACTTGGTTTATCTCCCTTTCCCTTCCGATAACGGGGTCCAGCTTTCCCTCCTTTGCCATTTGGGTAAGGTCCACTCCAAACCTTTCAAGGGCTGACTTTTCTTCTTCCCTTAGTTCTTGTGATACATCCTTCATCTTTTCACCTCCTAATAGGTCTTCTAAAATCTTACCCGCTATGGTATCCTTTGAAGATACCAAGCTTGCCACTATATGGTAAGGCTCCACTTGAGCCTGCCCTTGGGAAATTGCCTTATCTTGAGAAGCTTCAAGCACCTTGACCAAATTCTCCGAATAATCAAAGGCAGGCTCCTTTACAAAAACTATCTTTCCCACAGCATCCCTTATCCTGTCGGGGGAAATACCAAGATCCTTTACCTCTTTTATAAGGCTTGAGTCCTCCAAGGCTTTCCTTATAAGCCCGTCTATGCTAAGCTTGTTTTCCAAAAAGGCTTTTACATCTTCTCTTTTAAAAACAGTAGAAAGGCTTCTTTCAACACCTTCCAACTGATTCCTTAATTGGTCTTCAAGCCTTTCAAGCCTTGAAAGCTCTATCTGTAGCTCCCTCAAGCTCCAATAATCTCCATACCTTTTAGCTCTTTCTGCCTCTTGCTTTACCCTTTCCTTTGCCCTTTTTATCTTTTCATACTCTATCTGAACCTGCCCAATGTCCGATTTAACTTGCATTATCTTGCTTCTTAGGTCTATAAGATGCTTTGCCTCTTGCTCCACCGCTTTGCTTATCTGAGAAGAAAGCTTTTCCAAGTATTGAAGAACTTTCTTATAAAGCCCCTTTACATCAATTCCTCTTTTCTCCAAGTACTTGGC
>JBKBRK010000006.1:0-37819 GCA_046292245.1 Aquificaceae bacterium
CTTCTCTATATGGGCTACCTTCTCCCTTAGTTTTTTCTTTTCCTTTTGCAAATTCTCTAATTCCACTGCCAAATTCTCCTTTTCCATATGTATCCTTAGTCTTTCTTCCTCAAGTTTTTCCTCTTTGATTGCCAAACTCCTTCTCTCAGAAATAAAGCTTAGGTTAAGAAGGTAGGAGCCAAGGGAGATAACTGTGAATAAAAGGATCAGTAAAAAAGCCATCTTTAAGTGAGCCTTTTTAACCCTTATGCTTTTGGGAGCTTTCCCTTCATGGTTAAGCTATTACGATGGTTATATAGTCCTTCATAAACTTACTTCCCGGGGGCTTTAAACTATTATAAATCATATTGAAAAGACAATACAGAGAAAGATATTTATAGAACCAAAATTTTTATAGGAGGTAAAGGATGCTAAGAGCGGAATGGATAGAGAGGAGAAAGGGTTTTAAAAACAAAACTCAGATGCATTTAGCTCGTCAGGGGATTATCACAGAAGAGATGAGATACGTGGCAAAGAGGGAAAGCTTGCATCCAGAGTTTGTCCGCCAAGAGTTGGCAAGGGGAAGGATGATAATACCCGCCAACATAAATCACCTTCACTTAGAGCCCATGTGCATAGGTATAAACTCTAAGGTAAAGGTCAATGCCAACATAGGAAACTCAGGACTTGCCAGCGATATACCCACAGAGGTAGAAAAGACAAAGGTAGCCATAAAGTACGGCGCAGACACCATAATGGATCTATCCACAGGGGAAGCTATAAAGGAAACAAGAGAAGCCATAATAAAGGCGAGCACGGTGCCCGTAGGGACTGTGCCCATATACGAAGCTCTTAGAAGGGCAAAGGGCGACGTAAAGAACATGACCGTAGATTTAATTCTTGATGTTATAGAAGAACAGGCAAGGCAAGGCGTTTCCTACATGACTATACATGCGGGGGTTTTAAGAGAATTTCTTCCTCTTGTACAGCATAGGGTTATGGGAATCGTCTCTCGTGGTGGTGCCATAATGGCTCAGTGGATGATGGAACATGGAAAACAAAACCCTCTTTATGAGCACTTTGACAAGATATGTGAAATCTTTAAAAAGTACGATGTTAGTTTTTCCCTTGGTGATGGTCTTAGACCGGGTGCTATAGCAGATGCCTCCGATGAGGCGCAACTTGCGGAGTTAAAGGTTTTGGGAGAGCTAACGGAAAGGGCTTGGAAGCATGATGTGCAGGTTATGGTGGAAGGTCCCGGACACGTACCCATGGATCAAATAGAGTTTAATATGAAGATCCAGCAAAAGGTATGCCATGAAGCCCCCTTCTATGTGCTTGGTCCCTTGGTGATAGATGTGGCTCCCGGATACGACCATATAGCCTCTGCTATAGGCGCTGCCATGGCGGGATGGTATGGTGCTTCCATGCTATGCTATGTAACACCAAAGGAACATCTTGGACTGCCCAACATAGAAGATGTAAAGCAAGGGCTTATAGCCTACAAGATAGCAGCCCATGCGGCGGACGTTGCCAAAAACTGGCCCGGTGCCAGGGATTGGGACCTTGAAATGTCAAAGGCACGCTTTGCTTTTGATTGGAACAGGCAGTTTGAACTCGCCATAGACCCAGAAACCGCAAGGGCATACCACGATGAAACCCTTCCACAAGAAGGTTATAAAACAGCCAAGTTCTGCTCCATGTGCGGTCCCGAGTTTTGTGCCTATAAGATCTCCCAAAAGGTATCCTCCCAAATGGAGGAAACCCTACAGCTGGAAAATTGGATAGCCCCATAAGCCCCGGGGGCATCGCCCCCTTAACCAAATCTTAACCAAAACTTAAAAAAATCTTAACTTTAATCCCCTATTCTTATACCTATGCAGTATGCCCTTTTGGAACTTCATGACCTTAGCCCCTACTACAGGAGGGAGTTTTTAAAGACCCTTGAGATTTTAGAGGACCTGGATATATATAAGTTTTCCCTTTTGGTGGTTCCTTATTTTTGGGAGAAGTATTCCCTTTTAGAGGATAAGGAGATGCTCCACCTTATAAAAAACCTTCCTGGGGAAGTAGTCTTGCACGGATATACCCACAAAGGTGCCAAAAGACTTCAAGAGTTTTTATGGACCGATGGAGAGGGTGAATTTGGAGGACTTGACCTTTACAACACCTATCAAAAGATCTCCTCTGCCTTGGAGCTTATGGAATATGCGGGCTTAAGCTCTGAGTTTTTTGTCCCTCCAGCGTGGATAGGCAATCCCTACCTTGAGGATGTGCTCTATTCCTTTAACTTCAAAGGTGTAGCCTACAGGTGGTACATAAAGGACCTACAGTGGGAAAACTATGTAAAATCTCCAGCTTTGAGCTTTAGCAACAGGTATTTGTTCTCTTGGCTTAGCCTTTGGATGGTGCCAGAGTTTGAAAGGCTCTATAAAAGACAAAAAATCCTTAGGCTTGCCCTTCATATGAAGGATTTTAGGGATGAAAGGAAGATAAACCTTTGGAGGGAGATACTCCAAAGGGTAAAAGAAACAAGGAGGTGGATAAGCTATGGGGAACTTTTTAGCAAAGGCAGACCTTCATCTTCATTCCAAAGCCTCCAACCTGCCGGGTGGATGGTTTAGTAGGCTTATAGGATGCCCCGAAAGCTACACAGAGCCTATGGAGATATACAAAAGGCTAAAAGAGAGAGGTATGACCTACATAACCATCACCGACCACAATACCATAGAGGGCGTTCTTGAGATAGCTCACCTTCCAGAGGTCTTTATAAGCTGTGAGTACACGGTAGACTTCCCCGAGGGAGGAAAAGTACATATACTTGTCTATGGTATTACAGAAAAAGACCATCAAGAGCTAATAAAACTGAGGGAGAACATATACCACTTTGTAAGATACTTAAAAGCCAACAGGATAGCCCATTCCCTTGCCCATCCCCTGTATTCTGTGGAAAGAAGCAACGTAGATAAAAGTTTTGTAGAAAAGTTGGTACTTCTCTTTGACAATTGGGAAGTTATAAACGGCACAAGGGGAGATGGTGTGAGGTACATAGAGGAGTCCATAGCAAGGATTTACGACGGATGGGACAAGATACACCTTTTGGCGGAAAAGCACAAGATAGAGCCCCAGAGGACAAGGGAAAGGATAAGCTTTACCGCAGGGTCTGACGATCATGGAGGTATGGATGTAGGTAGGACTTGGACAATTGTAGAAGGAGCCTTTACAAAGGAAGACTTCCTAAGGAGCCTTTTGGAGGGCAGAACGCAGGTGGGAACAGAAGAACTTGGAGAAGAAAGGCTTTTAAACATGATTTGCAGGGTGGGCTACGACTTTGTAAAAAACAAGAACCACATACCCTCCGATATAAAACCCATAACAGACTACATCTTTATGCATTCGGACAATCCCATGGTGGGCTTTATGCTAAGGAATTTTTTAAACATAAAGGGAGAGAGACACAGGTCAATCAAAGAGATAGCAAAGCTTTTGCCTTCTATAGCCATAGAAAGGCTTCTGAAAAGCCCCTCACCGCAAACCTTTGGGGAGCTGTGCCTGTCCCTCATGGCTCATGGCTTCCCCGCCTTTTTAAAATACGCCCAAAAGAGAGAGGAGAAAAAGATAAAAGAGCTAAGCAAGGGATTTGGCATCACCAACGGAAAAGCCACAAAGGTAGCCTATATTACCGACACCTACCACCATATAAACGGCGTTGCCAGAAGCGCTAAGCTTATAAGACAAATAACTTTGGAGGAAGACCTGCCCTTTACCCTTATAACGTGCAACACATCAATAAGAGAAGAGGAAGGGCTTATAAACCTAAAACCCCTTTGGGAGATTCCTACGCCCTTTTATGAAGAGCTAAGGATGGGAGTTCCCAACTTTTTAGAACTGTTAGACCTTTTGGAAAGGGAAGGCTTTTCGCAGGTGCATATAGCCACACCCGGACCCTTGGGGCTTTTGGGTTTCCTTGCGGGCAAGCTTTTAGGTCTTAGAACAACCTTTGCCTTTCATACGGATATACCCACCTATGCAAAGACCTACACGGCAGACCCAGACATAGAGGAGATCCTTTGGGGGTTCTTTGTACTACTTGGTAATTGGTCTGATAGGTTCTTTGTACCCTCGGAACACTACAGAAAGGTCTTTACGGGCAAGGGCTTAAGCTATGGAAAGATAGGGGTTTTCAAAAGGGGAGTGGATACGGAACTTTTCTCACCCAACAAAAGGCAAGAGGGCTTTTGGCACAAAAAGAAACACCAAAGGGTTATACTCTACGTGGGAAGAGTTTCAAAGGAGAAGGGCTTGGATACCTTTTTGTATGTAGCCAAATGTTTCCCGGAGGAGATCTTTGTAATAGTGGGCGATGGACCCTACAGGCAGGAGATAGAAAGGAAAAAACCCAAAAACGTGCATTTGATGGGTTATATGTTGGGAGAAGAGCTTGCCAAGGCATACGCCAGCAGTGATGTTTTTCTCTTTCCTTCTACGACGGAAACCTACGGGCAGGTAGTCCTTGAGGCTATGGCAAGCGGCCTTCCTGTTATAGTAAGCTCAAAGGGTGCAGCCCATGAGCATGTGGATGAGGGTATAAACGGCTTTATAGCCACAAGGCAGGAGGAATTTGTGGAAAAACTCTCCCTTTTACTTTCAAAGGAGGATCTGCGCAAAGCCATGTCCCAAGAAGCCCTTTATAAAGCAAAGTCCCTTGATATGAGAAAGAGCTACATAGATTATATGCTGGCGATAGCAGGGCTTGGGAGGCTGGTGTATGAAGTTGGTTGATATAACGCCCTATTTCCACAGCAAGAGCGGTGGCATAAAAAGATACCTTTTGGAAAAGATAAAATACTTCAAGGGCAAGGATGTAGAACACCTTCTTATAATACCGGGAAAGGAAAGAAAAAGCTACTATTTAGAAGCCACCAAGGTTTATGAACTTCCCTCCTTCCCCTTGCCCCTTACAGGCGGGTATAGGTTCTTTTCCTCCCTTGCAGAGATAAAGGAGATACTTCAAAGGGAGTCCCCAGATATAGTGGAAGTGGGCGGAAGCTACCAGATAATACCCTATTTGAAATCCCACCAATACCTTTTGAGCGTTTTTTACCACTCCGATATAAAGGCAGACCTTTTTTTAATCCCCGGTCCCCAAAGGTTAAAAAACTTCCTTCTGGAACACACCATAAGAAAAAAGCTTTCAAAGGCCGACCTTATTCTAACTCCCTCCAAAAAACAAGAGGAGTTTTTAAAGGGCTTTGGGCTTGAAAGGGTCCTAACTATAAACTTAGGAGTAGATACGCAAACCTTTAACCCTTCCAGAAAAAACCCCTACTTTGACAGGATCCTTGGTATAGTAGAGAGCAAGTACAAGCTTCTATATGTGGGTAGGCTATCCATAGACAAAAACCTAAGGCTTCTCCTTGAAGTTTTTCAATACCTTGACCCTTCCCTTTTCCACCTTGTTATAGCGGGCGATGGTCCTTTAAGAAGAAATGTGGAAGGCATCTCCAAAAAACTTCCCAATTTAACCTATTTGGGATACATTCATAAAGAGGAAGAGCTTGCAGAACTTTATGCAAGTTGTGATATTTATGTGAGTGCCTCCCTTAGGGAGACCTACGGGCTTTCCTTCCTTGAGGCTCAAGCTTGTGGTTGTATTTTGGTGGCCTTTGATATGGGCTTGGAAACACAGCCCTTCAAAGAATTCTTAGTTAGGGAGATGAACCAAGAAGAGCTATATAACGCCATAGTTAGGGCTTCCAATGCTTTGAACTTGTCTCTCAAAGAAGCCATAAGCTCCCACATAATAAGCAACTTCTCTTGGACATCCACCTTTGAAAGGCTAATGGCTGTGTATTCGGGGCAACTCTTAACAAAATCTTAACAAACCTCCCTTAAACTAATTCCCATGAGGGAGAAGATAGAGAACCTAATAGAAGACCTTGAAAGGCAAAAGGATTGCTACAAAAGGCTTTTAAAAAAGGGTGAAAGGGTAAGAAAGCGTGAAAGGGATACCTTTTTGACGGAAAGGGATAGAACCATACTCATTGAGTCCTTTGTGGTTGGTGGTATATTGGAAAACCTAATCACAAAAGCTATAAGCAGGGTCCTTTAAAGGAGTTTTTGCAAAGCCTCCAAGATCTTTTGATAATCGCCCTGCAACTTTACCCTACCCTCAAACACGTACCTTAACACTTTGGAGGGCTTTTCCACAAGCCTTATGAGGTCTTTGTAGGATACCAATATCCTGTTTTTTATATGTGGCGGATCCTCCTTATATACTATGCCCTCAGGTCCTATAAGAAAGTGAGCCCAAACCTTTTGGGGAAGCTCTACCATTAAAAGCACAGGCTCTTGAAGTTTCTCCAAATCCTTCTTGTGCCTTTCTTGTAAGTGGTGAGCCAAAAGCTTTAGCTCTCCAAGGTAATCCTCAATATTCGCTTTGTATGTGTATAACTCTCTCATCTTTGGAAAGCTTTTCTATTATCTCTTCAAGCACCTCAAAAGCCTTTTCTTCTGCGGAGTAGATGCCAAGAACGGCGGGCAAGAGAGGCTGGCTCATGTAGGCAACCACCTTATAAACCAGCCTCCTTTTACCTTCCGCCTCTATCTTTGCCTCCTCCACAGACAAGGAAATCACGTGTAAAGCGTTGAGATACCTACCGCTCCTGGTCCTTAAAAAGTTCATACTTCTTCCTTCTTCTCTTCTCCTTTGACTTGCTCTTCCTCTTTTAGTGCCTTTTTGGCTCCTTCTACAGCGCCCTCCACCGAGAACTTAACCACCTTTATAGCCTTCTCTCCTATCTCTGCCGCCGTTTTCACTATCTCCTTGCTGATATCCATAACCTTGGAAAGGGCTTCTGCGGGCACATCCTTTAGCCCCTTTTCTTCTGCTACACCCATCTTCTTTTTGAGCTCCTCCAACTCCGCTTTGATCCTTTCAAGCTCTTGGGCTAAGTCCTTCTTTTCTTCCATGGCTATTAACCTCCTTTTGGTTTTTTATTGAATATAGTCCCAAAAGCACTGTGGTGCCATTGTTTATTCGGGCGGACACAAAGGGTCCAAAAATTCCCAGCACAGACCCCAAAAGGCCTATACTGTTTACCCAAGTGTTTATGTTATATATTCTTTTCAGCTTTTTCACCGTGCCCTCCGCCAGATTCACCACGTCTATAAGGTGCCAAAGGCTATCGCCTATCACCACGTCCGCAACCTCTATGGCTATGTCTGTTCCACTCCTTAGGGATATGCCCACGTCCGCAGAGGAAAGGGCTGGAGAATCATTCACACCATCGCCCACAAAGGCAACAACCCTACCCTTACCTTTTAACTCCTCCACTATCTTAGCCTTCTCCGCAGGGAAAACCCTTGCGTAGTACTCCTCTATGCCAAGCTCCCTTGCCATGTATTTGGCTATACCCTCGTTGTCACCCGTGCATAGAATAACCCTTTTCCCTCTTCTCTTTAATTCCTTTACCACATCCTTTGCCTCTTCCCTCAAAGGATCTCTAAAGGTAAGCAGTCCTACGATCTTCCTACCCTTTACAAGGTAGAGCACCGACTTTGCCTCGGAATGGAACCTATCCACCATCTCCTTAATCTCTGGGCTTATCCTTATCCTCTTTTTTTGCATAAAGCGTGTGCTCCCGAGCATATAGGTATTTCCCTCTATCTGTCCCTCTATACCCAGCCCTATGTGATATTTGGAGTCTTCTCTAAGTAAAAGGGGCAAGCCCCTCTCTTGGGCAAGCTTCACTATAGCCTTGGCTACGGGGTGTGTGATCCTTTGCTCCAAGGAGGCGGCGTACAAAAGTACCTCTTCCTCGCCTACTTCTAAGCCCACTAAGTCCTCTACACATGGGCTTCCTACTGTTAGGGTACCCGTTTTATCCATAACAAAGGTATCCACACGGGACAGGGCTTCAAGCTTTCCACCGCTCTTTATAAGAATGCCATAGGTGGAGGCATGGGCTACGCCTGATAAGACTGTTAAAGGTGTGGCAAGGTGTATGCCCGTATGGTAGTCTATTATCAAGGTGGAGGTAAGTCTGTTTATCTGACCGCTTAAGAATAGAGAGGAAAGCCCAAGCCCTATGGTGGGCAAAACAAGCCTGTTTGCCCTTTCTTCCGCCATTCTTTGGACGCTTATGGGCTCCTTTATACTTTCCTCCACTATCTTTGCTATCTTTGCCACCACCGTATTCTCTCCCACCTCCTCCACCCTTACGTATAGCTTTCCATCTTCCACAAAGGTACCTGCATAGACCTTATCCCCCATCTTTTTATGAACAGGGTTGGATTCGCCCGTAAGAGAAGCTTGGTTTACAAGGGCATCCCCCTCTTCTACAACTCCGTCTGCGGGTATCTTTTCGCCCGCATAGACCACTATGAGCTGTCCCCTCTTTAAATCTACCGCCTTTACCCTTAGGACTTGGCCATCGGATACCACAAGCCACGCCATATCTTCCCTGTAGGAAAAGAGCCTTTCAATCTTCTCGTAGGCTTTCTTTTCCACCTTCTCCGATAGGTAATCGCCCAAAGCCAGGAGAAAGGTCATAACGTGGGCAGACAGGGGGCTGCCCGTAAGGGATGCCAACATGATGGCAGAGGAATCAAGGAAATTAACATCAAGCCTTTTTTCCTTCAAAGAATTTATGGCCTTCTCAAAAACGGGCTTTGACAATAATAGGGTCATACCCGCAAGCAAAGGGTTGGGGAAGACACCTCTGAAAAGATAAGGGAAAAAGCCAAGGCTTGTAAGGGCAAGCCAGCTAAAAGCCACTTTTTTTTCATCTTTGGGCTTTATTGGGTACTTGGAGAGGTCTTCAAGGAATACCTCCCTTGGAGTGTTTTCCAGATGGTTTAGAAACTCTATAAGGTCAAAGCTTTTAGGGTCATATTCAAGGGTTAGCCTGCCGGAAGCTCTTGAGTACCTTACCCTTTTTACACCACCGAACCTTAAAAAATAGCCCTGAAGGCTCTCCTCTGGATGGTGTAAATACTTAAAAAGATAGGAGCTAAGCCTTAGCCTACCGGGAGATAGCCTTTCTATCTTGTAGCTGTTCATGTTTTGCTTTCGGATTCTTGTTGTAGCTTCAACTCAAGGGCTTTTATCATGGCTTCTATTTCCCTTTGAGTCTCTTCAAGTCTTCTTTTTTCCTTTGCCCTGTCAAGCATGTAAAAGGCAACAACCCCCAAGCCAAAGCCCAAGGCAAAACTAAAGGGACCGGAACAAAAAACTCTGCTAAGTAATGAGCTTACTTGGTTCATCTTTCTACCTCCTCACAGTCTTTCCTTTATTCTTTGGAGGATCTCCTGCTGCTTTTGTAATACTTCTAACTTCTTTTCCACTTCAAGCCTGTAAAGGTGCTTTGCCTCTGATACCACATCCTCCCAAAACTCCTTTCCCTCCTCAAGGTTGCCCGTTAGCCACTGTTGGAAGGCTATAACCTCCTTTGTGGTGGACACAAGAAAAGGTCTGGCATCCCTCATAAGCTTGCTTAGCACCACAAGCCCCGCAAGGGTACCAAAGCCATAGAGTAGCATATTGGTGGAAAGACATCCACCTATGGTGCTTGGAAGGTTTAAATTTACCATCTCTTACCTCCTTTAAAGCTTTGTTTTTAGGTATGGAAGCAATAGCATACTGCAAACTCCAAAGGAGATCAAGCCTGCCCCCCAGCCAAGCAGGGCAATACTAAAGGCAAGTTTAACAGCGGGGTTTTTCAAAAAAGGCTGGAGGTAAAAATGTAGGTCTTCCTTTCCCATCCTCTCGGGGGACTTTTTATTTTTAAGGTTTTCAAGAAGATAATAGGCAAAGCTTCCCTCCTTGAACCTTATCAAAAGGGTCCTTGTGTTTTCCTTGTACTCTACCCCCAAAACCCCCTCCATCCCACCCATACCACGCAAAAAGAGATCTCTCTCTTCAACACTGGAAAAGTAAAGCCTCGCACTATCTTTTCTCAAGGACACATACTCAATCATTATTAAGAAAAGTTTAATAGATAATTGTTAAGATTTGGTTAAGATTTGATTAAGTGCTATAATAATATAGACATGCCAATCCTTTTTAGAAAACCTAAGGAAATAAGGAACTACATAAAGTCCTTAAGGTGTGAGAATAGGTATACGGTGGGCTTTGTGCCCACCATGGGCTATCTACACAAAGGACACAGGGAACTTATAAGAACTTCAAAGATTCAAAATGATATAACCATAGTTAGCATATACGTAAACCCTCTCCAGTTTGGTAAAGGGGAAGATTTTGAAAGGTATCCAAGGGATTTAGAAAGGGACATAAGCATATGCGAGGAAGAGGGCGTTAATGGGGTCTTTGCTCCCCTTGACGAGGACATGTACCCAGAAAAGCCCCTGATAAACATAGAGATAAAGGGCCTTACCCATATATTGGAAGGTGAGTTTAGACCAAGACATTTTAACGGTGTTTGCACGGTGGTGCTTAAGCTTTTTAACATAATACAGCCCGACAGGGCATACTTTGGAGAAAAGGACTATCAACAGCTAAAGGTGGTTCAAAGATTGGTAAAGGATTCAAGCCTTCCTGTGGAGATAGTTCCTGTAAAAACCGTAAGGGAAAAGGATGGGCTTGCCCTTAGCTCAAGGAACACCTATTTAAAGCCAGAGGAAAGAGAATCGGCTCTCTCTTTATATAGGTCCTTTTTATTGGCAGAAAAGCTTATAAAAGGTGGAAACAAAGATGTCAACTCTATTAAACAAGCTATTATAGAGTTCATAAGGAAGTATCCCCATGTGAAAAAAATTGATTACGTGGAGATAACCGATGAGGAGCTAAGGCCAGTACAAGAGGCAAAAGAGGGTGATAGAATACTACTTGCAGTCTGGGTAGGAGATACAAGGCTTATAGACAACTGGAGGATAGGCGATGCAAACCTATGAAGGCTTTTTAAAGGCGGAAGGTTTTAGCTTTGGTATAGTGGCAAGCAGGTTTAACCACCTTTTGGTGGATAGGCTTATAGAGGGCGCCATAGATTGCTTGGTTCGCCATGGAACGGAAAAGGAAAAAATACACATAGTACGTGTGCCCGGCTCTTGGGAGATTCCCTTGGCAGTGAAAGCACTCATAAACAAGAAAAAGGTAGATGGTGTTATAGCCTTGGGCGTTCTTATAAGGGGGGAAACTCCCCACTTTGATTACATAGCCAATGAGGTATCAAAGGGTCTTGCCCTTGTGAGCTTGGAAACGGGTAAGCCGGTAGGCTTTGGTATTATCACCGCAGACAGCCTTGAGCAAGCGATAGAAAGGTCTGGAACAAAGCAGGGCAACAAGGGTTGGGAAGCAGCCCTATCGGTTATAGAGATGGTAAATCTTTTTAGAAGTCTTTAATGATATACAAACCAAAAGCCAGAAAAGATGCCTTTTTGATACTCTATCAGTGGGATATGAAGGGCGAGCCCGTAGAAGCCTTGGTGGAGGAATACCTCTCCGCAAATGCCATAAAACTACAGGATCAAAGGAGATACATAAGAAAGTTGGTAAAAACCTTTACAGAACACTCCTTGGAAGTAGATAAGCTTATAGCGGAGTATTCAGAAAAATGGGATATAGATAGAGTGGGCTACATAGAGAGAAACATACTAAGGGTTGCTCTTTCGGAGTTCCTTTATATTTCTGTAAAAAGTCCCAAGGTTGTAGTCGCAGACTACGTAAAAATGGCGGAAAAATACGCAGGTAAAAAGGGAGCCCGCTTTGTAAACGGCATCTTGGGAAGGGTTTTGAGGGAAAAGTTAAACATACAAGATTAAGGCTTTTCCTTTATCTCTTCGCCTTTTACCTCCTTTATCTTTTCCTCTTCACCCGATAGGGCTTTTTTGAAGTTCCTTATACCTTCTCCCAAAGCCCTACCTACTTCTGGAAGTTTGCCCGCGCCAAAGAGTACAAGCACCACAAAGAGAATAAGAAGAATCTCCGTAAAGGAAAAGTTGGGTATCATGCCTCTTCCTTCCTTTCTGGCTTCTTTTCTTCTTCTTCACCGGAGATGGCTTTTTTAAAGTTCCTTATACCCTCACCCAAGCCTCTACCAAACTCGGGCAACTTGGAAGCTCCAAATATAACAAGCACCACCAAAAGTATCAACACCAACTGCCAAGGCAACGGAAAATGCATTTTTCACCTCCTTTCTATAAATTATAGCCTCCCCCCTTGACACAGGCAAGGGAATGCTTTATATTCATAAAAAGGCAAGTTTTGGAAAGGGAGGGCGCCTAACCTTTCTTGGCTTGCTAAGTAATATTTTTAAGGAGGTTTTTGTTCCATGCCACTCAAAGGTACAGTCAAATGGTTTAGCAAGGAAAAGGGTTATGGCTTTATAACCCGCGATGACAATGGAGGGGATGTCTTTGTACATTACTCCGCCATCCAACAGAGAGGCTTCAAAATCCTTGAACAGGGTCAAAAGGTGGAGTTTGAAGTAGAGCAGGATCAAAAGGGGCTAAGAGCAAAGAACGTACGGATCCTCTCCTAGAACCCAAAGCCCCCTCCGGGGGCTATAATTAAACTTTATGTCTTTGAGTACGTCGAGTTAAGGATCTTTATGCAATGTGTATTTTAAGATAACTGCAAAAAACAGGCGCTACATGTACGCGTACCGCTCAATTAAAGTATAAACACACAGCTTATCCTCGGGTAGAATATTTTATCATGGAAAAAGCCTGGGAAGGTAGGTTCAAAGAAAAGACAGAGGAGTTTGTAGAGAGATTTACTCAATCGGTAAGCTTTGACAAGGAGCTGGCTCCTTGGGATATAAAACAGAGTATAGCCCATGCAAAGACCCTTTTGAAGGCTGGAGTGCTAAAGGAAGAGGAGGCAGAGAAAATAATAGAAGGTTTAAAGAAGATAGAGGAGGAAATATACAAAGGTGAATTCCACTTTAAAGGGGAATTGGAAGACGTGCATATGAACATAGAAGCAAAGCTTACAAGAAAGATTGGAGAAGTTGGGGGAAAATTGCACACCGCAAGGAGTAGAAACGACCAAGTAGCAACGGATGAGAGGCTTTATATAAAGGATAAACTTTTGGAAGTTTTTAGCCTTTTAAAACAATTAAGAAGAAGCTTGGTAAATCTTGCGGAGAAAAGTTTAGATATCATAATGCCTTCCTATACCCATCTACAAAGGGCTCAACCTATAAGGCTTGCCCATTATTTTTTAGCATACAGGGAGATCTTTTTAAAAGATGCCCAAAGGTTCATAAATGCCTATAGGTCTTCCGACTGCCTTCCCCTTGGCTCCGGTGCTGTGGCGGGCGTAGATTTTCCTTTGGACAGATTCTATACGGCGGGGCTTTTGGGCTTTAACAGGCTCTGTAGAAACTCTATGCAAGCAACCGCAGACAGAGACTTCATATTGGATGTTTTGTACGCTTGCGGAGTTTGCGGCATGCACCTTTCAAGGCTTGCGGAGGATTTGATCCTTTGGTCTACGGAAGAATTTGGCTTTATAGACCTTCCCGACAGGCTATGTACAGGAAGCTCCATCATGCCCCAGAAGAAAAACCCAGACGTGCTTGAACTTATAAGGGGAAAAACAGGAAGGCTTTATGGAAACCTTATGAACCTTTTTACAACTTTAAAAGGGCTTCCTATGGCATACAACAGAGACCTGCAAGAGGACAAAGAGCCCCTCTTTGACAGCCTTAGAACTTTAAAGGATTGCCTTGAGGGAATGACCCTTGTATTGGAAGGTATGAGTATAAAAGAAGATAGGATGAGAGAAGCCAGCGGTGGCTTTACCCTTATGACAGACCTTGCCAATTACCTTGTTATGAAAGGTGTTCCCTTTCGTCAAGCTCACAAAGTAGCAGGATCAATAACTGCCTACCTTATAGATAAGGGCAAAAAGCCCGAAGACTTAACCCTTGAGGAGCTAAGGAGTTTTTCGGAGTTTTACCAAGAGGATGCTCTTGAACTTTTGGATTCAAAAAAGGTGGCAGACAGGAGGAAAACCTTCGGTGGTACTTCAAAAGAAGAGCTTATCAAAAGGATAAAGGTAGCAAAAAGAGAGGAGGGTATTTCATGAAGATGCTTATAAGCTTTGTGCTGCTAATTTCATTCACAGCTATTTCTGGCATGCTTATATTTCTCAACCAAGAAAAGATAGTCTTTGTACTCACTCCAGCCTTTAAAGGCTTTTATTACACACTTCCCGAAATGCCAATAGGGCTTCTTGTGGTCCTTAGCTTCCTTATTGGTTTCTTGCTTGGTTATTTTGGAGGGATTCTTTCAAGGTTTATAAAATAATCCATCCTTTGCATAAAAACTCATAAAAAGTAGGTGAAAACTTTTCCTTTAATGATATACTTTCCCACCATGAGGGTCATACTCTTTTCGGGAAAAGGAGGCGTTGGGAAAACCACCATATCCGCAGCAACAGCTTACAGGCTTTCAACCCTTGGCTATAAAACCATAGTGGTGTCCCTTGACCCAGCCCACAGCCTTGGAGATGCCTTTGACCTTCCCGAAGAGGAAAAAATAAAGGCAAAGGGATTGCCCATAAAGGTTTCCAACAATCTATACATCCAAGAGATAGACATACAGGAGGAAATAGATAGATATTGGGGTGATGTCTATAGATTCCTTGAGCTTCTTTTTAATACCACAGGGCTTAGTGATGTGGTCTCCGAAGAACTTGCCATATTGCCAGGCATGGATGAGGTAACAAGCCTACTTTATGTGAATAAATACTACAAAGAAGGCGAGTTCGATGTTTTGGTGTTAGACCTGCCACCCACCGGTGAGTCTTTAAGGTTTGTTTCCATGCCCACGGTGTTGAAGTGGTACATGAGGAAGATATTCAACGTAGAGAGGACCATTCTAAAGGTAGCAAGGCCTGTGGCAAGAAGACTGACCGATGTGCCCTTGCCCGATGATGAATACTTCAAAGCCTTGGAGAACTTCTACGAAAAGCTAAAGGGTGTGGATGAGCTTTTGATAGATCCAGAGATAACCTCTGTTAGAATAGTGGCGAACCCCGAGAAGATGGTTTTGAAGGAAAGCCAAAGAGCCTTTTTGTACTTTAACCTTTTTGGTGTTAATGTGGATGCGGTGGTGGTCAATAAGGTTTTGCCGCCTTCTGTGGAGGGCTGTGAATACTTTTCTAAATGGATCCTGTCCCAGAAAAAACATTTAGAAGACATAAAAAGCCTTTTCTATCCGGCTCCTGTTTTTAGCGTGCCCTTGATGGAGGATGAAGTTGTTGGCTATAAAAGGTTAGAGATACTATCCCATCTAATATACGCCGACGAAGATCCCATAAAGGTCTTTCACAAGGAAAAACCCTATGAGTTCCTTGAGGAAAATGGTAACTACAAGATTAAACTAAAGGCACCCTTTATAACCAAAGAAGGACTTTCCGTCCTAAAGAGCGAGGGAGAGATAATAATCCGATGGAAAAACTTCAAGAGCCATGTATTGCTTCCACGAAAGCTAAGGGATTACGAACCAAAAGGAGCAAAGATTGAAGGCGGCTATTTAAATGTTTTCCTTTCAAAGGGTTGAGATTAACTCTTTTACCCTTTTTAGGTCTTCCAAAAATTCCCTTTCCGCTGGAGGATTTCTAAGAATATATGCAGGGTGGTAAGTTAAAAGCACCTTAATATCCCTATCAAAGGGGTAGTCAAAGACCTGACCCCTGTGCTTGGTTATAGGAAGGCTTTTGCCGAGGATGCCCTCCAAGGCGGTGGAACCCAAGCAAACTATAAGCTTGGGCTTTATTATCTCTATCTCCTTTCTTAGGTATTGTAAACAGCTTTGCATTTCCTTTAAAGTGGGCTTTCTGTTGCCAGGAGGTCTTGATTTTACCACGTTGGTAATATAGATGCTTTCCCTTTTTAAACCAATCTCCTCAAGCTTTTGATTTAAGTACCTGCCCGCTCTTCCCACAAAGGGTCGATTTTGCTGGTCTTCTTCTTCACCGGGGGCTTCCCCCACAAAAATAACTGGAGACTCGGGATCACCTTCCCCAAAAACATAGCCACTGGCACCCTCATAAAGTATACAAGTCCTTTCCTTTTCTATGCTTTCGTACAGCTCCTTAAGTAGTTTCCCCTTAGTATTTTTTGAGGGCTCAAGGTACAACACATCAAAGCCTATCTCCGAAAGGGCTAAAAGTGTGGCATAAGCTTTATCCATAGGGCTTATTATAAGCCGATGATATTAAAAAGGCATTCTGAGTAAGAAGCTCCCTTTTCATAGGTAGCGCAAGCATCCTTGCCTGCGATAAAAAGACAGGCTGGAAGCTTGAGCTGCCATAAGAGATTATTTTCTTACCTCTTGAAGGTCTACAAGCCCGTTTTTTATAAACTCCCTTACAAAGGGGATCTGGGAATTTAGGATCTCTTCCCTTGTGCCTATCTGTACCACTTGACCCTCTTTGAGTATAAGGATCCTATCGGATATGGAAAAGGTGGACACAAGGTCATGGGAGACCACAATAGAGGTTGCACCTGTTTTGTTCCTTACATCCCTTATAAGCTGGTCTATAAGCCTACTTGTTATTGGGTCTAAGCCCGATGTTGGCTCATCGTATATGATAAGCTTGGGTTCTGTGGCTATAGCCCTTGCTACACCTACCCTTTTTCTCATGCCGCCCGATAGTTCAGAAGGATAAAGCTCAAGGTGCTCTTCCCCCAAACCTACCATACTTAGGTACTTTACAGCCATAGATTTTAGATCTTCTTCCTTTAGCTTTTCGTGTTCCAAATAGTAAAAAACCACATTCTCCCATACCCTTAAACTATCAAAGAGGGCAGCACCTTGAAAAACATATCCAATCCCTTTCCTTATACTATCCAACTGTCTTTGATTAAGATGTAATATATCTTTACCAAAGACCTCTACCCTGCCAGAGGTGGGTTTATAAAGTCCAACCAAACACTTAGTTATGGTGGTTTTACCACTTCCACTACCACCCAGTATGGTAAAGATCTCTCCCTCTTTCACATGAAAGCTTATATCCTTTAAAATGTGCCTTCCATTTATAAAAAGGTTAAGACCTTCTACCCTTATCACCCTTTTATCCACGCTTGAGGGCATCCAACACCCTTTGGTCAAGCTCTGCCGCACCTTCAAGGTCTCCCGTATGCATAAAGGGTATTGTGCCCGTTGTTGTGCCACCGGGGAAAAGGTTATTTTCCGTATCGTGTATCTCTATTTCAAAAACAGAAACGGAAAACTTTACCTCTTCTATCCTCTCCCTTAGCATGCGTGCCCTTCCGTAGCAAGAAAGGGCTTTTCCCGGAGCTATCAACATAAGGCAGGCTTTGCCGTTTTGAAGTAGGTTTTTGGCACTTTTGGCGTTGGAGCTTAGGGCTATCCTAACTGTTTTGTCATCAACCACATACACCCATGTTATAAAGGTTAGGTGGGGGTTTGCCTGGTCATCTACCGTGCATAGGATAGTGGGGAAAACTCCAAGCTCTTGCATCATATGGGACAGGTCCTTTGGAATCATCTTTACCTCCTTTCCAGTTTCTTAAAAATATAAGCCCTTTGAAGGGTTGTAAAGAGAGAGCCCACCGCTATGATAAAAAGGGTTAGGGGAATTAGGTTTAAGGCAATGCCCGTAAGAAGCACTATCCACCTTTCTGGTCTTTCAAAAAGTCCTACCTTTAACTCATATCCAAGACCCTCTGCCCTTGCCCTTGCATAGCTAACTGTATAGGAAAAAAGGATAGAAAGCATGGCAAAAAGGGA
Organism: Aquificaceae bacterium; assembly: GCA_046292245.1. Lineage (GTDB taxonomy): Bacteria > Aquificota > Aquificia > Aquificales > Aquificaceae > Pampinifervens. Next base: position 17,707 of record JBKBRK010000006.1, read on the forward strand.
AACAAGCTTATCCTCCGAGGATAGAGCTATGGCAATAAAGGGCAAGGCATCAGATATTCTGTCGGTAAGAGAATCAATAAAGGCTCCAAACTTTGAGTTTTTACCAAGCTTTCTTGCAAGGCTTCCATCCAAAAGATCACACAAGGATCCCACAGAAAGAAGTAAAAGAGCTAAGAGCCTTTCTTCAAGGTATAAAAAAACAGACCCAAGGGCTACAAGGAAAAGCCCAGCGAAGGTAAGAAGGTTAGGAGTTATACCAAGCCTTTGAAAAAGATTTACCAGAGGCTCTACAATCCTTTCAAAGGTGGGTTTTAGTTCTCTAACCAAATAGCTCATTCTCTTCTCCTACGGCGAGGGAGGGATTCGAACCCCCGGTGGGCTTTGAACCCACAGCGATTTTCGAGACCGCCCCGTTCGGCCACTCCGGCACCTCGCCTTTGTATTAATTATAAGATATACGCCGAATGGGAAATTCCCTTTTCATCGGTAGAGCAGGCATCATTGCCTGCGATAAAAAAACAGGCTGGAAGCCTGAACTACCGGAATTTTAAATTCCTTGTGGTGGTCAATGGTCCCCTACAAAGGATAATTCCTCACCCAGCATATCCATACAATATAATTTTTCATAATGAACAAGGTAAAAGATTACAGAATTAGGCTTGGCCTTTCGCAGGAGGAGTTGTCTCAGATCACCGGCATACCAAGAACTACAATAAGCTCCATAGAATCGGGAAGAGTTCTACCTTCTGTAGATTATGCCATAAGGCTGGCAAGGGCATTTAAGTGTAGCGTTGAAGAGCTTTTTACACAGGAAGAATACCTGCCCTTCCCTGGCTTTGAGGAGGGTCTTTTTACGAGCTACAGAGTAGAGAACAAAAGGATCCTCATTCCCATCTCTTTGGTGGAGGAAGATAAGGCGCCCGAGGGCTATTATAAAAAGGGCAAGATCGGTTGGTTTTATCGAAAGGAAACTATAACCTACGCCTTTGCGGGGTGCGACCCTTCTTTGAGTGTCTTTTCCAACCTTGCAAAAGAAGAAGGCATTAGGCTTTTGGTTATAAACACTTCAAGCCTTGGGGCTTTGGATCTGCTAAAAAAAGGCTTTGCACATATGGCGGGCATGCACATGGGTAGCTTTGAAGATAACCTAAGGGTGGCAAAGAGAATCTTGGGAAAGGGCTATAAACTTTTAAAACTTTTCTCTTGGGAAGAGGGGGTAATTCTAAGAAAGGGGCTGGATAAATCCCTAAAGGGTTTAAAGGATAAACTCTGGCTTGCAAGGGAAAAGGGTAGCGGAGCAAGAAGGATCTTTGACTATTTAAGGAAAGACCTTGGGATAGAAAACTACAAAACCATCTCTGGAGGCCATAAGGATGTGGCTTTTGGTGTAAGGGAGGGCTTTGGAGATGCGGGCATTTCCATCAAGCTCTTTGCCTATGAAAAGGGACTTGACTTTATAAGCTTTGTATCCGAAGATTACTGTCTTTGCTACAGGGAAAAAATGGAACAGGACAAGGGATTTTTAAAGCTTTTGGACCTTTTAAAGGGCAAGGGATACACACAGGTTTTAAGCCATTTGCCGGGTTATGAAAGAAAAAACCTTGAGGAAGTGGCTTTATGATACCTTTTTCCAAGGAATAGCCCCCTTGGAAGTCTTTTGGAAAATCTCTTGGGCTTAAGGCTTCTTTTTACTTTTGAAGGGTCTGTAGTGGCTTCTGTTATATACAGCCTACCCATGATGACTCATCCTTTAATATCGGGATACAGAAGCGTTCCCAAAAATTTAATAGAGGCAAGTAGGTTTGGTCTTTGCCTTTGCTAATACCTTGGTGGAGTTTGGGGTTGTGCTTATGATAGGTGGAAACATAGATGACCAAACAAGGGTTGCCTCAATCGTTATATACAATGCGATGGAAACCATAGACTATAAGATCGCACACATTTATTCTGCGGCACTTTTGCTTTTTGGCTTAAGATATTACCCGTGCTATTGGCAAGAGGCGTCAGAAAAAATTTCAAAAAAAGGGAAATTCTAAAGGGGGTTAGCATACAGGTAAAAAAGGGGGAGATAGTGGGCTTATTGGGACCTAACGGTGCAGGGAAAACCACCCTCTTTAACTGTCTTGTGGGCTTTTTGCCAGTGGATGGCGGAAAAATAGAGCTTGATGGAGAAGATATCACTCATCTTCCAGCCCACAAAAGGGCAAAGAAGGGAATAACCTTTTTACCCCAAGAGCATACACTCTTTGAAGATTTAACAGTCCTTGAAAACCTACTTATATTCCTTGAGTTCTTTGAAGAAGGCAGGGAATCCCAGATGGCAAGAACGGAGGAGCTTTTGGGAGATTTTGGGCTTTTGGAGTTAAAGGATCAAAAGGCAGGCAGGCTTTCGGGAGGGCAAAAGAGAAGGCTTGAGGTGGCAAGGGCTCTCATACCAAAGCCCAAGTATGTATTCTTTGATGAGCCCTTTACAGGAATAGATCCCATAATGATCGCCGATATAAGGTCCCTTGTACTAAATTTAAAACACCAAGAGATAGGCATCCTCATAACAGACCACAACGTAAGAGAAACCATAAAAATGGTAGATAGGGTCTATATTATAAGTGAAGGCAGAATATTGGCAGAAGGAGACCCCCACTGGGTAAGCCAGAGGGAAGAAGTAAGAGAGGTCTATCTTGGAAAGGATTTTAGCTGGTAGGAGATAGTCATGAAGAAGATAGTTAGTTCTATAAACCTCAGAGAGGACAGGCTACCGCCGAGTCAAAGGTGGATATCCTCCCCTATAGTTTACGATATAACAAACAATATCCCCCAATGGGACCTAAAAGACTACCGCTTTAAGATATTTGGGCTTGTGGAAAATCCCCTTGAATTTACCTATGAGGAGTTTTTAAAGCTTCCCTCTGTGGAGCTTGTGGCAGACTTTCACTGCGTTACTCGTTGGAGTGTGAAGGAGATATCCTGGGAAGGGGTGCAAACCTATTACCTTTTACAATTAGCAAAGCCAAAGGCTTCATATGTTATGGTGCATTGCCTTGAAGGATATACCACAAACCTACCCTTGGAATACCTATATGAAGAGGATACCATCTTGGCTTACAAAATGTATGGAAAGCCCATACCCTTAAGACACGGCTATCCTTTAAGGCTTGTAGTTCCAAAGCTCTATGCTTGGAAAAGCGCAAAATATGTGTTGGGTATAGAATTACTCCAAGAGGACAAGCCCGGCTTTTGGGAACAAAGGGGCTACAATATGAAAGGAGACCCATGGAAGGAGGAAAGGTACTGGTAAGGCTAAACAGGTATTTATCCCTTTGCGGCATAGCTTCCCGAAGGAAGGCGGATGAACTGATTTTGCAGGGAAGGGTGAAGGTCAACGGTCTTGTGGTAAAAGAGCTTGGATGGAGGATAGACCCCCATAAGGATGTGGTAGAGGTGGACGGAAGGGAGGTAAAAGGACAGAGGTTTAGGTATGTTATCCTCTACAAGCCTTGTTGCTATCTTACAACCCTTGGGAAGGATAAGGAGGGGAAAAAGACAATTCAAGAGCTTATAAAGGACATACCAGAAAGGCTTTATCCTGCGGGAAGGCTTGACTATAATGCGGAGGGGCTTTTACTTCTTACCAACGACGGAGAGCTTGCCCACAGGATAATGCACCCAAGGTACAAGCTACCAAAAACCTATTTAGTTTGGGTAGAAGGCAAGGTAAGCGAAAAAACCATAAAGGATATGGCAAAGGGAGCAAACCTTGAAGACGGCTTTGCAAAGCCAGACAGTGTTAAGTTGGTAAAACATGAAAAAGATAAAAGCCTACTGGAGGTGGTTTTTCATGAGGGCAGAAAACATATTGTGAAAAGGTTTATCTCTCACTTTGAGCACCGGGTTTTAAGGCTAAAAAGGACCGCCATAGGTCCCATAAAGTTGGGCTCTTTAAAGTCCGGTCAATGGAGAGATCTAAAAGAGGAAGAGGTTAAAACTCTAAGGAAGTTGCTAAAAATGGAGGAGAAGGTTAGAAAGATGGAAGAGAAATGAAACACTTAGATGAAGCCAAAAAGGATAAAAAAGGTTAGGGTGATGGAGGAAATTTGGAAGGCTACGCCAAAAGTCCAAGGTTATAATTAAAGGTTGATGATTCCTTTGAAGTTTAACGAAGAGGGTCTTATACCGGTCATAGCCCAGGACTACAGGAGTGGCGAGATAAGGATGTTTGCTTGGGCTAATGAGGAAGCTATAGAAAAGACCATACAAACAGGCTATGCCCATTACTACTCAAGGTCAAAAAAAAGCCTATGGAAGAAGGGCGAAAGCTCAGGAGAGCTTCAAAGGGTTATAGAAGTAAGGGTTGATTGTGATGAGGATGTTCTCCTTTATATCGTAGAGCAAGAAAAGAACAGGGCTTGCCACACTGGAGAAAGGAACTGCTTCTTTAGGAATATTGAGGGTAAAAGGGTAGATAAGTCCCTTCCCTTTGAAACTTTACAGAGACTTCAAGAGGTCATAGAGGAAAGATTAAAGGAGATGCCCGAGAACTCTTACACAGTTAAACTGTACAAGGAAGGAGAGGATAGAATTCTCCAAAAGTTTGGTGAGGAAGCCATAGAGACCCTGATAGCCCTAAAAAGAGGCAATCCAGAGGAGATAAAGGCGGAAGTTTCTGACATGTTCTACCATTTACTCCTTATGCTAACCCTTAAAAGGTTAAACATCCATGAAGTCCTTGAGGAGCTTGCAAGAAGGATGAAATAGTCTTAAGATTTTCCTATGAAGCTTCTTTTGATATTCCTTTTCCTTGCAAGCTTTTCTTATGGAAAGGTCTTTGTTGCCAAAGGGCAAGAGGCGGTAACCCCCCTGATGGTGGATTACATAAAAAGGAGTATAGAGAAGGCAGAAAAAGAAGGTGGTACCTTATTCTTGCTTGAGCTAAACACGCCCGGTGGACTTGAGAGCTCCATGAGGGAGGTAGTTCAAGAATTTCAAAGGACTCCTCTTCCAGTGGTGGTTTATGTGAATCCACCCGGTGGGCGTGCCGCTTCTGCGGGCGCCATAATAACTGTTTCCGCAGACATAGCGGCCATGGCTCCCGGGACCAACATAGGTGCCGCAACGCCCGTGCAGATGGGCGGAGAAAAAATGGACGATGCGATGAAGCAAAAGGTTATGCAAGATATGTTAGCCTTTGTAAGAAGCATAGCCAAAGAGAAAGGAAGAAATGCAGAAGTTGTAGAAAGGATGGTAACGGAAGCTATTTCTCTAACACCAGAGGAAGCTCTAAAGGAAAGGGTAATAGACCTTATAGCCACCGATAGACAGGACCTTTTAAACAAGTTAGAGGGTAGAGTGGTAAAAAAACATGGAAAGGAGATAGCCCTTAAAACCAAAGATGTGCAGGTTGTAGAAATAGGTAAAAGCCTAAGGGAGGAGTTTCTAAGTGTTATAACCAACCCCACCCTTGCCTATATGCTGCTTCTAATAGGCTTTTATGGTATCTTCTTTGAGCTTTACAACCCGGGCGCCATAATACCGGGCGTGGTAGGTGTAATATGCCTTCTTTTGGGTCTTTATGGCCTTGGGGTGATAGGTATAAACTGGCTTGGGCTGCTTCTTATCCTTGCGGGCATACTTCTTTTAGTACTTGAGCTCATTACTCCAACCTTTGGTGGGCTTGCCATAGCGGGGGCTATAGCCCTTGCCTTGGGCTCTTTGGTTCTTATAAGCCCAGACTCTCCCTATGGGGACATTCCAAAAAGCCTTATAGCTACCATGGTTATCCTTACTGTGGGCTTTTTCCTTTTTGCAGGAAGGCTTGGGCTAAAGGCCCAAAGGCGCAAGAAGATGCTGGGGTTAGAGGAGCTTATAGGTGAACAGGGAGAGGCTTACAGGGATTTTGTAGAGGGTAAGGGGAAGGTCTTTGTACACGGTGAGATATGGAATGCGGTCAGCGATGATCCTATAAGGAAGGGTGATCAGGTTGTTGTAGAAGGGGTTAAGGGAATGACCCTGAAGGTTAGGAAGCTTTAAACGGAGAGGGCGGGATTCGAACCCGCGGTACGGGGTTTGCCCGTACACAGCATTTCCAGTGCTGCACCTTCGTCCACTCGGTCACCTCTCCTATGGTCTAAGAATTATAATATAAGCTCCGCCAAAATTTCACCTCTTTTAGAATCAGGCCACCCTATTGTTTTGAAAGCGTAAATATGAATTCCTAATTTTAATTCCCAAAGATCATACAGCCTATATGGTTTTATATTTTAAATTTGTGAAGGTCTTATTGGTAGAAGACGACTGTATATTGGGTGAATTTTTAAAGGAGTATTTGACTTCGGAAGGCTTGGTGGTGGATTGGATAGAAGACAGCAGGGAATTTTTTGACCTTTTAGAGGTATCTATCTATGACGTTATACTACTTGACCTTATGATGCCCCATATTAATGGTGAAGCATTATTAAAAGAATTTAGAAAAAGAGGCTATAAAACTCCGGTTTTGATACTTACCGCAAAAAACCGATTGGAAGATAAAGAAGAGTGCTTTTCTTTGGGAGCGGACGACTACCTTACAAAGCCCTTTGAGCCAAAGGAGCTTCTATTGAGAATAAAAGCCCTACACAGAAGGGTTGTAAGGGATGAAAGATTAAACTTTAAAGAGGTGGAGGTTGATCTATCAGCAAGTAGAGTTTGGGTAAAAGGCAATGAAGTAAAGCTTACCAAAAAGGAGTGGCTTTTGTTAAAGTACTTGGTTGAAAACCGCCATAGGTATGTTCCAACGGAAGAGCTTTTAAACTACGTATGGGGTGATGAGCCCGTTGGGGACGATGTGGTTAGGGCACATATAAAAAACCTAAGAAGATTATTACCAAAAGGTTTTATAATTTCTAAAAAGGGCTGGGGATACAAGGTTGAAGCTTGAGAAGTTTTTATTATATTTTCTACTCTTTTTATTGTTAGTCTTTGGGTTGAGCCTTATAAATTTAGCAATATTCCTTGAGTTAAAAAAAGTGGAGGAAGAAAACCTATACAAGATAGCCTATTATCATTATATTGTACACCAATACAACCCTAATCATAAGGCAGAAGACTACGTGGTTATAAATCCAACTTATGGGAAGTTCTACAGGATATACACCTTTGAAGACTCCCTTGATCCTTTAAAAATAGTAAGAGTTGGAATAAAAGAGGATTATTTTAATGAGAAGATAAATAAATTTATGGGTAAGCTTCTTGTCATAGAATTTTTATTGGTTTTAACGCTTATACTACTTTACCAAACTGTTATAGAAGGTTACACAAAAAGGTTAAAGGAAAAAGAGGATTGGATAAAAAACCTCATGCTATCTCTTACTCACAGGCTTGGAAACTTTATAGCCACCCAAAGGGTTGCCATATCCCTTTTAATAAAAAACTACCCTCAGGACAAAAACATTAGAAGAATGGAAAAAAGCATACTTAGAGCACAAAGGGATTTTAGTATATTTACCAATCTTATAAGGGAGAACAGAAATTTAGAAAAAAGATTCTACAATCTACGAGATTTTATACTGGATAGCTTAAACTACTTTGAAGAGGAGTTAAAAAATAAAAAAACCTATCTAAACCTGAAAGATATGAAAGTTTATATAGATAAAACAGACCTTGAAGATATACTTTACAATCTACTTGGCAATGCCATAAAGCATTCAAAAAGCTTTTTACACATAAAAATCTGCCCTAAAAAGAAACTTCTTATTGTAAGGAATGATACAAGCAACATATCAAAGTCAGGTATGGGGATGGGGAACCAATTGATTAAAAGGGTCTTAGATAGCTATGGTTATAAGGTGAAGGTGAGAATAAGAAAGGGCTACACGGTATTTGTGTATTTTTCTACCAAGTAGGGGCAAGCTCTATTTTTAACTGCTCTCCCGTTTCCATATACTTCAAAGTGTAAAAACCCCCTGCCTTTTCTTCTTCGCCTATAATAATTACATACCTTGCTCCAAGTTTGTTAGCAAGCTCAAGCTGTTTCTTTAATCCGCCCCTTTTGTAGGATAGTTCCACCCTTTTACCCTCGGAACGCAAAAGCTTAGCCACAAGAAAGGCATAATCCATAACATCGCCAAAGGGTATAACCACATAGAGAGGGTCTTCCATAGGTAGATCCTTTAAAAGCATGGAAAGTCTTTCAATGCCTACGGCAAAGCCTATTGCTGGAGTTGGCGGTCCTCCAAGTTCTTCTACAAGATAGTCGTACCTGCCGCCCGCTATTACTGTGAGGTCAAACTCTACCGCAACCGCCTCAAAAACTGTTTTTGTATAATAATCAAGCCCACGCACTAAGTTGGGGTTTTCCCTGTAAGGTATAGAAAGCTTTGAAAGATATTCCTTTAGCTTTGAGTAGTGCTCTTTACACTCCTCGCATAGAAAATCCATCATTTTTGGAGCTTCCTTTACCGCCTCTTTGCATGTGGGAACCTTACAATCAAGAACCCTCAGGGGATTTCTATCCTTTCTATCAATACATACCTCACAAAGGCTTGCCTCTATGTGGTTAAAATACTCCACCAAAGCTTCCCTGTAGGCAGGTCTGCAAACCTTGCAACCTATGGAGTTTATCTCTATAATCGCATCTATCCTTAGCTGAAAAAGGATCTCATAGACCAGCTGGATCATCTCCGCATCCACCATAGGGTCAATAGAGCCAAAGACCTCTGCCCCTATCTGATGGAACTGTCTGTACCTTCCTGCCTGAGGCCTTTCGTACCTAAACATAGGACCTTCGTAAAAGAGCTTTACATAGGGCTTTGATGAATATAGCTTATTTTGGATATAGGCTCTTACCGCACCTGCGGTGCCCTCTGGGCGAAGGGACAACCACCTTCCCTTTCTGTCTTGGAAGGAAAACATCTCCTTTTGAACTATGTCGGTAATCTCTCCTATGCTCCTTTGAAAAACTTCAAGATACTCCACCACAGGAAGAAGGATCTCTTCAAAATTGTAAAGTCTTAGCTTTTCCCTTACAAGGTTAGCGGTATATCTGAACTTCTTTGCCTCTTCTCCAAAGATATCGTGAAAACCTCTTACCCTTTGAAACTCAGACATAGGGATTAATTATACTTTCCAAAGAACACACCAAGCGAGAGATTGAAAGGGTCTTCAACCAGCTTTGGTGGATAAATCCGTAAATTGTAGCCCTTCTGAGAATTTATACACCAACACCCCGCATACACTATACACTCTTCCTTTTGAAATAAAGCATACCACCAGTATAGATGTTATAGAAGAAAAACAGGGAAGATACAAGATGAAGGGTAGAAGAGATCACAAAGCCCTTCTTTTGGGCTAAAAGGTAGGAACCCATCAAGCTTAATACCCAAAGGGTGTGCAGATAAAAGCTTAGCCTTATCCTTTCATAGCTTATCACTTGGGACATAAGGGGCACCTTAACCGCTGGTATACTGCTAAGATGAAACCACACCAAAAAGGGTATTATCCTGTACATCATGCCCATTATGATGCTTGAGAAGAAGACAAGAAAGGAAAATAGGAAAGCAAAGAAAAATTTTTCGTGAAAGAGATAGATTAAAAGGGATATCATCAAAAAGCCTTGGGATAGATACCAAAAAAGTATGCTTGCTTCCGTCTTTCTTTTCCTTCTTAAAAGTCTCTTTACAGTCATGTAGGAATAGAGAAGATAGAGAACAATAAGCGGTAAAGAGAAGATTTCTCCAAATAAGGACAAAAAAAGGCTAAGGAGTAGGAAAAGTGGGAAAAGCATAGCAAACCTGTTAGGATAAGCCTCTGTGACAAAGAACATCTCTACCACTCTAAAGGACACGCTTGCCACCAAAAGGGCAACCCATCCAAAGAGAAGGATAGTGTAGTGAAACTTAACAAGATCCCTAAGGAAGGGTGTATATCCAAAAAGGGAAAAAACTCCATACAACCCTATGGAAGTCCCTACGATAAGGAAGATAAGGGCATACCTAAAGCCCATGGGCGTGGGGATGTTAGCCTTTATCCTAAAAAGGTGCCAAAGCATTAAGAGGGAAGTGTAAAGGATGCCCCCATATACAAGGGTGGAGCCCACTAAAAGGGTTTTTCCATAAAAGAAGCCCAGCAGCATGAGTAGAAAACCGGAAAGCATTAAAAGGTAGGAAATAAGAGCCTTTGGCTTTGGGTCCTTTATAACAGCACCTGCAACGACAGGCAGCATTTGGAAAAGGGCGCCAAACATGGTAAAAAGTCCAAAGCCTATGGTATAAAGATGAACCAAGGTTGGTAGATTGATGAAGCCCTTTATAGAGAAGTAAAGTTCAAAGATAGAGGCTAATACACCAAAGGCTGTGGCTGTCAAGAAAAAGCCAAAGACTATGATAAAAGGGGGTGCCTGAAAAAGGGAAAGCCCCTGGTTCATAGATTATCCATCTTGTTTATAAGATCCAAGCTATCAAGGTATTGGTCGCACATAGGGTATAGGATCTGCTCCTCCTTCAAGTTGTGCTGTTGTAAAAGTATCATCAAAGTATCCGCCACAGATATAAATCCCCTTTTATCCCTTTTATCCAAATGCTCTTTCATCCTCTCTATAAGCTCCCTTGCCTGTGCATGCTCTATTCTCATAACTTGCGTGGGTCCCATGGTTATGCCCGTGGTTCTTTCAAACTCGGGAAAGAGTATCTCCTCTTCCTTTTTAAAATGCTCTAATACATCTTCCGAAAACTCCTTGAAAAGAACCACCGCCTCTTGCCAATTTTCCGCCTGCACAAGCTCTTCAAGCTTGGCATAGAGATTATCACCTCTTCTGTGCTCTTCCGTAAGGTATTGGGTAATGCTGTACATTTTACACCTCCTATAAGTATATATATACTTATACAAATTAAAGACCTTGTCAAATTATACTGAAGGGTGTTTCAAAAATCCTTAGGGTAAAAATCATAAACGACCATAGCTCTTTTAAAAGACCTTACTCCCTTACATATATTTTTTCACCAACGCACTCCTCTGATATAATCTTTAATACTATGATGGAGCTGGAAATCATCAAGATAAGGGAAACGGTGGATGAGATTATGGATATGCTTATAGAGCTACAAAAGGACATAGAGTATATAAAAAGCCTTTTGGAAGAGAAAATGGGTAAAAAAGAAGAGGAGAGTAAAGAAGAAAACTCTTAAACTACCATTTAAGTTCACTTCTTTTTGTGTAGGTTTGCGGTTTAGCTTGGAAAAAGTCTGTTTTGGTATCATTTATGGTTCTAAACTGGTCTATCCACTTCATGGGATTTTCCATCACTTCTGGATAGAGCGGTTTGTAGCCCAGCTGTGTGAGTCTTAGATTGGAAAGGTATTTTATGTATTTCTCTATTAGGTGATCGTTTAATCCAAGGATTTGATTTTGGGTTGTATATTTGCCCCACTCTATCTCTTTTGAAGTGGCAAAGTGGAAAAATTCGTAAACCCACTTTTCTATCTCTGAAGTGAATAGCTCTGGGTTTTCTTGTTTTAGTGTTAGGATGATGTTTCTAAATAAGCTCACATGGGTTAGTTCATCTCTGTTTATGTATTTTATTTGTTGGACTGTGTTTCTCATCTTGCCTTGACGCCCCAAGGTGTAGAAAAAGGCAAAACCTGAATAAAAGTATAGACTTTCAAGCACATAATTGCCAAAGACTGCTTTTATAAAGTTTTCTTCTGTGGGCTTTTGGATAAATTCGTTATAGAGCTCTGCTATGACTTTGTTGCGTTCCATCAAAACTTGGTCTTGTCTCCAGTAGTTGTATATTTCATCGGCTATGGTGGGGTCTACGACGCTTTCCAAAATAAATTGATAAGAATAGGAGTGCAGGGCTTCCTGAAATTCTTGGGATGTTAAAGCCATAACAAGCTCTGGGGCGGTGATGTATCGGGCAAACTCTTTTAGCATATTCACCTGATAACTATCCAAAGCTATTAAAAAGCTAAGCACCATCTCATAGGCTCTTCGTTCGTGCTCTGATAATTCCTTTTCGTATTGCTTTTGGTCTTCATGCATGGATATTTCTTCAGGTATCCAGAAATTGGTAAAGCCCATTGTCTTATAAAGGTCAAAAGCCCACTGGTATTTTATGTTGTTTAGCTCCATAATATTGGTGGGGTTTCCAAAGATAAGTTGCCTCTTAGAAGGCTCCCTATCTCCCTGTGGGTTAAAGATTATAGTCCTTTCCATATCTTACCTCCTTAAGCACTGCAACTTTCACATTCTTCTATATCTGTAAGGCTTTTACTTCTCATATAGTAGATGGTTTTTAGCCCAAGCTCCCAAGCCAGTTCATAAAGCCTTGATAGTTTTGGTCCGTCTACCTGCTCTGGGTCTATGAAAAGGTTTAAAGATTGGGCTTGGTCTATCCATTTTTGCCTTGCGCTGGCAGACTTTATTATCCACTCTTGGTCTATGTTATAAGCACTCTTATAATGCCAAAAGTATTTGTCTATCTCTGGGGGCACTTGGGGGAGTATGCCAGACATGTTCTCTTCTTTATAGAACTTGGCAAAGATTGGGTCTGTGGATGGTGTGGCACCAATTATTAAGGAAGTGGAGCCCGTTGGCATTACCGCAAGCAAATAAGCATTTCTCATGCCATATTTCTTCACATCTTGAGCTAAGCTAATCCAATCAAAGCCATTCTTTGATATGTTTTGGTTTTCCTCTGGAGTTCTTCCAAAGAATATGCCTTTGCTCCAATCAGAGCCATTGAATAAGGGGTATGTCCCCCTTTCTTTGGCAAGCTCCATAGAGCCTTTTATAGCATAGTAGCTTAACCTTTCAAAGAGTGCTTCTGCAAATTCAAGATGCTCTTGTGTCTCCCACTGGATACTATTTTTTACCAAGCAGTAGTGATAGTTGCTAACGCCTATGCCTATGGCTCTGTATCTTTTGTTGGTATATTCCGCTTCCCTTATGGCATAAAAGTTCATTTCTATAACGTTGTCAAGCATCCTAACCAGTATGGGCACCGCCCTTTCCATATCTTCCTTTGTGTAGACCTTTCCCAGATTTATAGAACCAAGATTACAAACCACCACATCTCCAGACTTCTTTTTGTGGATTATGGTACCATCATCCAAAAGGGTTTCTTCTATGTGCTGGGTGGTAGACATGTTTTGAACTATCTCGTGGCATAGATTAGAACTATAAACCATACCACAATGCTTATTGGGGTTTAGCCTGTTAGCGGTATCTCTGAAAAAGATATAAGGCTCTCCTGTTTCAAAAACCACTGTGAGAAGTCTTTTCCAAAGTTCAAAGGCGGGGATTTCTTTCTTTGCATAAGATGGTAGTTCCTTTTCCAACTTTTCATAGAGTTCTTCAAATTCTTCTCCATAAAAGTCCTCTAAGTTTTTTCCATCTTTTACTTGCTTGCAGTAATAGGGGTCAAACAAAGTCCATTTATCTCTATTTTTTAGCCTTTTCATAAACAAGTCTGGTATAGAGATTGCTGGGTGAATATCGTGTGCCTTTTTTCTTTCATCGCCCACGTTGGTCTTTACTTCAAGGAAATCCAATACATCCTTATGCCATATATCTAAGGTAATACTGGCGGAGCCCTTTCTCATACCAAGTTGGTCTACGTATATCATTACATCGTTGAGGATTTTAACCACAGGCAAAACCCCAGAGCTTGCACCCTTAAACTTTCTTATAGGAGAGCCCGTTGCCCTAATCTTGCCAAGATATATGCCAAGCCCACCAGCAAACTTGGAAATTTGACCCGCCTTTTGAACATTGTCAAAGATATCATAAAGGTCATCATCCACTGTCAGTACAAAACAAGAGCTTAGCTGTGTATGGGTTCTCCTTGCGTTCATCAAGGTTGGAGTTGCCAAAGATATCTCGTGGTTGCTAAGTAGGTCATAAAAGGTTTTAGCCCATTTTACCTTATCCTTTTCTGGGATTGCTAAGGTCATAGCTATAAGCATATACATCTCTTGGGGGAGCTCTATTATTTGTCCCTGTTCATCTCTAAGGAGATATCTATCGGTGAGAACTTTTATGCCTGTGTAATTAAAGAGTAAATCTCTTTCTGGCTTTATATAGTGTGCCAGCTCTCTGAAGTCTTCTTCTGTGTATTCTTTTAGGAGATAATCTCCGTATATGCCCCTTTCTGCATAGGTCTTTACCAATCTATAGAAGCTATCGGGGTTGTAGGGCTTGTATTTGCCGTTTATCTTGTCCTTTACCTTATAGCCTCTTATATGTCCCACTTCTTTGTACAGGTCGTATAGCAAAAGCCTTGAAGCCACATATTGCCATTGTGGAGCTTGCGGTGATATCTTCTCAGAAGCGGTTCTAATAAGAAGTTGTTGAATTTCCTTGGTGGTTATACCATTTCTAAATTGTATTTGGGCATCCAACTCCAACTCCATAGGGTCTACGTCAATGCCATCGCATGCGAAACCTATAGCTATGCGAATCTTGGATATGTCAAGGGATTCCTTCTTTCCACTTCTCTTTAGGACATGCATGATTGTCTCCTTTTTTGGTTTTTAGAACAAAAAATTTATAACCATAACCTGAGGGCTGGCAAGCTTCCAAAGTTAAGGATAGCATATAGGGAAAGGTGGGTTTTCTAACCCATAGGATTTCCAAGATACTTAAACAACCTCCAAGTGTGCTATTGCCTCTATATGGTAAGTATTGGAAAAGTTATCCACCATGCAAAGGGTTGAAAGCTTATAACTTCCTTTTATCAGAACCTTAAGGTCTCTTGCCAAAGTGGTTGGCTCACAGGAAACATAGGCTATACTTTTGGGTTTATTTTTGAGAATAAGCTGGGCTTCGCCCTCCGAGAGTCCAGACCTTGGCGGATCAAGGAATATAAGGTCAAAGATATCACCCGCATGTTTTCTTAGGGCAATGGAGCCTTTTTCCTGCATAAAGCTTACATTACCTATGGAGTTTATTTTGGCGTTATACTCTGCATCCCTTATCGCCCTACCGTTGCTGTCGTAAGCATTTACAAAAAAAGACCTCTTTGCCAAAGGTAAAGTGAAAAAACCAATACCACAGTGTAATTCAAGCACCTTATCATAGGAGCTTTTTGGGATAGCAAATTCTATAAACTTCTCCCAAAGCTTGTAATTAACTTGAATGAAGGAATCCATGCTTAACCTATAAAGATATGGACCTATCTTTACAAAAACAAAGTCCCTGCCAATATGGTATAGTTTACTCTCTTTGTATAATCCCACGCCAACTACCTTTTTGGGAAGGGAAGTTTCCGCTACCTTTCTTAGCTTTTCTTTGGGGATTTCTTCCGTTGATATAGCCTTAAGGAGAAATTCATCCTCCGTTGGAGAGTAAATAACCTCTATCTCTTGTAAGCTCTTTAACCTTTTGACAAACTCTCTAAGGGAAGGGATAAGTTGGTTTATGGAAGGATGAAGAAGAAGGCATTCTTCTATTTCCACAAGGTTATGGCTTCTACGTTCATAAAAGCCTATACGCTCCTGTACCACCTTGAATTGCGCCTTTATCCTATAACCAAATTCCTCTCCGTAGAGAGATTTTTCCAACTTGTCAATTTGCAACTTACCTATCCTTTCAAGAGTTTCTAATAGTATCTCTTCCTTTGCTTTTATTTGTGCTTTGTAATCCATATGTTGCAATTGACAGCCTCCGCAAGTGCCATAATAAGGGCACGGTGCATCCCTACGGTCTTGTGAAGCCTCTAAAACTTTTATAGCCCTTCCAATTGCATAATCTCTCTTTTCTTGGATTATCTCTATCTCTACCTCTTCTCCTGGAAGGGCATACTCCACCATAAGTGTTTTGTCCTTCAATTGAGACAGCCCATAGCCACCGTATATAAGCTTTTTTATATGCACTTTGTGTAAGGAGCTCATTTTAGCCTTTGTATGGCAGAGAAGTCTTCTTCCGACATAACGTCTATATACCAACCGGTGAGTTTATTGGCTAACTTTACATTTACACCATGCTTACCAATTGCCAAGGAGAGCTTATCCTTTGGCACCGCAACCTCAGCCCTTTTATTTTTTTTGTCAATTCTTATCTTTGACACGGGGGCAGGAGAAAGGCTTCTTTTTATAAGCTCTTCTTCATCGGGAGTCCAACGGATAACATCTATCTTTTCGCCGGAAAGCTCCTCGGATATGGGCAATATCCTTGATCCTTTCACACCTACCACCACCCCCACAGGGTCAATCTTGGGATCATCAGAATGCACCAAAAGCTTTGCCCTTTCTCCGGGCTCCCTAACCAAAGCCTTTATGATAATTTCGCCCCTGCTTACCTCCGGTATCTCTTGTTCAATTAACTTCCTCAAAAAGTTAGGGTGAGTCCTTGAAAGAATAATCTCATATTTGCCCTTTTTCCTCTTTACTTGAAGGAGTAGGGCTTTTAACCTTGCACCAGGTTTATACTCTTCCTTCCTTATCTGCTCTCTCTTTGGAAGAATCCCCACCACCTTCCCCAGGTCCACCAGTAGATCACCCTCCTCTGTTATCCTTCTCACTATACCAAAGACTATGGTTCCTTCCCTTTCAATGTATTCAAGATATCCCCTTTCTTCTTCAGCCTTTTCCAACTCCTTTAAAAACTCCTCCTTTGCCGCATATACCGCTATTCTGTTTAAGTCTTCTGGGGATATATCCAAAGGGCTTTTTAATATTTCACCGTTCTTTCTTTTTACAACACATACTTTTATGTGGTCACCCTCCAAGTCAACTTCAAGGTCTTCCCTTACTCTCTTATCCCTCCTTATGGCTATAGCTATGGCGTTTTTCAAAGATCTTTCCACAATCCACTCAGGTAGGTTCTTTTCCTTTGCCACCTGTTCTATAAGCTTTTTTAGGCTTTTTACCATTTTTCTATCTCCAAGTTTGCCTTGGCTATAAAGGAAATGGGGATATGGTATTCTTTGTTAGTTTCCTTCTCCCTTATATGCAATATGCCCTCTTTTACCCCCTCTATGTAGCCCTTTATTTCCCTTTTACCCTCCACAGGTTCTCTTAGAATAAGCTTTATAAGCCTGCCCTGAAAAAACTCGTAATGGGCTGGCTTTGTAAGTTCCCGTGTAAGTCCAGGAGATGATACCTCAAGAAGGTAAGAAACGGGTATTATGTCTTCCACATCCAAAAGAGCACTTACCCTTTTGCTTACCTCCTCGCAATCACCTATGGTTATTCCCCCATCCTTATCAAGTATTATTCTCAACACCCATCCCCTTTCTGATCTAAACTCCACATCAAAAAGTCTATAGCCCATATTTTTTATCACAGGCTCTACCAATTCCTTTACCTTCTCCACAATTAATTTTTCTTGTAATTGCATGGCTTTAAAATTATAGCACTATAGCACTGGTATAAATTTGTAAACTGTTCCTACATACGATTTTTAACTGGACGCCCTTTCCAAGCTTATAATTTAAACTCATGAAATTGGCTATTCTCGGTGGGGGTCGTTGGGGTTGTGCCTTGGCTTTTCATTTAAGAAGGCTCAAGCATGAGGTCTTAGTCTTTGATAGAAACCCACAGGTGGTGGATCTACTAAACAGGGGGATGCATCCTTACATGGAAGGCATAACTACAAAAGGTATAAGGGCTACCACTCACTTGGAGGAAGCCATAACCTTTTCCCATTACATAATCTTGGCCTTGCCCGTTCAAGCCATAAGAGAAGTTCTAAGAGGTAAGAGTTTAGAAGGGAAAAGGATAATATCCGCTTCAAAGGGTCTTGAGATAGGCACCAAAAAGAGGGTTTCCCAGGTGCTTTTGGAAATAGACCCGTTGGTGGAAGTTTTTTGCCTTTCTGGTCCTTCCTTTGCCAGTGAAGTTTCAAGGGGCTTGCCTACTGCCCTTGTTCTGGCTGGTGAAAAGGTAGAGGAGATGGAAAGAATAAGGAAAGAGATAAAGGGTGAAAACCTTAGGATATACCTTTCTACAGACCTTATAGGAGTAGAGTTGGGTGGTGCCTTAAAGAACGTTATAGCCATAGCCTGTGGTATATCCGACGGCCTTTCCTTTGGAGAGAACGCAAGGGCTTCCCTTATCACAAGAGGCCTTGCGGAGATGGTAAGGATTGGCGTTGCCCTTGGAGCCAAGAGGGAAACCTTTTATGGGCTTTCTGGTGTGGGGGATCTTTTTTTAACGGCAAGCTCTCCTCAATCAAGGAATAGAAGCTTTGGCTATCTACTTGGACAGGGGCTTTCTGTGGAAGAGGCCTTAGAGAAATTAAACCAAACGGTGGAGGGCGTCCATACGGTAAAAGCCCTTTATGAACTTTCTAAAACTTTAAACATCCATGCACCTATCAATCTTGGTGTTTATAGGGCTGTGGTGGAGGGAGTTCCTCCCCTTCAAGCTGCCCTTGAGCTTTTAAAGAGTCCTTCCCAGAATCCCTTTGAAACTCTATAAGCTCACCGTAAAAGTAGTACTCTCCACAGGCATCACACCTATATATACCTCCACCACAACACTCTATGACCTCAAGGAGGGCACCACATTTGGGGCAAATTTCCATAGCTTATAATTTATCTCCGTGAGAGAAAAGATCTTTTTCTATTTTCTCCTATCTTTGACTGGCTTTTTTACTACCTTGGCTTTTTTTATGCTTTTGCCCTTCTTAAGACCCATCCTTTGGGCCGTCATATTTGCCTTGGTCTTGTACCCAGTGCATATAAAGCTTTCTCGTAAGCTTGGAAACACCCTTTCCGCAATGAGCTTGACCCTTCTTATGTTAATCTTGGTGGTTATCCCCTTCAGTCTTATATTGGCTTTGGCCATAGGACAAAGTATAGAGATCTTTCAGCAGTTTTTAAGCTTTACTCAAAACCATTCTTATTTAGAGCTTTTAAATCAGTTAAAAGACAAAGCTTTTGTAAAAAGATTTCTTTCGGAAGAGGATATAAACAAAATTATAGCCTACATAGAATCGCAAGAGTTTAGAAACCTCGCCATAAATAGCCTTAGGGATTTAGCCCAAAGGGGATTAAACATGGTAGCGCAGTTTGTACCTGCGGTAGGTAGCTTTATCTTTAAAACCTTTGTGTTTCTTCTTACTCTTTTCTTTATCCTAAGGGATGGTCCAAGGTTTGTAAAATTTGCGGAAAGGTTCCTCCCCATGCACAAGGAAGACATAGAACAGGTTTTTCTAACTGTGTATAAAACGGTTATAGCCACCGTTTATGGGTCTATTGGTGTAGGCATAGCCCAGGCTACCGTGGGCTTTATAGGATACAAGCTTGTGGGTTTGGATTACGCCCTCTTGCTTGCCCTTGCCACCTTTATAAGCTCCTTTATACCTCCCTTTGGCGCCGCCTTTGTATGGTTTCCCGTTGCCCTATACACCTTTATGACAAAGGGTATATACACGGGGCTTTTCATGTCCCTTTATGGCATGTTTATCATATCCACCATAGACAACTTCATAAGACCCCTTATAATGAAGATGGGCATAAGGATGCCCTATATAGCACTCTTTTTCTCCATAGTTGGCGGGCTTTTAGCCTTCGGCTTTGTGGGCATCTTTTTGGGTCCCATAATCTTTACCACCCTCTTTACCCTTGCTCTTATCTATGAAAAAAGAATTCTAAGGGAAGAGGGAACAAAGCAGGGAATTTCTCCTTTGTAGAAATGGCTTACAAACTCCTTTGATAGCATAACAAGGAACTGAATTAAAATTATATAACCATGGGAAAAAGGTATAGCATATCCCTTAGTTTCCATCAGCCAGCAGAGATAGAAGTGGTGGAGGTGGAAGAGTCCGAGCAGTTTGTGAATTTTTACGAGGAACCAAAGATCTACCAAGGCGTCAAAGTGGAGGCTAATATAAACCTTATTTTTGTGGATGGTGTAAGAAGGACGGAGGGGCTCGTTTATATAAGGGATGAAAGCACAGGAGATAGCTTTGAGGGTGCCTTTGTGTCTTTGGGTGCGGGTGCTTTAAGACTTTCTTATGGAAGGTTCAATCCCTTGGAGGATGCCCTTGTAGAGAATGAAGTTAGAAGGTTGCTTTTTGTCAGGGGCAACCTTTCCTTGGATGAAATCCTTGGCTTTAAACCTGTTTGTGTGGATGGGGATATCTCTTCGGAAGTAAACAGGTATATGAAGGATAATGTGGAGGCGGAAGTTGCCTTAAG
>JBKBRK010000007.1:0-37368 GCA_046292245.1 Aquificaceae bacterium
ACTTTGATAAAAAACATATGGATATACTCTACCAGCTAAAGCCCGGGCAAAGGAGTCCCATAGTGAAGGTTCATTACCAGCAAAGGCAAGAGGAAAAAGAAAAAGTGGATAAGCTCACTTGGTATATAAAGCTATCAGACCAAGAGGGCTTTCATGGCATCGCAAGGATTGAAACCTTTCCAAGGGAAGATATAAAGAAGATAGCGGATATTTCCGCTTATCTTTTGCCCCTTTTTGCAAGCCAGCCCTTTCAAGACAGAAGGGCTCCCCAAAACCTTTTGCCCATAGGAAAGTTGGAAAAAACTCTCAGGCATTACCTTGGGTCTTATAGCTTAATAAGGAGGAACATAGAGAGCCACCTTCATGCTTGAAGTATTTCTCACCTTTGGCGCAGCCTATTTACTAAAAAGATTAGGTGTTTTTTCAAAGGAGCATTCCACAGTTTTGGTTAATTACGTCCTATATTTTACTTTGCCTTTGCTAAGCTTTAAAACAGCCCATAGCTTGGGGCTTTCCAAAGAGGTCTTTTATGTAGGTGCTTCTGCGTGGTTGGTTATTCTTTTCTCTTTGTCCCTTTCCTATGGTGTGGGAAAGTTTATGGGGCTAAACTCTACGGATTTGAGGAGTTTTATGATGGTTTGTGCCTTTGGTAATACCGCCTTTTTGGGATATCCCTATAGTTTTGCTTATTACTCGCAAGAAGGGTTGAAGTATGCCATTATCTACGATAGCGTGGGGTCTTTTCTTGCAGTTTCTTCCTTGGGTATCTTTTTGGTAAGCGGTAGGATAGACCTTAAATCTCTTTTTCTTTTTCCGCCCTTTTTGGGACTTCTTGCAGGTTTTCTTCTAAGGACTTATGAAATTCCCATGGCTTTTCAAAAGTTTATAGACTTCTCCACCGCTTCTTTGCTACCTGTAATACTTTTTTCTTTGGGGCTTTCCTTTGAACTTTCCCAGATAAGGAAGGAAAAAAGGCTTTTAGTCTTGGCTATTTCCATAAAGATGTTTTTGTCTCCCCTTTTTGCCCTGTTTTTCCTTAAACTTTTGCCCTTGGGGGATGTTGCCTACAAGGTTTCTGTGCTTGAATCTTCTATGCCCACCATGATAACTGCAAGCCTCTTACTTTTGAAATATGGTCTAAACCACAATTTGGCTTTTGCCAGTGCCGGCTTTGGAATTTTGCTAAGCTTTATAACGGTGCCCTTGTGGGTTTATATTTTAAGGATATTTTGAAGCAAAGGGGCTGTTTATGAAAGATCCTTTTCCTCAAAATTCTAATATCTAACTGGTTTAGAGCCTCTCATAACCATCTGCGGTCCTTTTCTGATTTCCACATACGAAGTTAGTCTTATGTTTTACCCTACCCAAATTGCTAGTTTGTTTCTTTACAGGGATGGTGTTTCAAAAATAGCCGAAGGATCGTAGGGGCACCCCTTGCGGGTGCCCAGAATAAAAGGGCAGGGGCAAGCCCTGCCACTACAAAAGACTTTTGAACCTTCTAAAACTAGCAATTTATGTTTTTTACCCTTTCAAAGGGCTATAATATAAATCATAACTTTTTCAAAAAGGAGGTTCTTATGGCAAAGGGAACGGTTGCCTACAAGATACTAAAAGACCACCTTGTAAGCGGGAAGCTTATCCCCGGTGAGGAGATAGCCATAAGAATAGACCAGACCCTTACTCAGGATGCCACGGGCACCATGGCATATTTACAGTTTGAAGCCATGGGCGTTGATAGGGTAAAAACGGAGCTTTCGGTAAGCTATATAGACCACAACATGCTACAAACGGACTTTAGAAATCCCGATGACCATAAATATCTTATGAGTGTGGCAAAAAGGTATGGTATATGGCTTTCCAAGCCAGGTAATGGTATATGCCATCAGGTTCATGTAGAAAGGTTTGCCAAACCCGGTAAAACACTGCTTGGTTCAGACTCCCATACGCCCACTTCCGGTGGTGTGGGTATGATAGCTATCGGTGCCGGTGGTCTTGATGTGGCTGCGGCAATGGCAGGAGAGCCCTTTTATTTAAAGATGCCAAAGATAGTGGGTGTAAAGCTCACAGGCAAGCTAAACCCTTGGGTGACCGCAAAGGATATTATCCTTGAATTGCTTAGGAGATTAACGGTAAAGGGTGGAGTAGGAAAGATCTTTGAATACTTTGGAGAGGGTATAAAGGAGCTTTCCGTGCCCGAAAGGGCTACCATAACCAACATGGGAGCAGAGCTTGGTGCAACTACTTCCCTTTTCCCCTCCGACGAGATAACAAGGGCTTATTTAAAAGCTCAAGGAAGGGAGGAAGACTGGATAGAGTTATTGCCAGATCACGATGCGGAATATGATGAGATAATTGAAATTAACCTTTCGGAGCTTGAGCCTTTGATAGCATGCCCCCATTCTCCGGACAATGTGGTGCCCCTTAGGGAAGTGGAAGGCATAAAAGTAGATCAAGTGGTTATAGGCTCATGTACCAACTCCTCCTTTGTAGACCTTATTCGTGCAGGCAGTATGCTAAGGGATAAAAAGGTACATCCTGATGTTATCTTTGCGATAGCTCCCGGCTCAAAACAGGCTTTGGAGCTTATAACTCAAAATGGAATTCTCCTTGACTTTTTGAAGGCTGGGGCAAGGATCCTTGAAAGCGCCTGTGGACCGTGTATAGGTATGGGTTATGCTCCACCAAGCGGAGGAGTATCCATCCGTAGCTTTAACAGAAACTTTGAAGGAAGGTCTGGAACCCCAGACGCAAAGGTATATTTAGCCTCTCCAGAGGTATGCGTTGCTTCCGCCATAGCGGGAGAGATAATAGACCCAAGGAAATTGGCAGAAAGGGAAGGTATAAAGTGGATAAAGGTAGAGATGCCCGAAAAGTTCCCCTATGGAGATGAAGCCTTTATACCACCACTTGATAAAGAAGAGGCAAAGGCTGTGGAAATATACCGAGGACCCAACATAAGACCACTTCCCGAGTTTGACCCAATGCCAGAAGCCATAGAGGGTCAGGTGAGCCTTATAGTGGGCGATAACATAACCACAGACCACATTATGCCAGCGGGCGCCAAAATACTTCCTCTAAGGTCTAATATATACGCCATAAGCGAGTATGTTTATCACTACGTAGACCCAGACTTTGTCAAAAGGGCAAAAGACATAAGGGATAACAGATGCAAAGCAAACATCATAATAGGAGGAGAAAACTACGGACAAGGCTCCTCAAGGGAGCATGCTGCTTTGGCTCCGAGGTTTTTGGGAGTCCGTGCGGTAATAGCCAAATCCTTTGCCCGCATCCACCATGCCAACCTTGTAAACTTTGGCATAATACCCCTTGAGTTTATAGACAAGCAAGATTACAACAAGTTCTCTTTGGGAGATGAGATAGAGATCCCAGAGGTTATAGAAAGATTAAAGGAAGGCAAAGAGATAGTGGTTATGAACAAGACCACAGGGGAAGAGATTCTTTGTAAATACGCTTTAACTCCCAAGCAAATCTCCGTATTGTTGGCAGGAGGTCTTTTAAACTGGATAAAAGGAAAGCAAAGGGTGGAGGTATAAACTATGAAGATGAGAAAGGTGGTCTCTGTGATAGGTGCGGGTAATGTGGGAGAGCATACTGCAAGTCTTTTGGCTTTGAGGGGTCTTGTGGATGTGCGCATGTTTGACCTGCCAAGAAGGGATGGTGAGAAGCTTATTGAACCTGTAAAGGGCAAGGCTTTGGATATTCAACAGATGCTTTCCGCACTAAACATTGACGGAAAGGTGGAGGGCTTTTCTGTAAGCCCAGAGGGAGAAGGTTATGAAGCCTTGGAAGGCAGCGATATAGTGGTTATAACCGCAGGCTTCCCAAGAAGGCCCGGTATGTCAAGGGAAGACCTACTGGATAGAAACATCTCCATACTCTCGGTGATAGCAAAGAGGATAAAGGAGTACGCCCCAGAGGCTATAGTGATAGTGGTTACAAATCCCGTAGACCTTATGACCTATGCTGTTTATAAGATATTGGGCTTTGAAAAAAGCAGGGTTATGGGAATGGCTGGAGTTTTGGATTCTGCACGCTTTAAGACCTTTATATCAAAGGAGATAAAGATATCGCCTATGGACGTTCATGCCTATGTGATAGGAGGGCATGGGGATGAAATGGTGCCCCTTATATCCATATCCAACGTGGGAGGAATACCTTTAAAGGATATGCTACCAAGGGAAAAGATACAAGAGCTTATAAAGAGGACCCAGTTTGGAGGTGGTGAAATAGTGGATCTGATGGGAACTTCTGCCTATCATGCTCCTGCAGCTTCCATAGTGGAGATGGTGGAAGCTATAGTCACCGATAACAAAAGAATACTTCCTTGCTCTGTTTATTTGGATGGCGATGTTGGTAAATACTACGAGGCAGAAGGCTTGTGTGTGGGAGTGCCTGTTAAATTGGGCAACTGCGGAGTGGAAGAGATCATTAAAATACCCATGATAGAGGAAGAACGTCAAATGTGGAAAAGGTCTGTGGAGTCCGTTAGAAAAAACATAGCCATAGTGGAGGAGCTTTTAAATGCGAGAAATACACTATGACCAAATAGTAGAGGCGGTAAAAGAGATAGCCATAAAAGCAAACTATGAGCTTCCAGAGGATGTGGAGCTTGCCTACCAAAGTGCCCTAAGGAAGGAAGAGTCAGAGCTTGGGAGAGAAGTTTTGCAGCAGATACTTTTGAATATAAAAGCTGCAAGAGAAGAGCAGATGGCTTACTGTCAGGATACGGGAGTGGCGGTTGTCTTTGTGGATATAGGTCAAGAGGTCCATGTGGTAGGCGGCTATTTGGAGGATGCTATCAACGAAGGGATAAGAAGGGCATACACGGAAGGCTATCTTAGGGCTTCTATGGTTTATGACCCTGTCTTTGAAAGGAGGAACACAAAGGATAACACACCCGCGGTGATCCATTATAGGGTGATGCCCGGAGATAAACTAAGGCTTATCTTTGCTCCCAAAGGGGCGGGCTCGGAAAATACCTCCCGCCTTGGCATGCTAAAGCCTGCGGATGGATGGGAAGGCGTAAAAAGGTTTATCCTTGAAACGGTAAAACTTGCAGGACCCAACGCATGCCCACCCTTTACCGTAGGCGTGGGAATAGGCGGCACCTTTGAATACTGTGCCTTGCTTGCCAAAAGATCGCTTTTAAGGGCTGTGGGAGAAAGAAGTCAAAACCCCGTGGCAAAAAGGATAGAGGAAGAGCTTATAGAAGAGGTCAATAAGATAGGTTGGGGACCCATGGGCTTTGGTGGCACCACTACAGCCATAGATGTAAAGGTGGAGTTGTATCCGTGCCACATAGCATCCCTTCCTGTGGCGGTAAATATCCAATGCCATGCCAGTAGGCATGCAGAGATAGAGCTGTGAAGTACATACTTTTGCTTGCCTTTATAGGGCTTATAACGGTTATCTTTTTAAGCGGCTTTGTTTTCAGGTGGGCAAGGGGGAGGTTCTTCAATCCCCCTTGAATTGGCAAGTTTCCTCGTCAATGGTGGAGTAAAGGGGTTTTACCCTTCCTTCTGGTGTGGTATCTTCAAAGTCTCTTGGAACACCAAGCTCTTCTATGCAGTGCACCAGGTCATGGTAAAACTCCGCCACCTTTACCAAGCCTGTTATCTTGCCCACTTCGTTAAAAGCCCTTATCTTATCTGTGGCTTTACCTTTGCCCCTTTCTACTATGGCTCCTGCGTGTCCAAAGGATACGCCTTCCAAGCTCTCTTGGAACCTACCTGCCACAAAGGCAGCCACAGGCTTATTCCACTTACCTTCTTTCCAGAGCCTTAGGATAGTCTCTGCGGCTTTTTCTTCATAAGACCCTCCCACTTCACCTTGAATTATCACACCCTTTACATTGGGATCGTCCGCTATATTCTCCAAAGCATCCGCAAAGGTGGTGCAAGATATAACATCACCACCCAAAGCCAAAGCCATATAAACACCCCATCCCCTTCTTTTGAACATCTCTGCGGTGGTGGTGGTAAGACCGCCAGACTTGGAGAGGATCACAAGCCCACCCTTCTCATAAGCTATGGAAGGATTTTTACCACCCACCGCTCCTATCCTTGCAGGAACCCAGGGCATCATACATCCCAAAGAGGTAGGACCGACGATTATCACACCCCTTTCCTTGGCATAATGATAGAAATAGACCGTGTCCCTTATGGGCACATGCTCGGTAATGATATATATAAGCTTTATGCCAGAGTTTATTAGCTCTATAACCGCATCCTTTACAGAAGCCGGTGGTACATAAACTATTCCCGTGTTTATCTCTGGATGTTTTTCCAAGGCTTCCTTTGCTGTGTTATACACTGGCTTGCCGGCAACTTCAGACCCACCTTTGCCGGGAGTTACACCAGCCACTATAAAGCCCGGGTATAGGGCTTCTGATTCTGCCACCACCTGAGAAGCTTCCCTTCCTGTAATACCCATAACTATGATCCTTGTTTGGTCGTTAAGGTATACCGTTCCCACCTTCCAGTTTTTCTCCATTTTTTACCTCCAACAAAGGGTTATGATTATTATATGATATTTTTGCTTGCATTTTTCTTGTGGATCTCCTACGCTTTTTCCTTTTACCACTGCTTTTTTGATGCAGGCAAAAGATACCAAGTAGACCCCATCCTCCTTATAGCCATAACAAAGGGAGAAAGCAACTTTAACCCAAGGGCTGTGAATATAAATAGGAACGGAACAAGGGACTATGGTATAATGCAGATAAACTCCTACTGGCTTGAAAAATACAAAATACCAAAGGAATGGATCTTTGAACCTTGCTACAACATCCACTTTGGCGCCATGGTGCTAAGGAGATGTATGGATAAATATTCCTCCATAAACCTCGCCATAGATTGCTATAACAAGGGAGAAAGGGCAAAGGGAAACACTCCTTATGTAGAGAGAGTGCTTAGGAATTACAAGAGGTACTACACCATGCTAAAATAAGCTTGCAGATGGCCGGCTTTGGTGAATAAATCCGTGAAGGGGACTTTTTAACATTCCTATCTAAGAAGCCAATAGGCAAGTCCATAAACAAAACGCAGGGGCACATCATTGACCGCCGCAAAAAATTTAAAATTCTGGTATTTCAGGCTTCCAGCCTGTTTTTTTATCGCAGGCAATGATGCCTACGCTACCGATGAAAAGGGAATTTCTCATCAACCTATAAAACCGCTATAATTAATAGTATGAGGGTGGGTGAGTATTTAGAAAAAGGTCTTAAAAACTCCCTTGAGGAAAAGCCGGAGGGCTACTCTGAGCTTGGAAGGTGTACTTCTGGGTGTCATTCGGTGAGCTTTTTTCTAAAAGGCAGTCCCGAAAGGGTGGAGGATATTAAGTTCAAAGCTACAAAGCGTTGTAAAAAGCTTTTGGCAGTGGCGGATTTTGTGGCGGAAAGGATAAAAGAAAAGGGCAAGGTATATCTTGATGAGGAAGAGATCCTTAAGTTTTTCTCCGAGGAGAAGGAACGGGACAAGCTAAGGGATAGGATCCAGATAGTTAAAAAAGCCCTTGGCTTGTAGGCTTTGGTTGGTGGGTTTATAATTAAACTCTATGGTAATAGTAAAAGTAAACGGTAAGGAGCTGAAAGTATCAGAAGGCACCACCCTTGGAGAAGTTTTTAAAACTTTGGGTATAGATAACGCCCTTGGTGCAAAGGCGGGCTCTAAAATCATAGACCTTTTAACTCCCATAAAGGAAGATATAGAAATAACACCTATCTTCAAAGAAGACCCAGAAAGCCTTGACATTATGAGACATACCTTTTCCCACATTTTGGCACAGGCTTTGAAGGAAATTTACGGTTATCAAAAGGTTCACTTGGGTGTGGGACCTACCACAGAAGAGGGCTTTTACTACGATGTGGAGGTGGAAGGTCATACCATAAGCTCGGAGGACCTGCCAAAGATAGAAGAAAAGATGAGGGAGATCATATCCAAAAACTATTCCCTTTTTAGGAAAGAATTGGAAAGACAAGAGGCCATAAAACTGTTTTTAGAGTTTGGCGAAAGGTATAAGCTGGAGATAATAAACAAAATAGATCCATCAGACACCATATCTATATACGGTCAGGATGGCTTTACAGACCTTTGCAGAGGTCCCCACGTGCCCTATACGGGTATGGTAGGAGAGTTTAAACTTACCCATGTGGCGGGTGCCTATTGGATGGGTGATTCTTCAAGTCCTATGCTTCAAAGGATATACGGTATTGCCTTTTGGACCAAGGAGGAGCTAGAGGAAAGGCTTAGGCTATATGAAGAGGCTAAAAAGAGAGATCACAGAAAGCTTGGAAGGGAGTTGGAGTTGTTTCTGATAGAGGACGAGGTTGGAGCGGGCTTGGTTTTGTGGCTTCCAAAGGGTGCAACGCTTAGAAGAATCCTTGAAGACTATTGGAAGGAAGAACATATAAAGAGGGAATATCAACTCGTTTATTCTCCCCACGTGGGAAATGCAAAGCTTTGGCAAACAAGCGGACACCTTGACTATTACAGGCCTAACATGTTCTCCCCAATGCAGGTAGAAGAGGAGGAGTACTTTGTAAAGCCTATGAACTGTCCTTTCCACGTAGCCATATACAAAAGCAAGGTAAGAAGTTATAAGGAGCTTCCTTTAAAGTTGGCAGAGCTCGGCACCGTTTATAGATACGAAATGTCGGGAGTTTTGCACGGGCTTATGAGGGTCAGGGGCTTTACTCAAGATGATGCCCATATCATATGCACGCCAGACCAAGTGGAAGAGGTTATAGAAGAAACCTTACAGTTTGCCATAGATATGTTAAGGTCTTTTGGTTTTAAAGATTTTAAAGTGTATATATCCACCAAACCAGAGGATGCCATAGGTTCAGAAGAGCAATGGCATTTGGCAGAAGACTCTCTAAGGAAGGCCGTGGAAAAACTAAGTTTAAACTATGAAATAGACCAAGGGGGCGGAGCCTTTTATGGTCCCAAGATAGATGTAAAGATAAAGGACGCCATTGGAAGGCTTTGGCAGTGTTCCACCATACAGTTTGACTTTAACCTACCCGAAAGGTTTGATATGGAGTATGTGGGACCCGATAACAGAAGACACAGGCCCTATATGATACATAGGGCTATCTTTGGCTCCATTGAAAGGTTTGTGGGCGTTCTTTTGGAACACTACGCAGGGCTTTTGCCCCTTTGGCTTTCACCAGTTCAAGTAAGGATTATTCCCATATCCTCAGAAAAGCACGCCTTTTATGCAAAGGAGATAGCAAACAAGCTTACAGAAAAGGGCATAAGAGTGGAAGTAGATACGAGGGAAGAAAGAATAAACGCCCGTATAAGGGATGCAGAGCTTCAAAAGATCCCCTATATTGTGGTCTTGGGGGATAAGGAAGTGGAAAGTGCCAATGTGTCCGTTAGAGGGAAAAAGGAAGGAAACTTGGGAAGCATGAAGGTGGAAGAGTTTACCCATATGCTCCTGCAGAAGATAGAAAATAAGGAGTGATGCTAAGGAAGTTAGCGGTACATATATCTAAGGAGGATGCGGATTATTTAGAATATGTAAGGGAGATAACTTCCATCCTTGGTGTGGTTCCAGACTTTTTGTACCTTGAAGAGGAGGAGATTTTTGACCTTATGGCTCCATCGGAGGAAAGGCAAAGGGCTATGAAAAAGCACATTGAGGATTTTTTTGCAGACTTTGACTTTTATAGCCTTTTTGATAAAAAGGACAGCACCTTGGAGGAGCTTCAGGAAAGGTATGATTTACTTTTTGTAAAGTACAAGAAAAAGCTCTTTGGTAAGTCTGTACCAGAATGGATCTTATTGGGAACGGATAAGCTTGGGCTTTGGGTGTACAAAGAAGGATGCCATGGGAATATAAAGAGGGTATGTCTTCCTGTGGATTTTTCCGAAAGGTCCATCAGACAGGTGGAGTTTGCAGAGTACCTTAAGGCTTTTTTTAACTTTGATTACGACCTTGTTTATGCCATGAATATAAGCCGTTTTATAAACAAGCTAAGCGGTAAGGATTACAAAAGAAGCCTTTTAAACAAAAAGGAAGAAGCTATGCACATGTATACGGATACCTTTGGTGGAAGGGATCTTAACCTTGTGGTCCTTGAAGGAGATCCTTATAAAGAGATGGTAAAGCACATAAACTCTTCGGGCTATGACCTTGTGATAATAGGAAGGAGGGGAAAGGGTATGAGGGAAAGGATAGGAAGCGTTTCTCTTCATATGGTTAGGAGTTTAAAATGTCCAGTGCTTGCCCTGTAAGCGGTTTTGCCAAGTTTTTCCTTGCTCCCTTTTGTCCGCCTACCAAAAGGCTTTTCAGGAAGATCTTTAAGGCAGAAGCCTATGGCTTGGAAAATATACCCTTGGGACCTTGTATAGTGGCAAGCAACCACAGAAGCCATCTTGACCCACCCCTTTTGAACGCAATCTTTCCAGAGCCTTTAAGGTTTCTTGCAAAAGAAGAGCTTTTTAAAGTTCCACTGCTGGGTAAATTGCTTCCCCATATGGGAGCCTTGCCCGTAAAGAGGGGGTCTGGAGATATAGAGGTTTTGGAGCTTGCTATGGAGCTTATGCATTATGGATGTAAAGTATGCATCTTTCCAGAGGGCACAAGGGCAAACCCGGGGGAGTTTCTAAAACCCAAGTTGGGCGTGGGACTTTTGGCAATAAAAAGCCAAAAGCCTGTACTTCCCATTTACATAGAGGGTACAGACAAGGTATTTCCAAAGGGTGCCAAATTCCCAAAGCCAGGACACCCAATCCGTGTTTTCATAGGTAAGGCTAAGGTCTATAGGGAAGAAGAAAACCTAAAAGCCTACCGAAGGGTTGCGGAAGATATAATGGAAAGGATAAAGGAGCTTGCCCATGCCAAAGGTGTTTAGCCTTGTAGGATACCACAACTCGGGAAAGACCACTTTAATAGAGGAGCTTATAAAGGAACTTCAAAAGAGGGGCTACAAGGTGGGTTATATA
Source organism: Aquificaceae bacterium (assembly GCA_046292245.1). Taxonomy (GTDB): domain Bacteria; phylum Aquificota; class Aquificia; order Aquificales; family Aquificaceae; genus Pampinifervens. The sequence goes on from JBKBRK010000007.1 coordinate 10,971, forward strand.
AAGCACGACCCTAAATCCCATGGCATTACCGACAAGGAAGGCTCGGACACATATAGAATTTCCAAGCTTTTGAACAAGCTGGCTCTCCTCTCTCCAGAAAGGCTTACTCTATGGGAAAAAAGAGAAGATAACCCTCTTAGGGTTGTGGAAGATTACTTTTCCGACTGCCATATAGTTCTTCTTGAAGGCTGGAAATTTTTGGAGGGCGTCAAAAAGATAGTGGTAGGTGATTTAGAGGTGGAGGGTCTAAGGGTAAAAGGTGCGGAAGATCTCCAAAAGGTTATACACTATATACTATGCGAATAAGAGTGCCCGCAAGCACCAGCAATTTTGGTTCTGGCTTTGATGCCTTTGGCCTTGCCCTAAATTTGTATAACCACTTTTATGTGGAGCCCTCCTCTCAATATAGCGTGGAGATAGAAGGAGAAGGTAGGCATCTGCCCATCAACGAGGAGAATCTTTTTATAAGGGTATATAAAAAAGCCTGTGAAACCTTTGGCAAAGGGGATCTTCCCATAAGGGTTAAACAGGTAAATCAAGTGCCTACTGCCCGAGGGCTTGGCTCTTCTGCCACCGCCATAGTGGGGGCAATAAAAGCCTTTGAAGCCCTGCACCAGCTTGAACTTAGCCTACCAGAGAAGTTAAAGGTTGCCTTTGCCTTTGAAAAGCATCCCGACAATCTTTTGCCCACCTTTTTGGGTGGCTTTGTGATTTGTGCTTTCTCTTCACAAGGGGTTAACTTTCTAAGGTTGGACTTTCCAAAGGAGATAAAGGTGGTGGTCTGTGTGCCAGAGTTTGAACTTTCAACGGAAAGGGCAAGGGAGGTTATAAAAAGGCAGGTTAGCCTTGAGGATGCGGTTTTTAACCTCCAAAGGTCTGCCCTTTTTGTAGGAAGCCTACTTTCAAAAAGGTTTGACCTTTTAAGGGAGGCGGTACAAGACAGACTCCACCAGCCCTACAGGGCGGAGCTTGTTCCCAACTTCTGGCGGGTGATGGAATACGCCTACAACTCTGGAGCCCTTGCGGTCTTTTTAAGCGGTGCAGGTCCATCCATAGCAAGCCTTTGCATGGATGATCCAGAGCTTGTGGGCTCTTGGATGGTAAAAGCCTTTGAAGAGGTTGGTATAAGGTCTAAATATTTAGTTTTAGAGGTTGATGAAAGGGGAGCCCTTGTGGAATAAAAGGGTATTAACCATAGACGTGGGAAATACCACAGCAGACCTGTGCCTTTTTGAGGGAGAGTTTAAGCCTTTGGGAAAGTTTTCCCACTTTGAACTTCCAAAGGTTGATGCCGACTTGGTCCTTTTATCTTCGGTAAAGCCCTCCGTAGAAACATACATGAAAAGCCTTTATCCAAAGGCACGCTTTATAAAACCCCAAAAGGTGCCCATAGAGGCTTCCTTCCCTCACAAGGAAAAGGTGGGAATAGATAGGCTTATAAACTTATACGGTGCTCTAAACCTTTATGGAAAAGACCTTATAGTGGTTAGTGCTGGCACCGCTTTGGTAATAGACCTTTTGGTGGATGGAATCTTTCAAGGGGGCTTTATAACCATAGGCATAGGTACGGGCATTGATTGCCTTTCCAAAAGGGCAGAGCTTATCCCACCAATAAAACTTAAGGATATAAGGGTAGATATAGGCAGGAACACGGAAGAAGCCCTTTTGGGGGGTTCTATAAAGAAGGCTTTTTACTTTGTTTTAGGCTGTCTTAAAGATTGGGAAGAAAGCTACAAAAGGAGTTTAAAGGTGATAATAACCGGCGGAGATGGCTATATTCTAAGGGACTTGGGAATATACGACCCCTTGCTTATCCATAAGGGAATGTTGGCTTTGGCGGAAAAAATACCTTAGGGCATACTAAACGGGCACTCTTGGAGCTTTATCAATTCACCTTATACCCACAACTTTCCGACATTATATCGTAAGGCATGATATTATATTGACATAATAACTTTAGGAGGTAAGTAAGATTATGAAATTTCTAACGCTCTTTGGAGCAATAGCACTTTTTTCTTTATCTTTTGCAGAAGATAGGCTTCTTATCTTCGCTGGGGCTGCAAGCAAGCCTCCCACAGAAGAGGTCGCAAAAGCCTTTGAAAAGAAATGTGGGTGCAAGGTAGATATTGTCTTTGGCGGGTCTGGCTACGTACTCAGCCAAATGATTCTTACCAAGCAAGGAGACCTATACTTCCCAGGCTCCTCAGATTATATGGAACTGGCAAAGAAAAAAGGTGTTGTGTTTCCTGAGACAGAAAAGTATGTGGTCTATCTTGTACCTGCTATCAATGTTCAAAAGGGAAATCCTAAAAACATAAAGTTATTGAAAGACCTTACAAGACCAGGGCTTAAGGTTGCTATTGCAAATCCAGAAGGTGTATGTGTTGGTGCCTATGCGGTTGAGATAATCGAGCAGCATTTCACCCCCGAGGAAAAGGCTCAATTCAGAAAAAACCTGATAAACTATACAGAGAGTTGCGAAAAGACGGCAACAGCGATTTCTTTAAAGATGGCTGATGCAGTCATCGGCTGGAGGGTCTTTCAATACTGGGATCCTGAAAGGATAGAGACGATACCTTTGAAAAAATCCGAGATTCCTCGCATCGGCTATATTCCCATTGCCATATCCAAGTTTACAAAAAACAGAGAACTTGCCCAGAAGTTTATAGACTTTTTGCTGTCTGAGGAAGGAAAGGCTATTTATAGAAAATACAACTATTTCATGACACCCTATGAAGCTTTTGCATGGATTGGCGAGAAAAAGCCGGTAGGCGGCGAGTATGTTGTGCCAAAGGAATGGATTAAGAAATGACCTTTAGAAGGCTTTCAATATCCTTTGCGATATCTATCTTTGTCTTGTATGCAGGGCTGGTGATTTCATTGTTCTATTTTTGGAAGGGATCTCTCTTTGTGGAGACCCTTCTTTCAGAAAGGACGCTTTTTTCAATCAAGTTGAGTCTTATCACAGCCACGGTTACGACTCTGCTGTCTCTTATTATTGCCCTGCCATCTGCCTATGCCCTTTCAAGGTTTGATTTTAAGGGCAAGCATATTATAGATACTACTCTTGAGCTTCCCATGATTGTTTCTCCTGCTGCGCTTGGAGCAATGCTTTTGATATTCTTCAGTACGTCCGTAGGCATGTGGATTCAGGATAATTTTGTGCCCTTTGTCTTTTCTCCATACGGCATTATACTTGCCCAATTTATAACAACAGTTGGGATTGCAACAAGGCTGGTGAAGTCGGCTATGGATGAAATCCCACAGAGATACGAGGATGTTGCTATCTCTCTTGGGGTTTCCCCTTTTAAAGCCTTTTTGACAATAACTTTACCTTTAAGTATTAAAGGAATATTGGCCGCATCCATCCTCACCTGGGCAAAAGCAATAGGAGAGTTTGGAGCTACCATCATGTTAGCAGGAACCATGGCTATGAAAACAGAAACTCTCCCCATAGCTATATTTATGAGGCTCTCTATGGCGGACATTGAGGGTACAGTAACTCTCATAATCGTGCTTATTACCATAGGAATAACCACCCTTTACAGTGTTAGACTTTTGACAAGGAGAGCTTTAAACAGATGATTGAAGTTTTGGATCTACACATTAAAATGAAAAATTTTTCATTAAAGGATATATCTTTAAAGGTTGAGCCTGGTTCATGCCATTGTTTAATTGGTCCCACAGGATGTGGTAAAACAACCCTTCTTGAGGCAATCCTTGGTCTAAGAAGGGTCCAAAAAGGTAAAATACTTCTTGATGGGAAAGATATCACTAACTTACCTATGCATAAAAGAGGGTTTTCCTATGTTCCCCAGGACCTTGCCATATTTCCCCATCTCACAGTGGAAGAAAACATTCTCTACGGGATAAAATATAGCCAAGTCCCTAATAAAAAAGAAAGATTTGAAGAAGCTCTTATGTTAGCTCACCTGCTTGGTGTTTCCCACTTGCTTAAGAGAAAGGCTAATATTCTAAGTGGTGGAGAAAGGCAGAGAGTAGCTCTTGCAAGGGCACTTGCACCCGGACACAAATACCTTTTACTTGATGAACCCTTATCTGCACTTCATGAAGGTATGAAGAAAGAGCTTTGGTTTCTACTCAAAGAGTTACAGGATAAGTATAAACTTACCATTGTTATGGTTAGCCATGATTTAGAAGAAACATTCTTTTTAGCAGACTATGTAAGCGTTATGATAGACGGAGCTATCTGTCAGTCTGATGTTAAGGATAAAGTTTATCGTTTTCCCTCTGATATGGAGGTGGCAAAGTTTTTTGGCATAAAGAACTTATTTACTGGAGAGATTCAAGGTAAAGAGGGAAGTCACTTTCGGATATATTGCAAAGAGTTAAATAGGGAAGTTCTGCTTCCCGTAGAAAGTATAAATGGCTTACAGGAGGAAAGAAGCCTTACCTTTGGGATAAGAAGTGAGGATGTTATGATACTAAGGCAAGACCTGCCCATGAAACAGGAAAATCTAATCCCTGGTATTGTAAAGGCGATTTGGACTTTTGGCTCAAGCTCAATCGTTGTGTTTAACCCTGAAGGTTCAGAAAAATTAATTGAAATTAATCTCCCAGACTATGCTTTGTCAAAACTTTCCCTAAAACCCTCAATGCCAGCTATAATTTCTTTAAGGAGTGAACGACTATTTGTTTTAAAAAAGTAAAAGCTACCTCTCATATGTCTTTTTCCTATTTGAGCTAAAGAACAAGGCGGAGACTACTCCTGCGAATATGACCTCAGAATCTCTTTTGACATAGTGGCATCTCCTTCTCTTTTATCTTAAGGGAGAAGGGGGGCTTTTTCAGTATCTCTGAACAGATTGAAAATTAGCAATTTGGGTATTAAAATATTATTCCTGTAGGGGCGGTAGCTCAGTTGGGAGAGCGCCTGCTTGGCGTGTAGGAGGTCGGGGGTTCAAGTCCCCTCCGCTCCACCAAAGATAAAAAAAGGGGCTTAAAGCCCCATATCCTTTGCCTGTTCTTCTGTTAGGTGTCTGTCCTCTTGGGATTCCCTTTGAAGAGATTCACACCTATCCAAGAGTTCCTTTAACCTTATGGGAGCCTCTGTTAAAGGTAAGGAAGAGTCATATATCTCAGCCTTTAGACCGCATTCTTTCATGGCTTCGTAGAGCATCCTAAGGCCCTTTTCCGCCTCTGGACCGTTTCTGCGCACCACCCATATCCAGTTGGGGTTTAGCTTTCCTTCTTTGTAGAGGTCTCTTATGGCGTTTGCCACACCTTCTCCCAATGTTACGTCTATCCTTGTGTTATTTGCTGTACCGCCGCATACAAGCACACCCCTAAGCCCGGGCTTGGAGAGGATGATACGGGTTATCTTATACATCTTCTCCGCAGGAGGATTTCCTCCAATGTCGGTAAAGTTGGCAGGTCTTAGTCCCATAGCATAGGTGGTCTCTATGGTTACCGTTGAACCGCCACCACCAAAGGTCATCATAGCAATATCACCATCCACCTCCACATAGGAACCAGCCTTTCCACGATGATCGTCCCTGTCTATTAGAGATGCCTCTATTTCCCTTTCCGTGGGTGGCCTCTTCATGGCAGTCCTTACGCCGTATATCTTTGCGGGTGGCACGCTTGCATCGTCGTCTATGGTTACCACCGCATCAAGGGCAAGGATCTTTTGCTTTCCTCCTACACCACATATGGCGAGGGGGTTTATTTCCAAAAGCCTTGCTTCTACTTCCCAAAAGGCTCTGTACATGTTGGCTATAACTTCTGAAAGTTCCCTCAAAACTCCAATATATTCTTTTGGAAAGCCCAATTCAAGGAGGTAGTTTCTTACCATATGGGGGTAAAGTCCTTTTAGGGGGTCTATGGTCCAGCTTTTGACCTTCTCTGGTGGCACCTCTTCAATGTCCATACCGCCTTCAAGGCTAAGGGTAAGTACAGGAGCCCTGACCTCTGTAGAGTAGGTGATAGAGGCATAAAGTTCCTTTATTATGCTTGCCTTTTCTGTGACCAAAAGACCTACGGGCATTTCACCATAAACGGGATAGTTTAAAAGGGCCTTAAAGGTTTCCACGGCGTCCTCTGGATTTTTGCAGAGCTTTACCGCACCTGCCTTTCCCCTTTTACCTACAAGCACTTGGGACTTTATTACACACTCGCCCAGCTGGTTGATAAAATCTACGATCTCGTCGTTTAAATGGTCTGCAAACATAAACTTTGGAGTTGGTATTGAGTACTTTTTAAAGATCTTCTCATAGGCTTCGTACTCATAAAGGTTCATTTCCTACCTCCTGTCAAAAAGGTATGAGAAAAATTATAACTCTAAACCACGCTATATTGCTTGCCAGATGCAAAAGGCTCACAAGGGCTAAGGAGTTTGTCCTTTGATATATGTAGCAATAAAGTAGAGAGGGGAAAAAGGTAAGCAAGGACCAGAGGTCCGTGTAAAGGATAAAGTGGGGGAGCGCAAACATCAAAGAAACCAAAAAGGGAGAAAAGCTTTGCATAAGGTATGCCCTAAAGAAGAGCTCTTCTGCAAAGGCTTGGATAAGAAGGCTTAAAAAGTTTTGGGGATGTATAAGGTAAAGTAAAGGAAGCAATAAAAGGCTTAAATTCCATCTACTTTTTACTCCAAACCTTTCAGAGGGCAAAAAAGCCAAAGGCAATAAAAGTATTAGGGTGCTAAGGTTTGGCATTTGAAAAAGACGGTGCAAGAGGATATTGAAAATTAAAAGGCCATAAAGAAGAAGTTCAGTAGACCTTCTTATAAACAATCCTTCCCTCCTGACGGTCGTATACGGCGGAAAAGCTTATGGTGTATCCACCGCTTTTTAAATCTATAACCACGTGGAAAAAGCGGCTTTTTGTGTCTATGTAGTTTCTCATCCTATAAAGCATATCAAAGGTGAAGCCCTCCACCAAAACCAGATCTTCAATCCTTTTAAAGGGCTCTTTGCTTCTTTTCTCTATTATCCTATTGGCAAGGGGTTCATTCATATCCTTGTCAAGAGCCAAAAGCACGTAAAGGGGTGCCGTGTTTATATTAACCTTGCCAGAGGAGTATACGGTGGTAAGGCTCCAAAGCCCAGGGTAAAAGTCCTTACCGATGGTTTTTCCTTGAAGGTCTTCCTCTTTAAAGCCCACATACAAAAGCTCTTCTTTGGAATCCAATAGCCTTCTCTTTATAGGATAGGGCGTATCAAAAAAGCCCTCCCTTTTCCCTGTCCATATTAAAAGCCTGTCTAAATACTGGGAGTCTATTCTAAGAAAGGAAAAAAGGTGTTTAAAAAGCTCTTGGTTTTCTCCTGCGGTGTTTAGGTTTACAAATCGGTCTTCGTCATAAATGCTTATGGTAAGCTCTCCCTTTTCTGTTTTGAAGCTTATGGGGTATGCCCACCTTTCGTTAAGGTGGTCTATGGAAGCATCATCGGACCTTATAAGGGCTATTGCCAAAGGTAGTGCTGATTTGAAAACGTAAAGGGCTTGCGTGCGTGCATACACTTGGTTAGTTGCCCTTTGGGCGCTCAAAAGGCTAAGGTAAAGGTCTGTTATCAAAAGGGTGCTGCTTAAAAAAAGGCCAAGAGCCAGAAGTATGGTCATCTTATCCTGAGTTCCACCTCATAAAAGCCCTGCCCTGTGTTATCCACGGCCTTAAAGCCTAAGATCTCAATCCCCTGACTTTCAAGGCTGTAGATAAGCCTTGGTATGTTCTCTCCCCTTAAGTTTCTTGCTTTTATCTCATAACCCATCTGTGCTTGCTTAAAGGATAAAGGGTCTGCTCCCACTTGAGAAAGGCTTTGTCTTATGAAGTTTTCCTCTATGGTTGCCTTTTGGCGTGTTTGGTAGTTGTTAAGAAGCAGCATAACCTCTTTGTATCTTAAATATTCCTCATAGTAAGAATCCCTTAGCTTATGGTACCTGTCAAGGGCAAAACCAAAAAGCAAGAGAGAGATAAGAAAGATATAAAGGTTCAATCTTTTGGCTGTCATGGAAGCACCACCTCAAACTCCACCTTGTCTGATCCTATGTCCTTCAAAGACCTAACCTTTACACCTTCTAAAAGGCTTCTTGGAGCTTCTCCCTTTATGGTTAGCTTTCCCTCAAAGTATTCAAAGGAGTACAGCTTCATACCGGGCTTTAAATTCTCCTGAGCCTTTAAAAGAAGTTTGGTAAGCTGGTACTCTTCTGCGGTGGAAATCTTTGCCCTCACTTGGTCTTTTAAAGAAACTATGGGCTCCTTTGGAAAAAGCTTTTTAAACTCCGCCCTTTGGATATCCCTTAACTCTTCTACCGAATAGAACTTTGCCATACCAAAAAGGCTAACAAAAAAGGCAAGGGCTAAGCCGCTTCCAAGGTATAGGGCTCTCCTTAGGTCCTTTTTTGAAATCTCCTCTTCTTTAAAGTCGGGATAGGGGTTTTTTAAAACCTCTCTAAGGCATACTCCAAGGCATACTGCATACTCGGGCTCCACTTCCTTTAAAGTTATCGCCTTTTGAAAGTATTCCCTTATACCCTTAATCTTTGAACCACCGCCTGTAAGCATAAGGGTATCTTCTTTTAATTCATAGCCAGACATGGAAAGGATCTCTTCCACCAAATCTTTTACCTCTTTCAAAGCAAGCCCTTGTCCCTTTTTTAAGGCTTCTGCCCTTTCAAAGGGTACGTTCCTTTCCTTGGCTATCCTATTGCTTATATGGTCTCCACCCCTTAAGATCACTCTAAAGGATTTTAAAAGCCCTTCCCTGACTTCTACAAAGACCGTTTTACTCCTTCCCCAGTCTACGATAAAGCCGTTCCTTTCGTAAAGGCTAAAAAGCCTTGCCAAGGCAAAGGGTTCAAGTTCTATGTTTTCACAATCGCTACACTCTCTACAGAGGGCAAGGTAAGCTTTTTTGTCTACAAACCTTATGTGGTACCTGGCATCGGGAAATCTCTCCTTTGCATAGGAAATTAACTGTTCCTTCTTTTTCTTCTTATCGGTGTAATCTTCTACCTTTATAAGTACATTTTGAGAGGGTACTACGCATATAACTTTTCCCTTTCTTTTGGTTATATTCCACTTTTTTGAAAAGGGGTTATACTCTATGGATAAAGTTTTCTCTCCTTCCTTTGCTGTTATAACTCTCATCTTTCTTCCGCCTTTACCGCCTTTAATACTTCTTCTGTGGTGGTTATGCCTGCCATGATCTTCCTTATGCCATCCTCAAGCATACTCTTAAAGCCCTTTCCTTTGGCGTAGCTTCTTATCTCCACCGCATCTTGAGTTTTCAGTATAAACTTCTTTAAATCTTCGTCTAATTCAAGCACTTCGTATATACCTGTCCTTCCCCTATAGCCTGTTCCCATGCAGTTTTCGCAGCCTTTACCTTTATAAAAGTAGATATGGGAATTTTCTTCAATTCCCAGTTCTTTTAGTTCTTCCTCCGAGGGCTTGTAGGCCTCCTTACACTTGTGGCATATCTTCCTTACAAGCCTCTGGGCTATAACTCCCTCCAAGGCGGAGGCTATTAAAAAGGGCTCAACACCAAGGTCAAAAAGCCTTGTTATGGCCGATGGTGCGTCGTTGGTGTGAAGGGTGGAAAGCACCAAGTGCCCCGTTAAGGCAGACTGCACCGCTATCTCTGCGGTCTCTGAATCCCTTATCTCTCCTACCATTATCACGTCGGGGTCTTGTCTTAGTATAGACCTCAAGCCCACAGCAAAGGTAAGCCCCACCTTTGGATTGACCTGTATCTGGCTTACGCCTTCAATCTGGTATTCGGGAGGGTCTTCTATGGTGATTATGTTCTTCTTTGGGCTTTTTATCTCCAAGATCATAGCATAAAGGGTTGTGCTCTTTCCAGCTCCTGTGGGTCCAGTGGCGAGCACCATCCCATAGGGCCTTTGGGAAAGCCTCCTTAGCTTTAAAAGGTCCTCTTCCCAAAGGCCAAGGTCTTCAAGGCGCAAAACCTTTCCACCTTTCTCCAAAAGCCTCAAAACCGCCCTTTCCCCAAAAACCGTAGGTAGGATGGAAACCCTTAGGTCCAAGTGCCTCCTCCCAACCTTTATGGCTATTTTGCCATCTTGGGGTACTCTCCTTTCTGCAACGTTTAGGTTTGCCAAAACCTTTATCCTTGAGACCACCTGCTCGTGCAAAGATAGGGGTATTTGGGCATACTCATGAAGAACACCGTCAAGCCTTATCCTTACAAGGGCTTCTTTCTCATAGGGCTCTATGTGAATGTCTGAGGCGGACACATTTACCGCCTTTATTATGGTTTGGTTTAAAAAACTCACCGCAGGGCCTGTGTCTTCTTCGTAAAGGATATCCCTTATCTCTGTGCCCTCTTCTCCCTCCACCTCCAAGGAAACCTCCTCCTGCGCCAAGGCTTCTTGGAGTCTTTGGGCAAACTCTTCTTGCTCCACAAAGACAGGAAGGATCTCTTTCCCTGAGGAAAAACGTAGGTCTTCTATAATTAAGGGATCAATGCCCCTTGGCACCATAACCTTTATAAAACCTTCCCCTTCTTCCAAGGGTATAAGCCTGTAGCTTTTTAATAGGTTGTCCACGGTTAAAAATTTTAACACACAGGCTATTTTGTAATTTAGCTCATGCGCCGGTTGGGAAATTGTATTTTTGGAAGTGATTTACGAATTGTCCCGTTGAGAGTGAATTTCTCACCTAGCGTGTGGGCTATTGTATAATTTTAACTCATGGCGGAAGAAGAAAAAGAAGTAGTTGAGGGAAAAAAGGGTAGTTCCAAGAAAAAGCTTCTAATAATCTTACCTTTTTTACTTCTCATAGCGGCGGGTGGTGGGGGGTATTTTTTTGTGTTTTCAAAAAAAGATAAAAAGGAAGAGTCATCTCCACTTCCTTCACAAGTGGGTGTTATGATGGACATAGGGACTTTTACCGTAAATCTGGCGGACAGGGATGTGGATACCTATGCAAGGGTTTCCATAACCATGGAGATATCCGACCAAAAGGTCCGCCAAGAGGTGGAAAAAAGATTACCAATAATAAAAGATGTTATCATTGACGTACTGAGCAGTAAAACCTCCTCTTATGTGAAAACACCAGAGGGCAGAGAAAACCTAAGGCTTGAACTCATCAAAAGGATAAACACCATACTGATTGAAGGTGGTGTTAGAAACATATACTTCACCGAGTTCGTGGTACAGACCACATGACAGAGCTATTCTTTAGCATATTAAGAATGCTAATAGCCCTTGCTATAGTGGTAGTTGTTATGCTTATTACCCTGCCCTACCTTTTGCCCCTTTTACAGAGATTTAGATGGGTAAAAGGTGATAAGGATTCACAGATAAAGTTAAAGAGTGTAATACCCATTGGCAGGAACGTTTTTTTAGTTGAATTAGAAATAAAGGGTAAGCTTTTTGTGATAGCTATGGGTGAAAAATTTGCAGAGGTTGTGTATAAGGATGAAGCTATTAATCCTTAGCATACTCTTTATAGACCTTGCCCTTGCTCAGCAGGTCCTTCCCAACATAGACCTAAAAATAGGTGGTGGGCAGTTGGATACATCCATCAGGCTCTTGATCCTTTTAACCATACTCTCCCTTGCCCCCTCCATACTTATAATGACCACCTCCTTCATAAGGATCGTAATAGTCCTATCCCTTCTTAGACAAGCTCTTGGTGTACCTACAGTGCCACCAAACCAAGTTATAGTTTCTTTATCTCTTTTCCTAACCTTTTTTATAATGGAGCCCGTTTTTAAGGAAATAAACCTGCAAGCTCTTAAACCTTTGATCAATCAGCAGATAAACGACCAGCAGTTTTTTGAAAGAACTTCGGAGATATTGAAGGATTTTATGGTTAAAAACACACGGAAAGAGAGTCTAAAGGTCTTTCTTGACATGGCAAACATTCCCAAGGAAGAGAGAGAAAATATAAAAAGTCCCAAGGATCTACCTTTGAGTGTAGTAATACCAGCCTTTATGGTAAGTGAGATAACAACAGCCTTTCAGATAGTCTTTCTTCTATACCTTCCCTTTCTGATAATAGACTTGGTGGTGGCCTCTATACTTATATCCATAGGTATTCTCATGATACCCCCTCAGATAATCTCCCTACCCTTTAAGATTATGCTCTTTGTACTTGCCAACGGTTGGGAGCTTGTTGTATTATCCTTAGTAAGGAGCTATCAATGAGCCCAGAGCTTGTTATATCCTTAGGGCAGGGGGCTATACAAACGGCTTTGTTATTGTCTGCACCCATACTTCTTGCCACCTTTCTTGTAGGGCTTGTAATAAGCATTCTACAGTCCGCCACACAGATACAGGAGATGACTTTGAGCTACATACCAAAGATCATAGTAGCCTACCTTACAGTTTTACTTCTCGGTGCATGGATGCTTAACAAACTCATTGACTACACAAGGGAACTGATAGTAAATATACCAAACTGGCTTAGATGAACTTTGATGTAGATACATTGCTTACCCTCTCACTTGTTTATTTTAGGGTTATCAGCTTTTTAATAATGGTTCCCCTCTTTGGAAGGGAATTTATGCCAAACACCTTTAAGGTTTTTCTGGCAACCGCTTTAAGCTTTGCCATATTTATCTATTCTGGCATAACGCCTTTGAAATTTACAAACACCCTTGATCTTTTCCTCTTAGCCCTTGGTGAGTTTCTCTTTGGTTTTACCGCTGGGCTCATTATAAGGTTTATCTTTGATGCCACGCAGATGGCTGGTGAATTCATAAGCCTTAACATGGGGCTTGGACTTGCAACCATCTTTAACCCCCAACAGCCACAGACCACTATAATGGCTTTTCTCTTTTCCCTATTGGCTACACTCCTTTTTCTTTCCCTTGGCGGCGCAGAGATAATTATACTTTCTTTGGTAAAAAGCTTAGAAAGGGTCCCTCCGGGATCTTTTAATCTTTACGAGATAAACGCAGAACTTTTCCTTAGGTTCTTTTATGAAAGCTTTTTGGTTGCCTTCAAAATAGCCCTTCCCGTAATAATTGTAATGTTAATATTTAATTTAGTCCTTGCCCTTATAAACAGATTTATACCTCAGATAAACGTCTTTATAGTTGGCTTACCTATACAGCTCTTTATTGGCTTAATTGTACTATTCCTTTCTCTACCTGTAATTCTTTGGGTTTTTACAGCTCATGCCAAGGGGTATATAATTAAATTTACAACTTTTTTGGGCGGTTAATATGGCTCAAGAGAACAGAACAGAGAAAGCTACACCGTATAGGCGTAGGAAGTTAAGAGAAGAGGGAAATGTAGCAAAGAGCCCTGAGCTTGCCTCCTCTATGGCGGTGCTTTTATCCCTTTTAGTTCTATCTCTTAACGCCACCTATATCTTTTACGAATTGGTAAGCCTTTTTAAGCTTATAGCAGAAAACCCACAGTTAGACTATTATTCTCTATTTACTCTTATAAGGGAAAGAATTCCACGCATACTATTGCCCTTTCTTTTCATAACAATACTTACAATTATATTGGTACATATTGGACAGTTTGGATTTATCTTTACCCTAAAACCACTAAACTTTAAATGGGAAAGGTTAAACCCCTTTGAAGGACTAAAGAGAATCTTTTCATTAACCACTGCTTTTGAGCTTACAAAAAACATATTGAAATTATTAATTTTTATAGGCTTTTCATATTTTCTTATAAAAGGAGACATAGAAAATCTTTTACAAGCTCCTTACCAAGATGTTTTTAATGCAACTTCTTATTTTTTAAAGATAGTTTTTAAGGTGCTTATCTCCCTTAGCATATTTGCCATACTCATATCCATCCTTGACTATGGCTATAAAAGATGGGATTACGAGAGACGGATCAGGATGAGTAAAGAAGAGATAAAGGAGGAGTATAAACAGCATGAGGGAGACCCATATGTAAAGGCTGCCATGAAGAAGCGTATGAGGCAGCTTGCCCGTGGAAGGATGATGAAGGAAGTGCCAAAGGCAAGCGTGGTTATAACAAACCCTACACATATAGCTATAGCTCTTAGGTATAATCCTGAAGAGGGAGACAAAGCTCCCAAAGTCCTGGCAAAGGGAAAGGGCTCCATAGCAGAAAGGATAAAAGAGATAGCCCTTGAAAAGGGTGTGCCAGTTGTTAGAAGGGAAGAACTGGCAAGGGCTATGTATCCGGCGGTTGAAGTAGGCGATGAGATCCCTCCTAAGTTCTATAAGGCGGTGGCGGAAATATTAGCTTTTATAATGTATAGAAGGAAAGAAATTTTAGCATGAACGAGGTGGGGAAGCTATTATTGTTCCTTGGCTTCCTTTTTATTCTTCTTGGCTTTTTACTTATATTTTTTGAAAAGCTGCCCTTTGGATTGGGAAGATTGCCCGGAGATATAGTTATAAAAAGAGACGGATTTACTTTTTACTTTCCCATTGCTACTTCTTTAATTCTTAGTGTGATTTTATCCCTCCTTTTGACCCTTTTGTTTAGTCTTTTGAAGAGATAAAGTGGCGGAGCCGACGGGACTTGAACCCGCGCCCTCCGGCTTGACAGGCCGGCGTTCTGACCGGGCTGAACTACGGCTCCTTTAAAAAATATTATATCACTTTTTTAGTAAAAGGGTAGCTATTTTTTCTATCTTCTGGGCAAGCTTTATATCCTAAACGCTTATCTCAAGCTTTAAAAGAGAGGTTTAATGTTCCCGGTGAAAGAGTACCACCACTTTCCACATGACGGGCGGTATGAAAAGGTAAGCTATTATGCTTATAAGTATGATAACCTTCCAAAGTAGGTCTAAATAATCTATGCTTAGCATCCCAGGACCGGATACGAACTGAAGGATTCCAAAGGTGTAAGAGATCTTTGTAATGGAGGGGAGGTTTTGAAGCCTCCCCAGCGCATAAAGGATGGCATAAAAGCCTGCAATTGCCTGTCTCACTTAGGGTCAAGCCAAGCCTTCGTCAGGTCTGGTGCATATTCCGCCATTGTAAAAGTCCAAACCTTATTATCTGCTGCCAAATAAAAAGGCAAAAACCCTAAAAAGATCATCTTTGGCTGTAGAGCTTCATTTTAGAGACTAAAACAAAAACACATCAATAGAAAGCCTTACAGCGTACAAGAATATGCTTATATAAAGTCAAGTTTATTTTTAATGCTATGTCAAAAAAGAGATATCTCTGTTCTGGGGGCTATTTTTGGAACACCTGGATCTTTTTTAATACCTTTTCCATAGCCTCTAAAAAGGCATCGTTTTCAAAGGTCCTTCCTATGCTTACCCTAAGGCATTGAGGTATCATGTAAGAAAAATCCCTTATTAGGACTCCTTCCTCCACCAACTTTTTATGAAGAAGTTCTGCGGGTATGCGAAGGCTTTTAAAAAGTATAAAGTTGGCACAAGAGGGATAAACCCTTATTCCTTCCATCTTAGAAAGCTCCAAATAGACCCTTTCCCTTTCTTTAATGACCCGTTTTATTTCTTCTTCTATTAGGTGATAAAACTCTGTAAGCATAAGCCTCGCTATAACTTGGGAAGGGTAAGTTATGTTAAAGGGCAATCTTACCTTGTTTAGCTCTCTTATGACCTCTTCCTTGCCAACCATAAAGCCCACCCGTAGCCCCGCCATGCCTATCTTGGAAAGGGTATGCAAAACCACTGTATCATCCCTCTTTAAGGCTTCTTCCATAAAGCTTTTCCCCGAGTAGGGATAATAGGCTTCGTCTATAACGGTGAAAAGTCCCAAAGACCTTATCCTTCTCATCTTCTCCTCGCTAAAGCAGTTGCCCGTAGGGTTGTTGGGATAAGCAAAGTAAGCCAATATGGGCTTTTTTTCCTGTATAGCTTCTACGCTTTTTTGTATATCTATGTCAAAGCCTTCTTCTAATTCTACTTCCACCCTTTCCCTCCCCAAGACCTGTGCCGATATGCGGTACATGGAAAAGGTGGGCACAGGATAGAAAACCCCTCTGTTTAGTTCTCCAATCCCTATGGAAAGGTAGTAGATAAGCTCATCGGAACCATTTCCCAACATAAGGTTTTCTGGGCTTACTCCCAACCTTTGGGCAAGGGCTTCCTTCAAAAGGTGTGCCTCTGGGTCTGGATATCGGTTAAAGGGTATTTTAGATACTTCTTCTCCTATGTGTTTTTTGACCTCTTCTGGAAAGTCAATGGATAGCTCGTTGGAAGATAGCTTTATCTTCGCAGGGGTAGTTTCTGTTTTGTAAGGGGCGAGGGAGAGGACCCTCTTGCTTATCATTTTAAGCTTGAGACTCTTGGGCTTTTTCCTCTTCCCCTTCTTCCTCCTCTTCGCCCCTGCCAAGGTAGAGTTCAAGCTCTGCAACGGTGGATTCCATTAATTTGTCTTCAAGGATTCCCTTTATTAGTCTGTTAAGCTTGCGCTCATCCCCCATAGCAATGCCATTTAGTACGTAGTACAACCTTTTGGGCAAAGAAAGAACTATCCTTTTGTACCTTGGACCGCCTTTTTTCCTTGGCTTCCTTGCCATTTTTTCCTCCTTTAAAGGTTTTGATTAAATTATACATTAATGCTTATAATTTTGCTAATCTTAATAGTATTTTCGCTAGTAAAATCCCAAGAACAACAGGAAAATTTTTTTGATGAATACCACGTGATATTCCTTCCAGAAGAGCATACAAGCAAAGAAGACCACAGCTTTCAACTTGAAATATTAAAGTTTCTTTATTCAAAAGGCTACAAGTTTGTAATAGCTATGGAACTGTTCCAACAACCCTTTCAACCCTTTCTTGACCAGTATATAAACTGTCAGATAGACGAAGAGGAAATGTTAAAGAAAACGGAATATCATAAGCGGTGGGGCTTTGACCCTTCCCTTTACAGAGACCTTTGGAGGTTTGCCAAAGAGAAAGGTGTGAGAATGATAGCCATCAATATTCCCTCTGAGTTGGTCCAAAGAATAAGAAGGGAAGGATTGGAAGGGCTTAGGGAGGATAGCCTTCCAAACCCCCTTATACCCCACACAGAGAAGGAAAAGGAAAATTTAAGGGAATTTCTCAAAAACCATCCAAAGGTTGATGAAAATAGCTTTTTTAACATACAAAAGGCTTGGGATAATGGAATGGCTTTTGCCATAGCTAATTTTTTAGAAAGATACCCCAATTATAAGGTGGTTGTCCTTGTAGGAAGAGGGCATGCCCAAGATTATCATACTGGCATCCCGAGGATACTAAGCCTGCTAAAGCCCGGTGTGAGAATTAAAATACTCAAAAAGACCCATTTATATGACCTGTAAGGTCAAAAACCTGAATTACCAAAAAATTAATTCTAAGGATGCCTGTGCTACTTTAATGCGGATTTTATTTCCCTTACACTTTCTCCAAGGGCTTTTATATTTCCTTCTCCTGTAAGCTTTACAAAGTGGCTTCCTATTACTACACCGTCGGCAAACTGGGCTATATCTCTTGCCTGCTCTCCCCTTGATACACCAAAGCCTACCACCACAGGCTTATCACACAGAGATCTATAAAGCCTTATCCTTTCCCTTAACCTTTCCGTGGGAAGGCTTTCCCTTGCTCCCGTTGTGCCCGTTAAAGAAACAAAATAAACCATATGGTCTGAATTTTCACATATAAGCTTTAGTCTCTCTTTGGTGCTTGTGGGAGAAGCCAAAAAGACCAAGGAAAGTCTATGGGCTTGACAGATTTCCCTTAGGGTATTGCCCTCCTCTGGGGGAAGGTCTGGTACTATAAAGCCGTCTATGCCAGCTTCCACAGCTCTTCTGCAGAAGTTTTCATGCCCCATCTTAAAGATGGGATTGTAGTAAGTCATAAGTAAAAAGGGCTGGTGGGGGAATTCTTGCCTTAGGGTATGGGATAGCTCAAAGACATGCCTTGATCTTATACCATTCCTTAGGGCTATCTCGTGGGCGATTTGGATGGTAGGACCGTCTGCCACAGGGTCCGAAAAGGGAAAGCCTATTTCCAATATATCGGTACCCTCCTTAAGAAGGGTCCTAAAAGCCAAAAGGGAGGTTTCATAATCGGGATATCCCACCATCATATAAGACAAAAGAGCCTTTTCTCCCTTTTCCCAAAAAGCTTTAAGCCTCATTTATCACCTCAAAATTCATCTCAATCTCACAAGCTTTGCTTAGCATAGCATAAACACTGCAATATTTACCCAAGGATAACCTTAGGGCTTCTTCTACCGCCTTCTCCCTTACGTTTTTTCCATAAACTCTGTAGAGGAGTTTGATTTTTTCATACACTCTTGGATGTTCCTCTTTCCTTATGCCCGTTGCGACGATTTCTATATCTTTTATTTCCTGCCTTTTCTTCCTTAGTATGTGGGATATATCCACTCCAGAACAGCCCGCAAGGGCTATCAGTAAAAGCTCCATAGGCCTGTGCCCCTTTTCTCCCACCAAAAGCTCTCCATAAGAATCTTGGACTAAATAGGTGTTTTCTTCTTGAGAAAGTTTAAGAAGGGCCCTTTTCTCTTCCATCTTTACAGGTTTGTGTCTATGATAAATAGGGGCTGTCCGTATTCTACCGTCTCTCCGTTTTCTACCAATATTTTTACCACTTTGCCCCTTACATCGCTTTCTATTTCATTCATCACCTTTAGGGCTTCAATGATGCAAAGGACTTGCCCGGGTGATACCATATCGCCCACCTCCACAAAGGGTGGAGCTCCCGGAGAGGGTGAGCGGTAAAAGGTACCCACCAAAGGGCTTTTTATAACATGGAGATTCTCCTGCGGAACCTCCTCTGAAGGAGGAATAACTTCTTGATACCTTGTCTGCGGTAAGGGTATTTCTACCCTTTGTAGATCCCTTTGATGGGTTTCTATGAAAAGCTTTAAATCTCCTATCTCTATACTTATCTGCTTTATATCACTGCCCTTTACAAGGTTTATGATCTCCTTGACAAAGTCCTTGTCCATTATGCCCTCTTTACCACTTCTATATAGGTGCCCGTGCGTGTATCTACCTTTACCACGTCTCCCTCTTTTACGAAAAAGGGCACTTGCACCATTGCTCCTGTCTCAAGCTTTGCGGGCTTTGAGCCCCCAGAGGCGGTATCACCTTTAAAGGCTGGCTCTGTTTCCACAACCGTTAATTCCACTTGCTTTGGTAGTTCTACACCTATGGGCTGGCCCTTATAGAGAAAGACCACAAGGGTCATGCCCTCTTTTAAAAACTTGGTCTCTTCTTTAAGGTTTTCATAGGCTACGGGTATCATCTCGTAGGTGGTTTGGCTTACAAAGTAATAATAGTCTCCGTCGTTGTAGGAATATTCCGCAAAGACCTGTTCAAAGTCTGCCAGCTCTATGGAGTCCGAGGATTTGTAGGTTATCTCTATCACGTTGCCCGTTTGCATGCTTTTTGCTTTTACCCTTACAAAGGCTTGACCCTTGCCAGGTTTTACGTGTTCATAGTCAAGGACCCTATGGGGCACGCCGTTATGCTCAATAAACATATCCCTTTGTATGCTGTTAATATCTATCCTTACAGCCATGGTATATGATTTTATCATAAGGAGGCTAAGATGGTAAAAGAGATGCTAAAGGAGAAGGCGGGTTATCTTCTTTCTAATCTTCTGTCCCAAGGTGGTGAATACGGAGAGATCTTTTATGAAAAGGTACGCACCTGCAGGATGCAGCTTGAGGACAATAAAATAGACAAAGTCCAGTGGGGCATAGATGAGGGTGTGGGTATAAGGCTTATAAAGGATGGGAAAACCTATTATGGCTATACCAACAATCCCACCTTTGAAAACCTTATGGAGATAGTTCGCACCTTGGCAAGGGGTGAAGGTCATGGTGCCGTCAAAATAGGCCTTAGGCAGATAAGGGGCTACACCAAGCTAAGCATAGACCCCGATGAAAAAGATATAGAGTACCGCAAGGAGTTTCTTTTGAGAGCCAACGAAAAGGCAAGGAGCTATGGAGATAGGGTTAAACAGGTTATGGTGGTGTTGATGGATAGAACAAGGGACATAATGGTTATAAACAGTCTTGGAGATAGGGCAGAGGACTTACAAAAGAGGGTAGTCTTCTTTACCGACGTAGTGGTGGAAAAGGATGGAATACTTCAGAGGGGCTATGAGTCTGCTGGTATAAGTGGAGGCTTTGAACTCTTTGAGAAGCAAAAGCCGGAGGATATAGCCCAAAAGGCTACGGAAAGGGCGCTGCTTATGCTACAGGCAAAGCCTGCTCCTGCAGGAAGTTTTACCGTGGTAATGGCGGGCGAAGCTGGTGGCACTATGATCCACGAAGCTGTGGGCCATGGCTTTGAAGCGGACTTGGTGCAAAAGGGACTTTCTGTTTATAGGGGCAAGTTAGGTCAAAAGGTTGCCAGCGAGCTTATAACGGTGATAGACGACGCTACCCTTGAGGGGCATAATGGATCCTTTACGGTGGATGACGAAGGGGTACCTGCCCAAAGGACAGTGCTTATACAGGATGGGTATCTTGTGGGCTATATGTACGATAGGCTAAGGGCTATGAAGGAAGGGAAACAATCCACAGGAAATGGCAGAAGGCAAAGCTATGCCCATGTGCCCATGGTTAGGATGACAAACACCTACATAGCTCCAGAGAAAGACAATCCCAAAGACATAATCGCAGACACTAAAAAGGGCATCTTGGTGGTAAAGATGGGAGGGGGTGAAGTAAATACAGTAACGGGAGACTTTGTATTTGAGGTGATGGAGGGTTATATGATAGAAAATGGGGAGATAACCTATCCTATAAGGTCTGCCACCTTGATAGGAAATGGTCCAAAGGCTCTTATGGATGTGGATGCGGTGGGATGGGACCTCGGCTGGAGTATAGGTACCTGTGGGAAAGAGGGTCAAGGGGTGCCAGTTACTGATGCCCAGCCCACCTTAAGGATCAGGTCAATGGTTTTGGGTGGCACTGAAGTATAAAAGGATCTTCTCCGTGGCGCCATCAATGCCCAAACTCTCTACCTCTATTTCTTCCCACCCTTGCCTTCTAAACCACCTTATCTGCCTTTTGGCGTATTCCTTGGTGTTTTTTATCATCTCCTCCAAACAAAAAGCTATTTCCCTTTCACCCTTTACACAGGGTATAAACTCTTTGTATCCTATGGCTTGAGATGAAGTTAAAAAGTTTTCAAAGCCCATCTCTAAAAGCCTTTTTATCTCTTCCAAAAGACCCAACTGCACCATCCTTTTTGCTCTTTCTTCTATCCTTTTACTTAACCATTCCCAGCTACCTTTTAGATAAAAGCCCTTAAAGGGTAGGCGGGGAGTTTCCCAATGGTGAAAGGAGGAAAAGGGCTTTCCAGAGTTTATAAAAACCTCCAAGGCTCTAACTATCCTTTTGGTGTCCCTTGGAGATATCTTTTTGGCATAAACAGGATCCACTACCTTTAACCTTTGATATAGATACTGACTTCCCTTCTTTTGGGCTATTCCGTATAGCCTTTCCCTTAGCCTCCAATCGGGCTTGGGAGTTTCCCCCATACCGAAAAGAAGCGCCTGTAAGTATAAATAAGTGCCACCACACACGATAGGAGTTTTCCCTTTTTTTTCTATTTGTCTTATAGCCTCCAATGCCATCTCTTCAAAAAGCTTGGCATCAAAAAGATCACCCACATCCACCACATCCACCAGATGGTGTTTTAACTCCCTCATACAATCCAAAGGCTTTGCGGTGCCTATATCCATACCCCTATAAACACACATGGAGTCTGCGCTTATTATCTCTCCATCAATTCTTTTGGCGAGCTTGCAACAAACTTCGGACTTTCCGCTACCCGTTGCTCCCCCAATTACTATCAACATCTTCAAAAAATAAACCTATTCCTGCTATACCATAGGCTCCATTTTTATAACAAAGCTTTATCTTATCCCAAGTTATTCCTCCAAGGGCATACACAGGTATAGACACCCTTTGGGCTACTTCCCTTAGCTTTTCCAAACTAAGGGGCTGTGCTTCTGGATGGCTTTTGGTTTTAAAGATGGGGCTTATGGTTATAAAGTCTGCTCCCTCCTCTTGGGCATAAAGGGCATCTTCAAGACTATGGGCAGAATATCCCACCAAAAGCTCAGGAGCTATCTTTTTTACCACGCTTGGGGGAAACCCCTTTTGGGGCAAATGAACACCCTCTGCAGATACTGCCAAGGCTATATCCACCCTTTCGTTTATAAACAAGAGAGCTTTGTATTCTTTGGTTATTTCCCTTACCTTAAGGGCAAGCTTGTAGTATTCCAAGCCAGACATATCCTTTTCCCTAAGCTGGACCATCCTTATGCCCCTTTCAAGGGCTTTAACAAGCCTTTCTAAAAGATCTGGATACCTTCTGCTGTCGGTTATGGCATAGAGCCTTGGGAGTTCCAAGCTTAACTCTCCACTATCCCATCGTGGCTTGGTAGCCTTTTGGATATATCAGAACCAGTAAAGTTGGCAACCCAACCCTCGGGGATTGAAAAGAACCTTATAGCCTTAAAAAAGGGCTTGATGCCCATATCAAACCAGTGCTTGGTGTTCGCCGGCACGCTTATAAAGTCCCCTTTTTCGCACAAAACTACATAAACCTTGTCGCCAATATGGAGATAAAAGGTGCCACAACCATCCACGAAAAACCTTACCTCAAAGTCCGAATGAGTATGCTCCGAAAGAAACATATTCCTAAGCTCTTCCCTTTTGGGATGGTCGGGTGTTAGGCTGACCACGTCTATGGATTTAAAGCCATACTCCCTTACTATCCTTTCCACGTCTTCTTTGTAGACTTGTAAAACCTCTTCCTGTGTAGCAGACCAAGGAAGCTCCTTATCCGTGTTCCATCTTTCAAAGATAACCTTCAAAGAAGCCAGTTTTTTCCTTATTTCCTCATAGTCCTTAATAGATTCCAAAAGATTACCCTCTTCGTCATAGACCTTTAGCAAGCTCATGGTTATGTATTATAAGCAAAAAACACCGGATGATAAATTCACCTTATACAAT
Organism: Aquificaceae bacterium; assembly: GCA_046292245.1. Taxonomy (GTDB): domain Bacteria; phylum Aquificota; class Aquificia; order Aquificales; family Aquificaceae; genus Pampinifervens. The sequence continues at coordinate 33,842 of JBKBRK010000007.1, forward strand.
TTTTTACCCAGCGTATATTTAAATAATCCAAGGAGGAAAGGTATGGATATAATAGAGAATTTTCTCTTTGAAGTGGCGGAAAAAGCCATAAATTACAAACCCATAGACAAGGAAACAGCCCTTAGGATACTCCAAGTGCCCGACGAGTACATAGCCCTAACGGTGTACCTTGCTCAAAAGGTGAAAAACCATTTCCATCCCCCAAACAAGATAGAGTTCTGTTCTATAATAAACGCCAAAAGTGGAGCATGTTCCGAAGATTGTAAGTTCTGCGCCCAATCAAAGTTTTACAAAACTCCTATAAACGTATATAACTTGGTACCAACGGAAGAGATATTGGAAGGAGCCTATAGGGGTGTGGAATTTGGAGCAAACCGCTATTGTATGGTTTTAAGTGGAAAATCTGCTTCTAAAGAAGAGGTGGAAAGAATATGCCAAGGGGTTGAAGAGATAAAAAAAGAAGGTATTCCCATAAATGTGTGTGTGTCTGCGGGCACCCTTGGGGAAGAGGACCTAAAAAAGCTAAAGGCTGCTGGTGTAAAAAGGGTAAATCACAACCTAGAGGCTTCCGAGAGATTTTTCCCACATATAGTAAGCAGCCACACATGGAAGGATAGATACGAAACCATAAAGAGAATAAAGGCGGTAGGTCTTTCCACATGTTGCGGTGGTATATTTGGAATGGGAGAGAGCTACGAAGACCGTGTAGATCTGGCATTAACCTATAGAGAGCTTGAGGTGGATTCCATACCCCTTAACTTCCTTATGCCCATAGAGGGAACACCCCTTCAGGAGGCGCCAGGTATTACACCCCTTGAGGCACTAAAAGTTATAGCCATGTTTAGGTTTGTAAACCCAAAGGCGGAGTTAAGACTCTGCGGTGGAAGGGAGCAAAACCTTAGAGATTTTCATGGAATGGCTGTTTTGATGACCAACGCCATGATGGTGGGCGGATATCTCACAAGGGCAGGAAGGGATATAAAGAAGGATTATCAACTTCTAAAAGACCTAAGATATAAGAAGTTAGCAACCTTGGAATAAGCTTAAGGTTATCCCAAACTGGTATAATTTCCTTATGTTTTGCAGGGTAAAAAGCGGGGGTGTTTTGGGAATAGAGGGCTTTGAAGTGGATGTGGAGGTGGATATTTCCAACGGACTTGCCCAGTTTTCCATAGTGGGTCTGCCTGACAAGGCTATAAACGAGGCAAAGGACAGGGTTAGGTCCGCTCTAAAAAACAGCGACTTTCAACTACCTTTGAAGAGAATAACGGTAAACCTATCACCCTCTCATGTAAAAAAACAGGGAACCTTTTACGACCTTCCCATAGCCCTTGGCATAGTTAAACTTTCCACGGGGTTGGATTTTCCAGAAAACTTCATAGTAATGGGGGAGCTCTCCTTGGATGGAAAGATAAACCCTGTAAAGGGAGTTCTTCCCGTAGTAATATCCCTGAAAAAGTTGGGCTATAGGCGTTTTATAGTGCCCTCGGGAAACGCAAAAGAGGCGGGCATTGTAGAGGGTGTGGAAATCTATGGCTTTGAAAAACTTGAAGAGGTTATTGACTTTTTAACGGGCAATCTAAGAAAAGAACCTGTAAAGATAGATGTAAAAACACTCTTTGAAGATTCCCAAGATTTTGATATGGACTTTAGTGAAGTATATGGACAGCATCAAGCTAAAAGGGCTATGGAGATAGCCGCCGCAGGCTTTCACCCTGTTATGCTGATCGGTCCGCCGGGCACTGGGAAAAGCATGCTTGCCAAAAGATTGATAACCATAATGCCACCTTTGACCTTTGAGGAAGCCATAGAGATAACACGTATATACAGCGTAGCTGGACTTCTTAACGAGGGCCTTCCCATAATAAAGAGAAGACCCTTTAGAAGCCCCCTCACCAATGCCTCTGAATCTGCCCTTGTAGGTGGTGGCACAATTCCACAACCGGGGGAGATATCCCTCGCCCATAGGGGAGTTTTGTTCCTTGATGAGTTTCCAGAATTTAGTAGAAAAGCCATAGAATCCTTAAGACAGCCCTTGGAAGATGGTAGGGTAACTGTATCAAGGGTTGGGGGAAGGATAACCTTCCCTTCGGAGTTTTTAATGGTGGTTGCCATGAACCCATGCACCTGTGGTAATTATGGAAATCCCTACAAACCCTGTGTATGTACCCATATGCAGTTAAAGGCTTACCAATCAAGAATATCGGGTCCCATCATGGACAGAATAGACCTAAGGGTTTGGGTTAATCCCGTGGAAAGGGAAGACCTCCTTTCCATGAAATCTGGAGAAACATCCTCCCAAATAAGAGAGAGGGTTATAAGGGCTGTGGAAGTACAAAGGGAAAGGTTCAAAAACAGCAAAACCAAATATAACTCACGCATGACCAACGAAGAGATAAAAAAGTACTGCGTTATGACCCAAGAAGCTCAAAACCTTCTAAAAAACGCAATTGATAGAATGAACTTAACGGGGAGGGGCTACATGAAGCTTTTAAAGGTTGCAAGAACTATAGCAGATTTGGAAGGGAAAGAAAAGATCGCAAGCCACCACATAGCGGATGCTTTACAATACAGAACAAAGGAAAAAACTCCTACCCTGTAAATACTGATATAAATCATAAAAGAATTCCACACCCCCCTGTGGAATTTCTGTGTAAATCCTTAGTAAAAAGGTACGGAAAAGCCCATACTTAGAAATAGGGATGTGAAATTGTGGAATTTTTCTGAAGTGCTTGATTCTCAATGGTTTGACGCACGCAGAAAAACAAGAAATATCAATACTTTGAAAGGGGGTGTGAAATTTTGTTTTCGCAAATGCTTGATTTTCAAGGATTTCCTAAGGGGGTGTGAAATTTGAGGGTGCCTATTATTATTTATTTTATTTTTTTTCTTTATTATTATTATTAAAAAAAGAATAATAATAATAGCACTTGATAAAACCAGACTCAAATTCATGGGATGCTGTTCCCTAAATACGGCTTTTTCCGTATTTTTTTTCTTTTCAAATTCCACACCAAATTCCACATAAATTCCACATCCCAAAGATAAAATTTCACACCCTATTTCTAACCCATGCTTTTTCCGTTATTTTTATTCAAAGAATTCCACAGGGAATTCCACACCCCTTAGAAAAAATTCCACACCCCCTGTGGAATTTTACACAGGATGGGGATCTATCGGCGTATACCCCAAGGAAAAACCATCGCAAAAACTTTGGCAAAGCCTTTTAAATTTGGCAGGAATTCCCAGCTTTGAGGGAATAGGAGAGGGTTTAAAAGATATGTTCACCAATGCCATAACCTCCACTAAATGTTTTAAGGTCTTTGACAGAGATGCCGTTGAAGCCATTCAAAAGGAACTTGCCCTTGTGGGTAAGCAGTTGAAAGCTCAATCGGCAGATTACATAGCGCTGGCGAGCGTGACTTCTATAAACTTTGAAAGGAAGGGCGGTAATTTAGGATTAGGAATTATTCCCATATTGAGTGCCATTTCGGTGCAAAAACAGACAGCACAACTTGCTATGGATG